>DNDO01000191.1 GCA_003484265.1 Anaerolineae bacterium
CCCCAATCCCAAACGCAACATGCTCCGGATTGACCAGCATCATCGGCACATGCAGTGGCGGCATTTGAGGCAGGTAGGGATTGACTATCTCCACGTCATATAAGGAAAGCCACGAGAGTCGCGCCACTTCCAAACTGGCGGCAAGTTCGGTCTGAGTCGAGACCCGGATCTTTCCCTTCACTATAAAGGTGCCGAGCAAAATCTGCACATCCTCCATCATGCGGTTGGCTTCATCCGCTTCATAATCCAATGGTTCATCGATGGGAGGCAGGGTATGGAATCCGATCAATTGCGAAGTTGGAAAATAGATCTCAGGGAACGTTAGCGGTTTTACGGTCGCGCCGCCAAAGACGATCACCTGCGGTTTGAGGACGTGCATATATTTCGGCGCGCCATCGGTGCGCAGCCAGATGTTCACACGCAAAACAGCCTGTTTGGTAACCACTTCACCGCGTACCAAGGTATCCTGTGAGTACAACATGACCGGGGTCGTTTTTTCATCGGGTCTCAGAACATACATGGCGGCTCCTCAACCGATATTATACACTTGCTCCCCACCCCAATCACAGTTTATACTGAATAAATAATTCGTCGCGAATACACATCTAAATTGATTGGACTCTCACTTAATGCACAACAAACGCTGGGTCATACAACCTCCGATCACGCCGCAAGCTGAAAAAGCGCTCGAAAAATTTCCGTCCATTCTCAAGCAAATCCTCTTCAATCGCGGTTATGCCGCCGATGCCGAAGCGCGCGCTTTCCTCAAAGCAGAACCGATATCGAACACCGACCCATTTCAATTGTTCGGCATGCAACCCGCCGTGGACAGAATCAATCACGCCCTTGACGACAAGGAGCCGATTGCGATCTATGGAGATTACGACGTGGATGGCGTCACATCCACAGCGCTCCTCGTGCAGGCATTGGAAGGTCTCGGCGCAAATGTGCGCGGCTACATTCCTAATCGATTCGATGAAGGCTATGGTCTTAACCCAGACGCATTGGATTCATTAAAAGCGGACGGCATCAAACTGGTCATCACTGTTGATTGCGGAATCCGCTCGCCAGACGAAGCGCGTCATGCCCAGACCATCGGGCTGGATCTGATTATCAGCGATCACCATCACCCTGACGGCGAGAACCTCCCTCCCGCTCTCGCCGTGATCAACCCAAAACAACAAGGCGACATGTATCCAGACAAGGATATGGCTGGCGTGGGAATAGCGTTCAAGATCGCCGAAGCTTTATTTAGCAATCGACAGTCGATCACTAACTTTCAATTAACCGACCTGCTTGATCTCGTTGCACTCGGGACTGTAGCCGATCTGGCGCCTCTTGTCGGTGAAAACAGAGTCCTCGTCCGTAAGGGACTCAGGCAGATTCGTGAGACAAAACGTCAGGGACTTTTTTCACTCGCAGGTGTCGCCAATACAAAAATAGAAAAGATCACTGCAGGGAACATCGGCTTCATGTTGGGACCCCGCCTCAACGCCTCAGGCAGGCTTGAATCTGCGCTGGCTTCGCTAGAATTACTAACCACATCAGACTTCATGCGCGCCGGTCAACTCGCCCAGCAGCTCGATATTCAGAATAAACAACGGCAGACCATCACCAAATCCATGCAACAACAGGCGGAGGAGATCGCAATTGGCGAAGACCCCAATGCATTTCTGCTATTTGCCGCGCATGAGGATTTCAACCCGGGAGTTGTCGGTCTTGCCGCTTCTCGATTGACCGAAAGCTATTACCGGCCGGCAGTTGTCGCTTCCCAGGGACCGGATGAAACGCGCGGCTCATGCCGATCCATCCCCGAGTTCCACATCACGGATGCGCTCGACCAGTGCAAGGATCTACTCGTCCGTCATGGAGGTCATGCCGCAGCGGCGGGCTTCACTGCCAAGAATGAGAACCTTCCCAAGTTCGTTGCACGTCTCAAAGATATCGCAAAGGAACAACTTGAAGGCAAAGACCTGCGCCACACGCTTACCGCCGACATGGAAGTCTCGCTTGAGGAGATGAATTTTGAAGTGTTGAATCATCTCGATTATCTGGAGCCAACCGGTTATGGGAATCCAGGCGCGGTTTTTGTCGCACGAGATGTCAAAGTCAAATCCTCCCGCACTGTCGGCGCCGAGGGCAGACATCTCAAGCTGTCACTTGAAGATTCACGCGGCGCTTCCCATGATAGCATCGGCTTCCGCATCGGGCACCTCAAAGATAATCTGCCCGCGCGTGTGGACGTGATGTTCACCCTCGAAGCCAACGAGTGGAACGGGCGGACAACTTTGCAATTGAATTTGAAAGATGTAAAAGCATCCGGGACACCAGATTAATCGATTACGCCAAACATTATCGCTTTGCAACCTATTTCATCTAGGGGCGTATATGGAAATGAAATCATCTTTAGGAGAAACTCATGAACCTGCAAAAACCCACCCTTGTCCATGTCATTGCCTGGACGACCCTTGCCAGCGGCGTAGTTAACTTGTTTTGGGGGCTTATTGCTTCAGGCACTGCTCTTGCAACCATTGTCGGTGTAATATGCACACCCTTCACATTCCTGCCGACCGTTCTCGGCGTCTTTGAACTGATCTACGCGGCGAAACTTTTTAGCAATCCCCCGCAGATTATCAAGCCATCCACGAACATTGCCGTGTTCGAGATCGCGTCAGTCCTCACTGGCAACGTCTTCTCGATGGCAGTCGGTATTCTGTCATTGGTCTTCTATAACGACGGAGTGGTCAAGGACTACTTTGCACGCCTGAATGGGACCCTTACAACGGCGCCCCCTAGCGCGCCTCAACCACCCGCATCTGCCCCGGACTCTGAGCCTGCTTCCACCTCAGTAGAATCTGCACCAGCATCCGAAGAGACTCCTGCCAAACCGAAGCGCGCACCACGAAAAGTGGCAAAGAAATAACGCATAAAACTTCCGAAGCCTGACAGGCTTCGGAAGTTTTTCGAAATTATGAGCTTCCTCCTCTTGACTCTCACTCCTCTAGACCATAAAATGGATGCAACAACTAAACGAGCAACAGGGAAGAGACTTATTAGGCTTTTGATAAGCGCCGAAGGTGCAAGTCTGTGACTGGCGAGTCCAGGCGAAACTCTCAGGCAAAAGGACCCTGTACTCGATTCAACTCTGGAAAATCCCTCACGGGATACCGACGGTGTAAGGTTTTAGTCTGCCACTTCGATAGTCCGCTCGTCCCCTGGTTTATGCGACTGGAAGACCAGCAGGAAAAAAGACAAGAAGACTAATCAACTAATCTCTCAGGTCCACTTACAGAGGCGCGCGATATATTTTGTGCGCCTTTTTGATTCGCCAAATCTGTATAAGGAGAAATAAAAGATGAATACTCCAGCCAATTTGAAATATGCAAAGTCAGACGAATGGTTCGACCCCGCAAGCGGCAAAGTCGGCATCACGGACTACGCCCAAAATCAACTTTCAGACATAGTCTTTGTTGAGCTGTTCGTCGAAGAAGGCGAGACGATAGAAGCAGGAAAGCCGATTGCTTCTGTTGAGTCTGTGAAAGCCTCGGCAGAGATCTATTCGCCTGCATCCGGCAAAGTTTCAGCCGTCAACAAAGACCTCGCTGACAAACCCGAAGCCATTAACTCCGATCCATTCGGTGAAGCGTGGATGATCCAAATAGAGGGCGGGGCTGCCGGCGACGTGATGGATGCGGCGGCTTACGAGAAGCACTGCGAGGAAAGAAGCCACTAATCAATATGTCGTTGCGAGCCCGATAGAGCGAAGTAATCTCCTCGATACTTAAGATTGATTCGTCGGAGAAAACGCTTCTCACAATGACATGGAGGTAATATGACCTATATCCCAACTTCCCCACACGAACGGGATTCGATGCTTAAAGCGGTTGGCGTCAAGTCACTTGATGACTTGTTCGATGCCATTCCAGCCAAACATCGTTTCCCCACGCTTGACATACCCGCCGCGTTGACCGAAATGGAAGCGATGGCAGAACTTTCGGAAATCGCGCAGACAAACGAAAACGTGCGCAGCGACCTGGTGTCCTTCCTCGGCGCAGGCATGTATAACCACTACATCCCCTCCGTCGTGGATCATATGTTGCGCCGCGGCGAATTTTACACCGCGTACACACCT
>DNDO01000127.1:0-4631 GCA_003484265.1 Anaerolineae bacterium
ACCTCGGCGGTCAATGGCCTCGCTATGGACTGCTCGATTACTTCTTTGGTTATCTAAAACTCTTCGGAAGTATGATTGCCCGTCCTCTAGGATTCAGCACAGAAGTGAAAAAGAGGCAGCCATCTTTAGGTGAGAAGCGAAGCAATCGCATTTGGCCCGTGGTGCGTGGAATTGTCATCGCCCTACCCGTCATTGCAATATTCGCATCCCTGCTCTCCGCCGCCGACCCGGTTTTTGAAAGCCGTTTTACAGATTTCATCGAGTTATTCAATATCGACAATCTTCCCGAATATATATTCCGACTCGTCTACATCCTTGTCTTCGCCTACGCCCTCGCAGGGACGTACCTGCACGCTGCACAAAAATCTGGCGAAGAGGTGGAAGAGAAATCCTTGATCTCTCCGTTCCTTGGCTTTACTGAATCCGCGATTGTGTTGGGCAGTGTCATTGTTTTGTTCCTTGCTTTTGTTGTCATCCAGTTCCAATACTTTTTTGGCGGACACACAAACATCAGCATCGAAGGTTTTACATTTTCCGAGTATGCACGCAGAGGATTTGGTGAACTGGTGACAGTGGCGTTCTTTAGTCTGCTTATGCTGCTTGGGCTGGGAGCGATTACGAAACGTGAGAACGAAACACAGCGGAAGACTTTTTCAGGGCTAGGCGTAACGCTTGTTGTGTTAGTGCTTGTAATGCTCGTCTCCGCATTCCAGCGGCTGGTTTTGTACGAATTCGCTTACGGATTTTCGCGCTTACGAACATATACGCATGTCTTTATGATCTGGCTGGGATTATTGCTCGTGACTGTGGTCATTCTCGAACTGTTTCGCCGCGATCAAGCAATCGGGATGACAATGATTCTAGCCTCGCTAGGATTTGTAATCTCACTTGGTGTCCTGAATGTAGACGGGTTCATTGTCAAGCAAAACATTCAGCGCGAGTTGAGCGGTTCAGTAGACAGTGCTTTTCCACAAGAACGCCCAGACCTTGATGCCCAATACTTTTTGGATCTATCCGACGACGCTGTACCTGCGCTTGTGGCTGGCTTTACGAATGAGTTGTTGCCTGAGAATGTCCGGGAAAAGATAGGTGCAGCGCTGGTTTGCAAGCAGTATGATCGTCGTACTAATGAGTTTCTCCCCTGGCAGGGATTCCACTTATCCCGTATGTTTGCTGATATGATGTTTATGAAAGTCGATAAACAGTTGGATTCTTATACAATTAAAGATACTGATTGGCCCGTGATGGTTGAGACCCCTAGCGGGGAGGAAACCTCCTGTTATGAGTATTACGATTAAGCAACGAGGTGACAATCATTTTAATTAATGGTTGTCACCTTATGATATTTTGTGAATAATTGCGAGAAAATACATATCTCGCAATTATTTTATATTTAAGGGTTTGGTTTTAACCTTGCAGTCAAATCCCTCAATTGAACAAATGAGATCGGTTTGATGAGTACGAAGTCAGCCTTGTCTCCATAGGTCTCGCCCATACGCGCATCGGCTGTGGTGATGATTATGGTCGTGCCGGCGAATCTTTCGTCTGCTTTCATCTCATCCAACAACTCAGCACCTGAGATGTGAGGGAGGTGCATGTCGAGCAATACAAGGTAGGGCGTAACTTCGTTCCTTATTTTTTCCTGTGCTGCTTTTCCGTCTGTGGCGTGTTCTACCTCGAATCCAACACCGCGCAATGCCTCGGCGAAAATGTTCGCCAGGTCTTCATCGTCTTCGATTATTAATGCAATTTGACTCATGATTTCTCCTATTCGTAAAATGCTACGGGATGACCAACGGCAGAATAATTGTGAAGGTCGTTCCTTTTTCAAGTTTGCTTGTTACCTGGATATCACCATTCATCAAGTTGACCAGTTGCTTGACGATGGCGAGCCCGAGACCGAATCCGCCCTTTGTACGGGTTGCGGCGCCTTCAACCTGGCGGAATGTTTCGAAGATATGCGGGATCTCCGCATGAGGAATCCCACGTCCCGTATCAGAGACTTCGATGCCCCATTTTGCATAGTCTGAGCGAAACATGCGAATACTCACTTCACCGTTGGCAGTGTATTTTATGGCGTTACTGACGAGATTGACAAGGACCTGTTGCAGGCGCTCTCCGTCGCCAATCAAGATTTCAGGGAGGTTCTCATCAATTTCGCTGTTCAGTTTCAGGCTTTTATCAGAAGCGGTCTTATCCATTAATCCATGCACTGTCTCGAGAAGTTCGGACGGCTTTACTGGGCTCAAGTTGATGGTGAGCTTGCCCGACTCCATTTGCGCCTGGTCGAGAAGGTCGTTGATCAATTCGAGCAGACGTCCAGTGTTCTTGATTATTCGGTCTGCCATATTGACCTGCTTGTCGTTCATAGGGCCGTACACCGCCTCCCTGAACATTTCCGCGTAACCAAGTACAGCGTTTAGAGGTGTCCGCAGTTCGTGTGATACGATGGCGACGAAGGTGCTTTTGAGTCTTTCCACTTCGGCTTCATGGGTAAAATCGCGGAAGACAGTCACTGTACCGATGTTGACATTTCCTTCCTTGCGTAGATCGTAAACCTGCGCCGCGCTGACGGAGAGTGTCTTCTCGCCCCATTCAATGCGGAAGTTGAAAGGTTGTGTGTCGTGTTCGATCATTGCGAGCAGGAGCTTACGGCTGTGGTCTGAAAGTTTTGGATGCTCGATCAGATTGCGGAAGTTTTTGTTTACGATCATCTCCAAAGGAAGTTCTAACATTCCCCGGATGGCGGGATTTGCCAGCGTGGCATTCCATTTGGTGTCAAAGACTATCACGCCGTCCACGATCGAATTAAGAATTGCTTGATTCCGCCCAGCTTCTATACGTTCACGATTCAGAGATTCAGCGAGCGCATCTGTGCGTTGGGTGACGACCACGTCAAGATCGGCATTTATGACACGCAAATCTTTGAGGGCTGATTCCAGGCTGCTTGCCGAAAGCCAGGAGACCAGCGCCAGCATGAAGAAACCAATGATCGCGAAAACATTAACCGGCTGTCCAATGGATGTTGCCAGCCAGGCGACAATCCCGCCGCTTAGTGTTGCAAAAAGAAAGCTTGCCTGTGGCAACAGGATCAGGCTTGATATGGTAATGGGGAGTACGAATATAAAAAGTGAGCGTCCGTTCGAAAGCTCTTCAGGATTATCCGTAAATATGAAGAGGATGGTAAGAAACAATAGGTAGAGAAGCGCAGCCAAGCGGGTGGATGCGCGGCGATTCATTCGATAGATTCCCAACAAGCCAAGAGATGCCACAAGCGCGCCAACTAGAAGGACGCGTGTTTCCGGGTCATTGAATTGCAGTCCCCAAATGCTATCAATAAAGATAAGCAATAAACCTGCCAGGGCGCCGCCGATATTGCTCAGAACAAGAATGTTGAGCAGTCTTCCGCGGCGTGCTTCGTCAGGGTCTGACGTGGGGACGCTTAAGAACCGATTCAGATATTTCATAATTGATTACGACGTTAGCGTCATCGCGCTGACCACCGCAGAGCGGACGACGAGCTGCGGACTATATAAACATTTACCGATCCATAACGGCGGATAAGGTTTGTCAATATTTTCCTTCAACCAACGAGCGCCGTTCATCATGACTCGCTTTGGAATCTTTGCGACTTTCTCGTTCCAAACCCATAATGCCTGAAGCGCGTATGCGGATTCTTCAGCAGTCGGCAGGTAGGTGCCCCAGGAACCGTCCTTGTTTTGCGACTGAATGAGCCATTGGACAGCGTCCTCAACCAGATCATTAGCCGTACCTGCGCAGGCGATAATCACATGGGCAGTGGGATAGTAGGCTGATGCGTGCCATTTATCCACCCAGTAATGGTTGTCATTTCTTGAGGATCGTAAGAAGCGCAGGATCTTTTGCACGGAGGAATTTCTTCTGGTCAACCCGGAATTAAGGAGACCATCAAGGATATGGATGTTGGCACTGATGGAAGGGTTGACTTCGAGATCGAAACATCGAAAGTGCTCATCTTCTTCATATGCTAACACACTGGCAATATCTTTTTCAATGCCGTACCTTAACAATGCATTGTAGGTGATCACGGTGTCGTCGCTGTCTCTTACAGAATACTCAGTGGAGAAAGCAACGCCGCGCTTCGGTTTCCAGGCATTTGAAAGGAATTCAAGATGCGGTTTGAGATTAGGCAGATTTTTAATTCCCGGTATCAGGCTTAGATTCCACAATGACCACGCAACTTCAAAGATGTCGAATGGGGATACGTTGGGCTGCCCCCCGTCGGGTTTGAGGGTTTGACGAAGATACTTAAGGGATGGCACATCACCTTTTTTTACATAAGTGGCAAAGTATGCGGTGGCGGATGGGCTGAGCCCGATCGACCCGTTCGGCTCCTGAAGATTTTCAATGTCGAGCATGTGTTGACCGTCCACGCCTGCCAGTTCGGACGAGAAAGCCATCGTGACGTTGCGGCTGATCATCTTGCCTTTGAGATAAGAAAGTTTGTGTGCGCGCTGTTTGGATAATCGTCCCAAAATCCGGTCTCCCTGACTTTTGATAAGACCCAATCTTTCAGCCTCCTCCGTCAAAGTAGGTGCGATCATTTCAAATCCGACAGTTGCCCCATTTGGATCGCCTTGAAGTCCCAGAGT
>DNDO01000127.1:4944-12020 GCA_003484265.1 Anaerolineae bacterium
TAGGCGAGCGCAATCATAGCGGATAACGTACATATAACCCGGTCGTGATAGTATATCGGCGCAAGGGCGCCCCAGGAGCCGTCAGGGAGCTGGTTTTCTATCAGCCAGGAGAGAGCTTTACTGCTCAGATCCCAATCAATTTTTCCAAGCCGTGCCACCCAGGCAACGTCGTAAGCGGTGCTTGCCATGTGACCGGGTCCGATCTGGTCAATGAGGTCTGTAATAAGGTCGGTCATGAAGAATTTCCTGTATCGGGGAACCAAAGGTTGTATTTCAGTTTGCCAACCCCGAGAGCATGGTTCTGGTTGTTGCGATAGTAATTCCTTAACCAGTCCAATTCTTCTGAGGGCAGTTTTGTGTAATCTGTTTCGGGTGTACGGCGGATATAAAGATGATCGTAAAGAATTGCACGCAACTGATGTTCGGTCATATAAGGGGATGGACTGAGGGAGAAATACAAGTCTTCCTCGCCGGTTGCCAGTAGAGGCATATCGAACACGCTGAGTTTATCGAACCCGATGAAGATACTTACGGGCGGCAGATCTTTGCCGTAAAATTTTCGTACCAAGGCGCTTTTGTCGGGAACAGCGCCGTGCAGAAGATAATGTTCCACCGAGAGGCGGGCGATGATGTCTGTTGTTTCGTCTGCGAATACGCCGAAGTATAGGTCAAAGCCGTTGTTGTTTTTTGTAGACTTCATTACATTGTCGAGCGAGCCAAGCACATCTTCGTATCCAGCCGTCGTCAGCACATCGCGGTAATCGCCATAAAAGCGGACGTGGACATTGTACTTCTCGTAAAAATCGAGATATTTTTTATCGGTGGCGGTGCGGACGAGTCCGTCCATGCCGACGCGTCGGGTGTATTCGTCGCCGCGGTTCATGAGTTCGCGCCCGAAGACCGGGGCGAGGATCGTTTGGATTCCATGATCGAATAGAAGTGAACATAATTCCACATGATTCTTGATGGAGGCTTCCATGTATGCCCCGTAGAAGTCGTCACCGATCTCCTCGGCATATTCGAGGATGAACCAGCGACGCGTGCCATTGACGGGGAAGACAACAACCTTATGACCTGACTCTTTTACACGCGCGGCAACCTCTTCGACGTTAAGCTCAAGAAATCGATCAAAGGAAATCATGGGCTTCTCGAAAGTCGAGGCAGGAATCGGGGAGTTCGACGAGCGTAGTTCGCGTACCCGGGCAATGTTTTTGTGAGCAGGTCTTCCTCCTGTTTTGCGGCGCGGGTGAAATCCCAGATCGTATAGAGCAATGCCCCGAAGGTTGTCAGTGCGGGAGTGATGAGGAACAGCCCGGTTGCGATTCCAAAAAATGACGTGATAACCGGGTGACGCATGAGTTTATACGGACCTGTATCGATGACCTGATGGCTGGGTTGGACTTCGACTCGTTCGGCGTAGTATTGTTGTAAATGCGTGCGCGACCAGGCGTGCAGTACAAGAGCAGCAAGAATCAAAAATCCCCCAAGGAGTTGGGCAGTTAAACCCCATATTGCAGTTGTTTGGAATCCGATCGAAGGCATCAGTATGGGTTGTAATATAAGTATTGAAACGAGCGAGAAGATAAAAATTGTAAAGCTCCATGAACGTCCCGAGCCGCTAGCCTTACGCTGTTTATCAAAACGGCGGATCAGCAGAAAATCCATGGAGTAGAAAAGAAGGATGGTTGTCAGTGTTGCAAGGGCTTGCGGGATTCCTAAAAGCATGTTTTCTTGTTCATCCTATGGCAGGCGTTTCATGGCGCGCGACATTGTGCTTGCCATTGAGATCATGGCGTGGTTCGTATCCTCGAGGTGAAACCCCATCTGACGTTTTACGTCATAAGATCCGGTTCCGAAGCGCACGAGCCTGACCTTGTGTTCGAACGCATCCTGCAATGCCGAATAAAGAAGGAAGGAATATCCGCCCGGCACGTCATCTTCCAATCCTAGGGCCGTGGCGATCTGGAATTTATTATCGCGGAGGACTGCACAGCAACCGACGAGTTTTTCGTCCTTGTGGATCTCAAGCCACGTACCGTCAACCAGTGAAAAGTTTTCAAGCATTTTGCGCGTCCAAGGGTTGTGCGCAGAGCCGTGCCAGACCGAAACGTCGTTTATCAGATGCATTGCTGTATCGATATCTGATACGGTTTTTTGTTTGGAAAGGACAAGCCCGTTTTCTTTAGCCTGTTTCAAACTTTGTTTGTATAGCTGGAGGTCTTTATCGTTTGTTTTCTCTAGGTAGCTGTCGAAACTCTCCCATATAATGGGCATGTAGGTGCCGGGTTCGGAGATGGTGATTCGTTCATAGCCTGCGGGCCATGATGGGTATTTCAATTGCTCGGTGAGAAGAAAATCAAACACGAGGAAGGAACAGCGCTGTTTCTTGAATTCGTCCTGCGCTGCCTGAGCAAGTGCCGCCAGTGAATCGTCGCGCATGGGTTCGCCGGGTAATAGCAACGCGGATGTATCAGCAAGGGGTGAGCGGCATACGAGCAGAGGTCTGCGTTTCAGAATGGATGACATGAATTGTCGCGCAATCTCTGGAAGAGGCAGGGGTTCGTTTTTTATCTTGAACAACGCCGCACTGGCAACTGGAGTATCCCCATCCCATGCGACCAGATATGTCGGCGGTGAATCCTCCATTACGCGTTCGCCAAAGGTATACCAACGATGGGATTGGAACCCGCGTGCCGCAGCAACCCGATTCCACACCTTGGGATCGATCTCCTGAATGCTTTTGTGGACCTTAACTTTTAATTTTTTCATATTGGACCCTGGTCAATTTTACAGTAGCGGTTAAGCCTTACGTCCTGCCTTTCAAAAATGAAAGCCACGCAGATTATAGAGTGCGGGTCAATTTTTTATGAAGCTCTGTCAAAAACATATCCTCACGAATAATTGTATCGTTTAATTCCAATCTTGTCGCAAGTCTGGTCAGTTGCGGCGGGTCAACATAGGTCGTTGCCAGTCTATCTTCCTGCCCGAGAACTTCATTGGCTTTTCCGTCGAGAAGTATCTTCCCCTGCGACATGGCAATCACCCGCTCAAAATTCTCGGCGCAAAAATCAATGTCGTGCGTGATCGTAATGAGGGTCTTGCCGCGTTCGCGTAACACCTTGATAACATTAGCGATGCGCGCAATGTTGGCGGCGTCCTGTCCTGTTGTCGGCTCATCGAAGATGACAATTGGCGTGTCCATTGAAATGATCGATGCAATGGCTACCATCTTCCGCCAGGTCGGAGAAAGGTCGTACGGATTCATCTCCGTTTTATCGGACAGTTCCGTCATCTCCAGTGCTTCATGGACCAAAATCTCCACCTGCTCATTGGGATACCCGAGGTTTTTCGGTCCGAATGCGACTTCTGTTTTGACATCGCGCGAAAAGAGTTGTTCATCGGGATTCTGAAAAACATACCCGATTCGAGATGCAAGTTTTGCAACTGAATATTTCCGAGTATCCCAGCCGCCGATCTGTATTTCACCAGAGGTTGGTTGCAAAAGTCCGTTGAAATGACGCACGAGAGTCGTCTTTCCTGCGCCGTTCTGCCCGACGATTGCGACCTGTTCGCCGGATCCAATTGTCAAGGTGATTCCTCGCAACGCTTGTATCCCGGCAGGATATGAAAACTCTAAATCCCTGATCTCAATTTTCATCTCTTAAATCCGTCCACTGCCTCGTCCAAAGTTACAGGTAGGTTTGAATTTTTCCACAATCCAATCGCTCTTGCCTTGCGTGCTACGGATGTGTAGCGTGAAATTCCGAATCCTTTTTCCAGCAGGATATCGGATGTCAGTACTTCACCGGGTAGCCCGTCGAGGATGATCTGTCCTTCATGCAATGCAATGACCCTGTCTGCAAAGTTGGCTATCCATTCAACCTTATGTTCTGCCAAGATGACGGTCATCCCTTTTTCCGCAAGTGTGCGGATCACACCGAAAACCTCGCGCGTGCCGATTGGATCCAATTGCGAGGTCGGTTCGTCGAGAACAAGTACTTTCGGCTGCATAACCAGTATCGAGGTCAGGGCGACACGTTGTTGTTGTCCGCCGGATAAAGAATAGGGAGAGCGGTCTGCCAGATCAGTGATGCCGGTCAACTTCATCGCGTCTTCAACGCGCGGTTTCATTTCCTCGCGTGGAACGCCGATATTTTCAAGCCCGAAAGCGATCTCTTCAAAAACAGTAAATTTCGCTCCGCTGATCTGGTTGAACGGATTTTGAAAAGCCAGCCCAACGTTCATGACCCACTCGTCCAATGTGGACGCGCTAGACTCTAATCCGGCAACCTCAACTGATCCGCTTATCTCGCCTTTGAAGAAATGCGGTACAAACCCGGCAAGGGTGTAACACAATGTGGATTTGCCAGAGCCGTTCGGACCAATGACCGCAAGAAACTCACCCTCATCTACTTGCAAGTTTATGTTTTTCAATACAGATTCATCTGTGAGCGGATATCTGTATGTGACGTTTTGCAGGTTTACGATAGCCATATTCTCGATGCCAGAGTGACGATGATGATGACGATAAGCGACCAGCGGATGAGTTTGTCTTTATTTGTGTCAGGGATGCTGTTCAGGGATGTTTTTACCCGCGTGGAAGTGAAACCACGCGCTTCAATAGCGATGGCGCGTTCCTCTACTTCCACCAGCGAGCCAAATACCAGCGGGCCAACCAATGGTATTAAGGAGCCTGCGCGCTTGAAAAACGTGCTTTCCGTATCCAACCCGCGCGAGCGTTGGGCGGCGATGATGGTCTGCGCCTTGGCTTGCATCTGTGGGATGATCTGCAATGTGGAGATGATAACGTACGCGAATTGCCCGGGCAATCCGCGGCGGGTAAGGTCGGTCATCAATTCATTTGGATGTGTTGTCAGTAAAAAAATAGTAAACGAGGAGACCATCACAACAATCCGTGTTGCGTTGGCGAAAGCGAACAAAACGCTTTCTTGGGTCGGGTGTAAAAACCCAAATCGAAAAAGTTCAACGCCTTCGAGCGGTTGGAAGAGGGCTTGCATTATGAAGAGGAAACCCGCGGTCGGGAGGATAAGCCGGAGCATCGCATTAATGTACTCTCGCAAAACTTTCCCTAGAAGACTCAACGGGATGACCGCAAAAAGGATGAGTAAATGGGGTGTCCAGTAATACGGAGACAGGAAAGAAACAAATACGATGCCAAGCGCCAGTGTCAGTTTGCTAAGAGGGTTAAGGCGGTGAACTGCGCTTTCGCGCTTCTTGTAGAAGGAGAGTCGTTCCTGCATGAGCGTTGATTATACGTGAAAAAAAGAGGCTGGATTTTCCGTCCAGCCTCTTTTGATGTTAACGATGTATTTATCCGCCGAGGATATTGCCAAGCATGAATGCCGCAAACAAAACGAGCAGAATAACCACGCCAATTGCAATAAATAATTGAGTCTGGCTGGCACCGCCTTCAACTTCCGCATTTTCAGGGCGCGGGAGGCGCGCGACGAACCGTTTTGAGAGACCTTGTATGATCGCAAAGGCAAGCATGGCTGTAGTGATCTTATCCACAGGTTCGACGAGGAAGCCTGTGCTCAAGACAGCCTGCACAACGCCCTGACCAGTTTGGAGCAGATATGCCGTGATGAAAGATGAGCCGCTGGCTGTAATGCCACCATACAAATACACAGCGATTGGTGTCGAAACGATTGCAGAAGCGAGTGCAACAACAAAGCCTGTAACGGCAACCTTCCACCAATTCTTGAACCAGCCTGCATTCGCCATTAAACCTGAGACGAGCCCGATAAAGAAAGCCACGGGAAACCAGGGGAATGCGTTGGGGTCAATGGTGGCGCCCCAGATGATATTGGAAAGCGTGCCCGTGAGAGCGCCAGCCCACGGTCCTGCGACCACAGCCACCAGGACAGTGCCGATCGAATCAAGGAACACTGGCAGTTTCAACGTTACCACGATCTGGCCTATGGCAATATTGATCGCTATTGCAACGGGGATGAGAACCCACGTAGTGGTGCTGAAGTCCTTACGCATACGCCCGGTGACATACGACCATACGAGCAGGATAACAATGATCGCTACGGCAATGATGAAGTAAACAGCATTTTCGGAAATAATACTCATTTTAGATTCTCCTTGGTTGATTTTGATTTTTTACTACAACACCGCTCACGTGATTTTGTTTCACTGGATTCAATCAGTTTTTCTACTCTCGATATTTTCTGGTCGAGGTAGGTGTTTTCGAATCTGTTCCGGCAGCAATCGTCCGATGCCGAAGGCGATCAAGGTTGTGACGATTTTATCAACAGGTTCCACAACAAGGAAGTATGAAGGGTTGAAGGAGATTTCTCCGAATATCTTTTCCGCGATCAAGGAGGAGAAGATGGAAGCGATCAGCGCGAGGAGAATCCCAACGATCACGACCTTCCACCAGTGTTTGAACCAGCCTGCCATTGCAAAGAAACCTGCTGCCAAACCGATCAACATAGGTACGGGCCAATATGGGATATAGCCCGGAGATACAATGCCAAGGATCACATTTGTAATAACACCTGTGATCGCTCCCGCAAACGGACCCGCAACAATGGCAATGAATATCGTCCCGATGGTATCCAGATAGAGTGGAGCATTTAGCCTGGTGATAACCCATCCGCCTGCGCCGTTGGCAATGATTGCGATGGGGATCAATATCCAGGTAATCGTTTTAAAATCCCGCTTGAAAATTTCAAGCAAAGTATTGTTCCTTGTCATATTGTTCTAGGCTTGGGAAACCTGCCGGGCCAGCCTCTCCATCCTCTCCAAAAACAACTCGATGAAATCGCGCGGACGCACGCCGAGAGCCACCTTCATGTTGGCAGGCTTTTTGTTGTAGTTGTAAAAATCCGCGAATGTTTTGCCCATCGAAACGCCGCCCGAAATATCTACGTCAACGGGAAGTTCTTCATAATCGCATAACTCGGGAGCAAATGTCAATGCCAGCGCGAGCGGGTCGTTGATGATGCAGCCCTTGATGCCTTGAAAACTATCGTGATACTCCATGTAAAAATTCGTCGTGTCCCTGATGAACGGCGGGACGGGCGAGTCGATCTTTAGCAGGCGTT
>DNDO01000127.1:12171-12951 GCA_003484265.1 Anaerolineae bacterium
GGCGTTCCACATCCTGTGCGGTCAGTACGCATTTATATGTCACATCGAGGGGCACAAGCGTTGTCGGGATGCCCGCGTGAAAAACGATATGCGCGGCGTGCGGGTCAACGTACACGTTGAACTCGGCAAGTGCGGTCGTGTTGCCTTCATGGCGGATCGCTCCGCCCATGATGATCAACTCCTTCACCGACTTCGCGAAATTCGGCTCTTTCCGTAATGCCATCGCAACGTTTGTGAGGGGACCGACCGCCACAATTGTGATCTCTCCCGGATCGGACATCACTTTCTCGATCAAAAAATCGGATCCATGCTGGATCGTGGGTTTGATCCGCGGTTCTGGAAGTTTTGCGTAGCCCAAGCCTGTGTTTCCATGTGTCTCGGGTGCAAGTAAAGAAGGCTGGACAAGGGGCAATTCACACCCTCTCGCAAGCGGAATATGGCTCGCCTTGGCCAACTCCAGAACGGACAGTCCGTTTTTTGTGGCTTGCTCAAGCGAACAATTGCCGTGCACAATACTTAAACCCTCGAGCGAAAGCTCTGGTGAGGCAAGTGCGAGCAAGATCGCTAGAGCGTCGTCTATACCGGGATCGGTGTCAATGATGATTTGTTTTACCATTAGTTTCCTGTGCGGACGGGATGTCCCGTGTCCTTTTTTTGATGGTGTGCGTAACGGGCGAGATAACCTCGCACTTACGTGAAAAACTCTTGGATTTCTTCTTTTGTTGGTAATGACGGTTGTGCACCAAACTTTGTCGTCGCCAATGCGCCGCACGCGCACCC
>DNDO01000165.1 GCA_003484265.1 Anaerolineae bacterium
GGAAGACCGAAATGACCAAAGATCAGAGAGTATCCGATGAGCGTTTTGAGAGCCAGCGCCAGGACGGAGACAATGACCGTTACCTTCACCAGCGTGATACTGCGCAGGATGGAGATGTATGAAACGGAGATCGCCATCAGGACGTAACTCAGACCTACGATACGGAGATATTCGCTGCCAAGTTTTATGACTTCGGGATCTTCCGTGTAAAAACTCATTAAACTTTCAGGGATCAATGTTGCCGCAAGCGAAAACAACGCGGCGACAGAGACCGCAATCGCCAGACATATCCCCAACACCTTGCGGATATTTTCCGTATCGCCTTTGCCCCAATATTGCGCAGTGAAAATGGCTGTTCCACTCGAGACCCCGAAGAGAAATAAGATCAGCAAAAAGAATATCTGGTTTGCCAACCCAAGCGCCGCAACGGAAGCTTCACCCAATTGACCGACCATGAGCACATCGATCATGTTAAGACCGGCTGTTATCAGCTGCTGGAAGGCAACCGGCACTGCCAGCGCAAGCATGGCGCGAAAGAAGGCTTTATCCTTGAAGAAGGTGAGGGACATGATGGAAGAAAAAGAAAGCAGTAATCAGTGATTACTGCTTTTCCGGCGCTTCACGCACGATATACAACGGTCTGCCTTTGGCTTCGTCGTATAAGCGGCCGATGTATTCCCCGAGGATTCCCAGCGAGATCAATTGCACCCCTCCGAGGAATAATACTGCGATCAATGTCGTTGCCTGACCAAAGAACGCCGACGACCCGCTGATTCGCATGTACGCGACTATGGGTATGGCAATGATGGATATTCCCGCCGCAATAAATCCGACAAACGTGGCAACCTGCAATGGGAAGTATGAAAAACTAGTCACAGCGTTGATCGCCAGACGGAACATTTTTTTGAACGGATATTTTGTTTCGCCCGCCACACGCGCCGCGCGTTTATATTCCACTCCGATCTGTTTGAATCCCACCCAGGCAGACATACCGCGCGGGAACCGATGTCTTTCCCGCATGGATTTAAGCACGTTCACCACCTTGCGATCCATTAGTCGAAAGTCGCCGGTATCGAGGGGAATCTTCACGTCCGTGATGCGGAAAATGATGCGATAGAAGATGGACGCCGTCCACAACTTGAACCACGATTCGCCTTCACGTTCAGCGCGGACGGCGTAAACGACTTCGTATCCTTCCTGCCATTTTTGTGACATCTCAAGGATGAGTTCGGGCGGGTCTTGCAGGTCTGCATCGATGATGACGACCGCGTCACCGCGCGCGTAGTCCCAACCTGCGGTGATGGCGATCTGATGCCCAAAGTTGCGCGCAAAGATGACAGGGCGGATGTGTTTATCTTTTTTTGCGAGTTCACGGATCATTTCGGTGGAACCATCGGTGGAGCCGTCGTCCACGAGGACAAGTTCCCAGGGTTTGCTCGTCTGCTTCATCACTTCACTCACGCGGCGATGGAGTTCGGCTAGGTTCTCTCTTTCGTTATAGATGGGAGCAATGATCGAGTAGGTGATTTTCATTTGGTTGTTTTCTTTCGATCGGGAATCTGTTCGAAGGAAGATAAAGTCGTTGAGGATGAGTCAAGATTTGGCGAGTCTGACCCATGCTTTATCCATCCCCTTTTTGAGCCGATTTTTTCAGAGACTTCCGCTTGCGCGGATTTATCTTTTCAGGCGGCGCAGTGAAACGATCTGTGCCATCATCGCGGAACGGCGATAGACCAAGGACTTTCCGTTGTATGTATGCGGAGATCACAACGACAGAAGCAAGTACGGGGACGACCAGCAATGCGCCCAGTATCCCTTCAAGGATCGTTGCGATCAAGATCACGATAAACACAAGAGATTCGTTCATGTGAACACTGCGTCCCATGATGATCGGTCGCAGGAAGAAATTCTTGGCGTTGATCAAAACGAGATATACAGTGATGACAATACCCGTCACCCAAAAATTGGACAGGGGGATCCAGGTGGAGCCTTCGAGCAATGCCACGCCCGCCGCCAGCACCATCGCCAAAAACGGACCGACATCCGGCACCAACGTGAATAGACCAGCCAGCACGCCCAACACCAATGCACCGGGGATGCCCAGAATGATCCACGCTACCGTGAAGACAACGCCGACGATCAGCATCAATACGATCTGTCCGCGCAGGTAGGCCATCCACACCCGTTTTACGCGGTTGTACAATTCCGTCACTTCGCCCTGATAGGGAGCCGGCACCGAATCGATCAGCGTATCACGCATTTCGGGCCAATGCGCGAGAAAAATATACACGCTAACGAGGATGATCAAAAACCATAACACACCCACTGATGTGGTTTCGAGCAACGCCAACGCCTCTTCGGGCAGAGGCGCCAGAAAAGCGCTTTGAATCTGGGTCAGGCTCAGCGCCCACTCCTCCAAATGGAACGTGAGACTTCCGATCTGTATCGGCGTTGCAAGGGCGGCGGCAATCTGCCTCGAAAGGTCAAGCAGGTCTTCGATCACGATCCTAAATTCGTCGTAGAATATCGGCGCGAGCGAGGCGGGCGTACCCACCAAAAGGATGACCGCCGAGAAATAAACGATATTCACCGAAGCCGTTCGCGTCATCTTTGTTCGGTCCGATAGATATACCACCGCAGGGTTGATCAGATAGGCGACAAACGCGGCAACGATCAAATTTCTTATCGCATCCGCCGCGTAAAACACGAAGGCGACTATCGCGAAAAACCCGATGAGCGCAATCGTATAACGAAATGTAAGACTCCATTGCGTGTCTTTTGTAGCCTGCAAAACCTGTGATTTCTTTTTCATAACAACCTTTTCACTGCCTCCAAATTTGGTTCGATAATCGGCGCAGACTCAACTGCCTGCATAGCGGCGCGGACGTCTTTCAGGCCGCTGCCGGTATTTAACACCAATGCAGGATCTTCGCCTCCCACTACACCGTTGGCTGATCCTTTGACCAAACCGGCATAGGCTGCCGCCCCAGCCGGTTCTGCAAAAACCCCAACGCGACCGAGCTCTGCAATGGCATTCAGAATCTCGTCATCTGTTACCGTAATATACGTGCCATCCGTCTCTTTCGATGCGCGGACAGCTCTAACGCCGTCGCGCGGCAGGTCAACTGAGATCGAATCCGCAATCGTCTGTGCAGAGACGGGCGTAATCGTCTCCGTGTTCCCATGGAACGCATTCGCTATCGCGGAAGAGCCTTCGGCTTGCACGCCGACAATACGTGGTATGCGCTGCATCCAGCTTAGTCGTTGCAGGTCTTTGAATCCCTTATGGATTCCTGAAATAATGTTGCCATCCCCTACCGAGACGAATACCGTCAACGGCTTATGATCAACCTCTTCACCAACATCCTCGTGAAGTTCATGATGAGCTTCCTGCCACCATTCCCAGATCTCGAATGCGGCAGTCTTTTTGCCTTCCGCCGTAAACGGATTGTAGCCTGTGTTGCGGCAGTACCATCCAAACTCTTCTGCGCATTTGACAGTCAAATCGAATGCGTCGTCGTAGGTGCCATTCACCAAAATAACCTTTGCACCAAAGATAAGCAGTTGCGCCACCTTCGCTTGCGGAGCGGACTTTGGAGCGAAAATGATTGCTTTTTGTCCGACTGCGGCAGACATCCCTGCCAGCGCCGCGCCTGCATTGCCTGTGGAAGCGGTGACAATAATTTCGGATTTCAATTCCTGCGCGCGCGCAACAACGATAGCCGATGCACGGTCTTTGAAAGAGGCGGTCGGGTTCTTCGACTCATCCTTTAGCCATACATTTTGTAAACCCAAATTTTCAGCTAGGGAAGTTAATTTATAAATGGGAGTCCCGCCTGCAGCGTGGAGCGGAGTCGCAAATCCCTTGGGGACAGAGACAGGCAACAGCGGCAAATACCGCCAAAGGGATGAGTCAGTTCGTGAGAGCAAGTCTTCAGGTTTATATTTGCTCTTGATGGCATCGTAATCGAGTACCACGTCCAAATTCCCGCCATCCTTCGGACAAGTGTAAGTCACATCACCAGGAGCGTATTCAGTTTTACATATCGAACAAACATAGCCAACGAATTTTCCCATATATTGATTTTACCCGATTAGAATAATCAATTAGGTGACAGTCCCCTGAGAAGAGACTGTCACCTAACAGACTTGAAACCCTAATTGGCTTGATTTAAAAATATGATAGAAGACAGCAACAAAAAATTAATACAGATCAGACTCCGGTTCTACCCATCTTCCCTCTCCCAATTCTCCCGCGCGATCAACTCCTGATCAAAAGGTGACCTAGTCTCTTTCAAACGGCACGCCCAACGCCGCAGGCGGGGAGGCTCGCATGGCACGCAGGAGTTTGGCAAGGAATTTCCGCGCGGACTCTGGCATGGCAGCCAGCGTCCGTTCCACCCACTCGGCGTCACCGATGTTGACCAGCAGAAGCGTCAAGATCATCAAAGGGAACGGCGCGACCTGCAGTACTTGAGAGGGAACCGTTGTCAATACCGGTTGCAGGACCAATCCCAGCCATTGAAGGAATGCGAACAGGTACGCGCCGAACGCGCCGCGCAAAGGGCTCCAGGCGCCGAAAATCGTGATCGCAAGCGCGATCCAGCCGATCCCATCCAGACCCGAGATCGTCCCCATCCATCCCGCGCGGATGGCGAGCGAATAAGCGGGTCCGGTCAGCCCGATCAACGCTCCGCCGATCACGGTGTATACATAGCGCATCAAATTGACATTCGCGCCGCGAATGTATGCCGCAGCCGGTTTCTCGCCGATTCCCTGCAACATCAGGCCTGGACGCGTGCGGAAGATCCATATCCACGCCAGAAAAATAAAAACAAAGCTGAGATAGGTGATCGCGTCCTGCTTGAAAAAAAGTTGACCCAAAATCGGGATCTCGCTCAAGACGGGAATAGAGATTGCCTGCAAGCGAGGACCCGGCACACCCATGTAGGGGTTACCAAGAAAATAGGAAAGATCGCGGCAGGTCAGCGCGAGGACGAACCCGACCGCCACCTGCGACTGCTTGAGCGTGATGCTGGCGAAAGCCACGATCAATGCGACCAGCGCTCCGATGAACATACCCGCGAGAAATCCCAGGACGATATTCTCCGTGTTATATGCCACGGCAAACCCGCCCATTGCAGAGAGGAGAATGGTGCCGTTCATGGAAAGGTTGATCACGCCTGCGCGTTCCGAGATTGTTTCGCCAAGAACGGCAAAGATGACCGGAGCCGCCGATGCCAGCACCCCTGCCAGACCAATGAGGATGGTTTCCTGGGTCATGTCAAACCTTCCTTGTAAATCGCTGGCGCACCCCGGCTGCCAGTAATACGAACAGGACCAATACGCCCTGTAAAACGCCAGAAAGGGACGAGTCCAGTTTCATTTGAATGGGGAGTTGTATACTGCCAATATTCAATGCCGCAAAAAACAGGGCGACGGGTATCGCCCATATCGCCTGGTAATTGATGAGCATTGCCACCATCAGGCCAAGATAGCCGTATCCGCTGGAGATCGACGGGATCAGGCGGTGGTATACGGCTGCCACCTGCACCGCCCCTGCCGCCCCTGCCAATGCGCCGCAGATCAAAAATGAATACATCGAATACTGCCAGGTTGGTATTCCGAGCATATACGCCGCGCGGAAGTTCCTTCCCACAGCTTTGAGCCGCAGCCCAAAATACGTTCCCTGTAAAATAATAAATACGAGCACGATGGCAATGATGGCAATCCATAACGCTGTCGGACTGATTGGAAGGACTCGCACTTGTGCCAATGAAAATTGATCGGGAAGCGGAACAGTCCCGCTCATCGACGCGACCCCAGGGCGCTTCCAAGGCCCGAATATCAGGTAGATCGTCAACGCGGTGGAGACAAAGTTCAACCCCAGCCCGCCAAAAATTTCATTGACGCCCCCGAACACCTTCAAGATTCCAGCAAATGCCGCCCAGACCGCCCCGCCCAGCATACCGCCGAGGATTGCCAGCGTGATGACGAGCCCGGGAGCCAGGTCACTTTCAAGGAAGAAGCGGTACACCCACACTGTAGAGATCGCTCCCAAGACCACCTGCCCCTCCACCCCGATGTTCCATAAACCCGCTGAGAATGTAACGAGAAGTCCGGCGGTTACGAGCAGGAGAGGTACAAACGCCACCAGGACCTCGGCAAATTTCCGAAGCGAGCCGAAGGAGCCGGTGAACATGTTCCTAAAGGCGTCCAACGGGGAGGCATCTACAGAAAGCAGGATCAATGAGACCAAGCCAAATGCCAGAAGCAGGGCGGCGGTTTGATAGCCAAGGTTTATCAATAATTTCCTAAACATGCGTCGCTCCGATCTCCATAAATCCCTTGCCGCCAATCAACTGACCCAATTGTTCCACGCTTGTACTTTCAGAATCCAGAGGCTTTGAAACCATGCCATTGAAGAATACCAGCAAACGGTCGCTATATTGTAAAATCTCATCCAGGTCCGACGAGATAAACATGATCGAAGCGCCCTGCCTGCAACGCTCCAGCAACTTGCCCCAGATATAGATCACCGATTCGATATCCAGCCCGCGGGTGGGATGTTCGAGCAGTATCAAGGAAAGGGGAGTCTGCAATAATGCCAGTTCCGCCCGTTGTTGATTGCCGCCCGAAAGAGACTCCACAAGGCTGAGCGGTGTTCCACGAATATTATAGGATTTGATACGATCCTCAGCGAGTTGCTTGCCGGCTTTGCGGTCGATGAACATTCCTCTCGGTTCCTCGGCGAGGACGAAATGCTCGGTAAGGCTTAAGCCAGGGATCAAACCTTCTTCGAGTCGCGCAGCAGGAAGGAAATTCACACCTGCATGTTTGAAAACGTGATACGGCTTGCCGGTCAAATCCTGACCGTTGAGCCTGACCCTGCCTCCGACAGTCCTCATCAACCCTGCACAGGCACGCATGAACAGATCCTGACCCGACCCTTCCATTCCTGCCAAACCGATCACTTCTCCAGCATGCAGGTCCAGGTCAATATTTTGAACCTTCATTCGGAAATCTTCAAGCGAAACGTTCTCCAACGACAGGACAGTTTCGCCTGCCTTTGCAGGCTGTCTTTCTCCCAGCGTGATCGGCTTGCCGAACATCATTTCAACGAAATTGTCCGTCTTGTAGGGAGGCTTCAACTCGCCAACCAGTTCCCCATGACGCAATACTGCCACCTGATCGCACAAAACCTCCACATCCTCCAATTTGTGGGTAACGAAAATGGTGGTAATCGCCTGTTCGGGAAGTTTCTTGAGAGTGGCAAACAACTTGCTTTTTTGGGCTGCACTGATGCCTGTGGTTGGCTCATCCAAAATAAAAACACGGGCACCCAAAAACAATAAACGCATGATCTCCAACTGCTGGCGTTCACCGACAGTCAGGGAATCCACATAGTTTTCCGGGTCGATGGAAAACCCAAACTCGCCAGCCAGCAGGCTAAAATCCTGCATCGCCTCTTTTCTGTTGGGGAAAAAGCCGCCCGGGAGACCAAGTAAAAAATTATCAAGCACGCTCATGGAAGGGAAATCGAGAGGATCCTGATGCAGCATTCCCACGCCATGACGTATCGCATCCGCAGGCGAAAGAATGACAGTCGGTTTTCCATCCAGAACGATTTCGCCGCCCTGGTCTGCTTGAATAAAACCTGAAAGGATTTTCATTAAAGTGCTTTTGCCGGCGCCATTTTCCCCCAATATTCCTTGGATCGTTCCGGATGGAATTTCCAGGTTAATATTCTTATTGGCATGAACCGTGCCAAAATGTTTATGAATGTTGCGAAGTTCGACTTTCATCGGCGGCTCCTCTGTGCAGAAGAGATCTGTCAGGGGTACAAAAAGGGGCGCAGTCACACTGCGCCCCTTTTTGTACCCC
>DNDO01000105.1 GCA_003484265.1 Anaerolineae bacterium
GGTTCCCGAGCCATACGCGTTTCAACTCACCATTTGCATTACGGACAGAAACGCCAAGCTCCTGCATGGCCAACTGCGCCGGATCCCCAGCCTCTTGCGCCTCTGACGCCCTAACGTTAAAGAAGCTAAGTGAGTTATTTAATTCCTCTGTGCTAATACCGGCCAGCTCTGCCGCATATTGGAGGCCTTGTATTTCTTGGGCCGCTATCCCTGTTTGCTGACTTAATTTTGCAAGTCTGTCGCCTGCATCAGATGTGCTTTTTGTAATGCCGAATAAAGCGCCGCCGGCTGCGGTGGCCGCTGCCGTAACAGCCACAAGCGCAGTCTTTACGCTGTTCATTGTCTTGTCAAATTTATCGGCTGACTTCTGCGCATCCTTCGCGTCAAAACCAAGTTTGGTAACAAGTTCCCTAACGGTTGTCATTTTCGGCCTCGCGCAAATCCTGCCTCATATCTAATAGGGCATTTGCTTTCAGAACATCGTCCAAAGACCAATGCCGCTCAATCTCTTCAAGGCTGGCAACCTTCTCAACAACAATCCTCCACACAGGCCATTCTTTTTCAAGATCAGCTTCTAGCCTTCCGGGGAGGCCCTTGCCACTTTTTCTTGAACGGGCAGGCTGCCAATACCTTCCCGTATTGCCCCGAAAAAACCGCCGTAGTTAACCTCCAAAACGAATGCCAGGGCTTTCAACATTTCGCCATAGTTTGCGGCAAACGCAGAGTCGAAGTTTCCTTGATTTAGTACAACCCCGTCCCTGTGCGTAGATTGGAAAAGGTCAAGAATGAATTGAGCGGTGCCGACATCATCAAGCCTTTCCGTCAATGCCTCTACAGCGCCGGAAACGCTCATGCTTGACAGGTCTTTGTCCAGCATGCTTGAAAGACTGCCCGCGCCATCTGCCGTCTTGGCAAGTGATGGCCCTACCATCTTGACCAATTTTATGGCGTAACGCAGCCCGGTCATAGCCGGAAACTGCATCACAGCATACTTGTGGCCGTTGATCTCCCTCTCTTTAGTCTCAATCATTAGTTATTGCCCCCGATAAACCAGTCGGTTTTTCCAAGAGCGATCGTCCATTCGCGGGTTTCAACGCTTTTGGAATAAGTCACATCCGGCAAATCCTGAACCCATGCAGATTGAGAGAAGATCAACGTAGTTCCGGTGCCTGCCTCTTTCATCATGAAAGGGAAAACGCCGTTGTTGCCAGCTTTGTCAGCCGCGTAAAATGCCGACAGTACAGCATTGAACGGGCTAGTTTGCTGCAACGTCAGCGTTACCGTCCCGGAGGTGTTATTCATGCGCGCGCGTGAAACCTCACCATCAGCCCCTACAGACTTGCTGTAAAGCTCCTCGTCGTTCGAGATGCTGATAAAGGTGCCGTCTGCATACCCGCTTGCGATATTACCGCCGCAGATAATTTGAACATCATTCGGATCAACTGTTTTAGCCATGTTTCATTTCTCCCTTAAACTCTGACCGTACCGCGAACAACAACCGAGTGGATTGCTCCAGCCAGTCGAGCTTCGAAATTGACATCGCGCAGAATACGCGCTGCCCTATCACTTTCCTCCGTATCAAGGACATCAGGAACCGTGACCGTATAAGCAGGCTCCGGAGCAATCACGCCCTGATCGACCGCAACATCAAGCTGCTGACGAACGGCGCCCTCGATAACGGCGATCCCCTTATTGGTGTAGGGGATTTTCGGAGCATTGACCAAGAGTTCATAAATGCGCTCTTGAATGCGGGCCGTCAGCCAATCGATGCCGTGGATAACATCGATAAACTCACCTGCTGCAACCGTTCCCTCTTCGTAGATATTTACGCCAGCAATCTCTTCGTAAATATTGGCGTTCTTGGCCAGAACCGCATCACGCTCATTCGTGGTGAACGTGTCAGCCGATATACCGGCAAGGGTTTTGAATTTCCATGTAATGCTGCCAGGATCAAGAGGCAGGTTTTTACCAAGAACAGCGGCATCCGGGTAAATCGTTGCGGCGTCATTGTGGAAAGACAGGAACGTGCGCTCGTATGCTGCATCTTCCAGCAGATAGGCAATATCCGTGATGCTGTTGGGATCTTTTACGCCCTCGTCAGCGCTTGCCGCCGAGAACAATTTCACCCTTGCTTCGATGAAAGCGGCGACATCAAGAATGTCTTGCGCGTCCCGGCTTGTGATTGCCAGGCCATACCAATCATCATCTTCGTCAATGATTGCCTGCAATGCAGTCGGATAATCTTCCAGCGGATCTTTACGCCCGATCTTCACGCGCACGGGTGATGGGCTTTGCGAGAAGGCCGCCAGAGCCATCAAATATTCAGGATCGGTCAGGGCGAAATCTTCCGCTACTCCATCGATGCTGGAATACGTGCGCACGCGCTCGGAAAAGTTCTGGGTTTCACCGACAAAGAGCGGCGTGCCAAAACCTACACGCGAAACTGCGCGGGTCTGGCGGTCAATAAAAACATCAACGATATCGCGTAACGGCATCTTTTACTCCTTATGGTGCTTCGTTGTCAGTGTCAAAATCAGAGGTTTCCCCATCCATAGTACCTGTACCGATAACGCGTTCAATAAGCCCGATGTCATCCTGCGTCTCGATACCCTGTCTAAATTCTACATCCATATTCGCACGCTTCTCAAATTTAGTGCCGAGAACCTCGGATATGTCTGTCAACCCACCAACGAGCCTAACATAAATTGCGCCCCGTTGTCTAAGAAACAAATGCACACTCGGCTTATCCAGTGAAGTTTTTAGCTCCTGCATGAAAGACATGGCGCCGTCACCAAAGCACTGAATGGAAAATGTCGCCGTTTGATTTTGAAACACCTC
>DNDO01000229.1 GCA_003484265.1 Anaerolineae bacterium
GATGATGATTAGACCGAGCTTGGATGAAAACCGCCCCGCTGACGACATCAGCGTGTTGGTCATAAAAGTTGCGTCACGTAACGGGGATAACGTACGGCGTATGTCAGTTCGGCTCCCGATAGAGGGTCCTTCGTGAGTATCACCCAACGCTGGCGGGGACTTCGCGCCGCGTGGCGCGACACACTCATACTTCTGAACGAGTTCCGCACGCCGCTAATCATATTCACTGCAATTGTCGTCGGGGGAGGGTTCTATTACAACTGGTTGTCGTTTGAAGTTGGCGAACCAGTTCAAAGTCTCGGTGAAGCGGTTTTTACAGTCCTAAGCGCCGCATTCCTTCAAGCGGTCGGAGACTTCCCCCTTCATCCATATTTACAAGCGTTTCATTTTCTCATGCCGCTCGTCGGCGTAATTATTCTCGCACAGGGGTTGGCAGATTTTGGTAGCCTGCTGTTCAACCGCCGCTCGCGAAGCAAGGAGTGGGAGATGGCTGTCGCCTCCACATTGAATAATCATATCGTCCTCGTGGGGTTGGGGCATTTGGGGTATCGCATTGTCGAAAAGCTGAACGAAATGGGCAGGGATGTTGCCGTGATCGAACTTGATCCCAAAGTGGATACGTTCAGGGCTGTGCAGAAAATTGGTGTGCCTGTCATTCAGGAGGACGCCACCCGCGATGCCGCGCTCGAAGCCGCAAATATCAAAAACGCGCACACGATCATCCTTGCCAGCCAAAAAGATTCGATGAATTTGCAGATCGCGCTCAAGGCGCGCAGTATGAACCCCGATATCCATGTGGTCATCCGAATCTTTGACGAGGATTTTGCCCACGCATTGCACGACCAGTTCGGTTTCACAGCATTGAGCGCAACGGAAATGGCGGCGCCTGTCTTTGCCGCTGCTGCTGCTGGCGCAGACGTAACAAACCCGATCTCCATCGAGGGGCAGCAGCTTAGTCTTGCTCGGATGAAGATCAGCGGGAAATCAGACCTCGCAGACAAGACCATTGGTTATGTCGAGGATAACTACAAGCTCACCATTATCCTTCTGCGTCATAACGACCATTCAGAGATGCATCCAAAAGATACAAGCCCATTACATGCAGGCGATACCATTGCCGTGCTGGGCGGACCCGATCAACTCAAACAGTTCATGCAGGACAATCAATAATGGAGCCTGCCAGTAAACTCCCGCTCATCGGTGTCGTCGGACACTGCGGATCGGGAAAGTCGACACTCATTGCAGGGCTTGAAAAAAACGGCTATTCGTGCCGTCACATTGCGCAGGAACATTCCTACGTACCAGCCATGTGGCAGATCATATCCAAGCCTGATATTCTTGTTTATTTGCAGGTCTCATTTCAAGTCAGCATGGCGCGGCGAAAAATGAATTGGCGGGAAATCGATTACAAAAAACAGTCCTCAAGGCTCATGCACGCCCGGGAACACGCTCATATAATAGTAAATACGGATGACCTGAACCCATACCAGGTCTTGCAAAAAGTATTGGATTTTTTGGACGAAAGGACCCCATGAATAGACTCTACGCCTCCTTCTTAAGTGTTAGCCTGCTCCTTGCCTCATGCACTTCCGCTCAACCCAAACCTGGCTCCCCCACAACCACGCCCGAACCTGACCCGCTGCAGACTCCGTGGGAAGATCGTTCCATTTTTAAAAATGGACTGGTCGTATCACAGCAGGGTATCCTAAACGAATTGAACGGGGCAAGTGTATATCACATCGAATTTACAATAGCTGATAATTTATATGAAATCACTGGAACACAGGAAGTGCGCTACACGAACACGGAGGACGTCGAATTGAACGAAGTGCAATTCCGTCTTTTCCCAAATATCCTTGGCGGAGAAATGCTGATCTCAAACCTGACCATCGACGGGTTATCGGTCACACCGGAATATGGGCTTAAAAACAGCTTGATGATCGTCCGACTGCCAGCCTCTCTTGAGGTCGGTCAAAGCCTAGTCTTCAAAATGGACTATTCGGTAACTGTCCCCCAATCTCTCGATTTAAATTACGGCGTACTTGCCTATGCGGAGGATGTCCTTGCGCTTGCACATGCGTACCCCATGATCGCCGTTTATGACGATGAAGGCTGGAACGCGGAGATCCCTCCTCAGGACGGGGACGTGACCTATGCAGACACATCGTTTTATATCGTTCGAGTCCATGCGCCGAAAAAGATAACCCTTGTCACGTCTGGAACAAGAATCAGCCTCGACGAAGAAGGGCAGGCACAGGTGATGACCGTTGCGAACGGTCCCGCAAGAGATTTTTATTTGGCGGCAAGTCCCGAGTACGAAGAAATATCTCAATCGTTCGGCGAAGTTACGATACGCAGTTATGCACCCAAAGGGGCAAAAGAAGGTTCAGAGTTTGCGATTGACGTTGCATCAAAATCCATCGAAGTATTTAGCAAACGGTATGCGCCATATCCATTTACCGAACTCGATATCATCTCTACTCCGACGCTTGCCTTGGGAATTGAATACCCCGGCGCGATTGCAATCACATCCCGAATTTATGATGTGAACAACGATTATCGTGGCGTGCCCGCCAGTATTTACATGGAATCTACCGTTGCACATGAAGTGGGGCATCAATGGTTTTACAGCCTCGTCGGGGACGACCAACTCGACGACCCCTGGCTCGACGAATCGCTCACACAATTCGCCACCCTTCAATATTTCACAGACCGCTATGGTGCCGGAGGAGCATCTGGTTTTCAGTCATCCCTGGAAGACCGCTGGTCAAGGATAGGCAAAGCAGATATCCCCATCGGTTTGCCCGTGGCAGGTTATCAAGGATCGGAATACGGCGCAATCGTCTATGGGCGCGGTCCATTGTTCTTTGTCGCATTGCAGGAGGAGATGGGAACAGCTACTTTCGATGCGTTTTTAAAGGAATACACAGAATCCCTTTCATGGGGCGTGGCAACACCGGAATATTTACAATCACTGGCGGAAACACATTGCTCATGTAATTTGCAGGTATTGTTCGATGAATGGGTCTACTAATGTATGTGTTTTGCTCATTCAGTGGCTAAGCCACTGAATGAGCAAAACACTGCCGCCATCACCTTGTTCGTAGTATAATGACCGCCGCGTGGCGCTTAAGCGCCACATTTTTGTGAGCGGAGATACCATTGTATGATACGTAACCAAACAAACCGAATTATCCTGATATTAGTGATCGTTGCAGTTTCTCTCTGGGTAGATTTTAATAACGAAATAACATTACTCAACCCTGTTGATGACACAATTATTTTCGAGCGGAACATTTCGACTCGTCTCGGCTTAGACCTGCGGGGCGGATTACAGGTCCTATTGGAAGCCGACCTGCCGGAAACCACGGTCATAGATGCTGCTGAAATGGAAACCGCGCGTAACATCGTCGAGAACCGCACCAACGCGCTCGGCGTTAGCGAGAATCTGATACAGGTGGCGGGCGACAGGCGCATCGTCGGCGAATTTCCCGGTGCTGAAGACGCAGACGCCATTCTCGACATTATCCAACAAACCGGCCTGCTTGAGTTTGTCGACACCGGCGATGTCGCCCCGGAGCCGGGCACCATCCTCCTAACCGATTTTGGGGTTGACCCGGCAACCCTCGCCAATGGTGAAAATTCCCAACCCATCTACCATACCATCATGACGGGAAAAGACCTTGCGGGTGTTGCCATTTCGCAAAATCAATTCGGATCCAACTACGCCATTGACTTTACGCTTTCGCCCGACGGAGCGGCAATATTTGCCGATCACACCGCCGCAAATGTCGGAAAAGTATTGACAACAACACTCGACAAACGCGTGATACTCGCGGCAAGTATTAACGATGCAATTCCAGGCGGTTCAGGGACTGCGCTGTAGCGAATCT
>DNDO01000064.1 GCA_003484265.1 Anaerolineae bacterium
ATTTTGCTTGAACAGCTTACCGCCTCAGTCCCTGAGATGGACTGGATTCGAATCATGTATGCCTACCCGGGTTATGTAACGGACCGCCTGATCGATGTGATGGCTTCTAGCAAACAAGTGTTGCCGTATCTCGATATGCCGTTACAACATGCGCATCCCAAAACCTTGTATCGCATGAAGAGACCCTCCAATATTGATTGGGTGCATAGGACACTCGGCAAGATGCGCTCTCGAATTGACAATTTAGCGATCCGCACGACTTTCATTGTCGGATACCCTGGGGAGACGGACGAAGAGTATCAAGCTTTGTACGACTTTGTAAAAGAGATTCGTTTCGACCGCGTAGGTACGTTTCAATTTTCGTTCGAGCCAGGGACGACCAGCGAGCCGCTCGGCGACCCTGTCCCTGCGGAGGTGAAGCAGGAACGCTTCGAGCGCTTGATGGAACTGCAACAGGGCATCTCCATGCAGGTCAATCAATCTTATGTCGGCAAGACGCTGGATGTATTGGTCGAAGGCCGTGACAAGGGCATTGCGATCGGGCGGTCTTATCGGGATGCTCCCGAGATCGACGGGCTGGTATTCATCGAGGGTGATGCAAAGATCGGAGATATTGTGCCCGTAAGGATCACCGGCGCCATGGCGTACGACCTGACAGGAGCGCCCGTGTCAGAGTTGATAAAGATATAAAAACAGAAACAGCCCGCCCCTGAGAAGGAGGCGGGCTGTTTTTTTTATTGACTTCCATATGCCTTGGTAAATAGCACTCAGGCTACTCGATCAAATCTAGTTAAGAAGCTCTTGCGAACGCTGTCGCCAGCAGGATCAGGATGGAGAGTCCGAAGTTGATTCGTAAGAGCCTTGATTCGCGTTTTTGCAGTTGGATGATCTTCTCTTCATCGGCATCCTTTCTATTCATTAACGTCCTGCGGATGGCGGGGAAGATCTCCCAGGTTTGGACGGCGGCGGCGACCACCATGAAAATGCCAAGTATATGCTTTGCCAGGATCGCCATTGACCATTGTGTGCTGGTGGAAACGAATCCATCGTAATGCGGATTGACGCTCATTTGGAACAAACCAGTTAATAACAACAGACTCATACTGAACCACGCGATTGGCTCCAGCCTTTTTTGCATGGCGTTTATCAGCGCGAGATGGTCAACGGGTTTAAGAGTTGCCTTCGCAGCAGGCAGGAATAATATGGATATTGCAACGATACTGCCTATCCATGCGACGGTGGCGAGTAGATGCAACCAGTAGGTGAGAGCCAGCGCCCAGGTTGGGGGAGGGGTCATGGGATGGGTGGTGTAACGGGTGTATCTGTTGGAATGACTGGAATGGTAGGCGCGCCGCCATCGAGTGTCGGTGTGGGGGTGAACAACAGAGACGGGTCAGGGGTAGCAGTTGGCGGATTACAAATAGGGAAAGCTATTGCGTAATTCTGGCTTGCGACTTGGTCCAACGGAGCGATACTTTGAGCATTATCGTATTGCACGACCGCGTCGCAAAATTTATCCTGTCCGAAAAATTGATCGCCATACCGCATGGACGCGATCCGGTATCGGTCAGACGCGGTCATCGTGCCGTCCCAGAGTGTGGGCCAACCGGCATATACCTGATTGAAATAGAAAAGAGTTTGTTCCCAATTCAATTCCCAGAAAGATGCGCCGAGGATGTAAAAACGCGCGCCTTCGCGGATGCCGTTTGCGTTGTTATCCAAAATCCCGAAACGTTCTGCCAGCGTAAGGTAATAAATACCGCCTTCAAGATTACCGTGTTTGACGATCAGGTCATATCCATTATTGCGCAGGGCAAAATAATACATACCGTCCACTTGCGAGGTTTGATAGGTCGGGTCGAGTTTGCGTAATTCGTCGAGCGCGCCGAGAGTCCCGGGCCAATCCTGTGCGGCGGTAAGTTGTTGCGCGCGCGTGAAGGCTTCCTGGGCGCCGCTGAAGTCGGGGGTGGGAACGGGCGAAGGCGTAACCGTGGGAGTCGGCACATTCATGATGACCAGCACCTCGGTCAGTTTTTCCTTAGCGCCGGGGAAGGTCGGGTCGTTCTCGATGATCCATTCCAATCGTTGTTTTGCGATCTCGTATCTTCCGAACTGAATGTCCACGAGCGTGTTCTGGAACTGTTCGCCGAGCTGCTGGTTCATTGCCTGCGCACGCGTATCCTTGCGGACACCAATGCCAGATTGGTATCCGGCGAAAATAGCGATCACCAATAAAACGATCAGTATCAATGCGTTGAACAGAAATGAGCGTCCGCGTTTGGTTTTGGTAATTGTTTTATTCGGCTGTGTGCTTTCAGAATTATTATTTTGAATCATGGGCGGTATTATAACAGTCCTTACTTTTAGAGTTTTAAGAGCAATTTAATTTCAGACCATATGATGGGCAGTGCGACGAGTCCCCCGATGACCATTCCCAGCAGAGCGGTCACCACTGCGGACCCGGGAACGATCACTGCCAGGCTATAGGCTGTTACACCTCCGATCAGCGCAGCGACTACACCCTTGGCGACCGCGCTCCACACGATGATCGGTTCATGCATCCGTTTGGATAGCCAACCGAAGAGGATAATGGCTTCGATCAATAGTGCAATCTCGGCGAATGCAATGATCGGCGCGCCAATGGTTTTGAAATAGGTGATCCCGATAACTCCGATGCCGATGAACAAAGCCAGCCTTAAGATGACGGCATACAACGGGAACATCGGTTCCTTGCGTGCATAGAATGAGCGCGCCGCGATCTCCTGGATGGAGAACCCGGTCAACGTTAGGAGATAAGCGCGTGTTGTCCATGTGATGAGCGTGGATGTGGCTTCATCAAAGCCGAAGACTGCGCGCACGAGCGGGTTGATCCCCGCTGCCATCACAGCGGCAACAGGGATGGTCAAAGCGATCAAAACCCGAAGGGACTTTTCAATGGCTAAACGGAATTCATGCCATTCTTCGCGGGCGGCAAACTCGGCAAGCGTGGGGAGCATGGCGGTTGCGATGGCAGTCCCGAGCAAGGTCTCGGGTACCTGCATGATCATCCAGCCGAACGTGAGCGAAGTCACCGCGCCGACCTGGTCGAGTCGTGAGGCGAGGTTGTCGCGTGCGATGACGATCAATTGAATCCCGAACATTGTCACCAGGCGCGGACCGAGCAGTTTAAGCGCCGAGATCAAGCCTGTGTGACGAAGGTCGAGCGCGGGGGTCCACCTGAACCCGTATTTGAAAAGCGCAGGGACCTGCACAAGCAAGTGCATTGCCGCGCCAATGATGACGCCGTAGACCAACCCATAAATCCCAAAGCGCGGAACGAGATAGACCGCGCCAAAGATCTGCCCGACGTTGTACATGGTCGGCGCAAGCGCGGGGAGGAGGAAATGCTGGTTGGCTTGCAGGCTTGCCATTACGAGTCCGCTGATCGAAAAGATGATCGTGCCGACGAGGTTCAATCGCATGAGGTCGGCAAGCAATTGCTGCTGCTCCGCACCAAAGCCGGGAGCGATGCCAATTTCGGCGTTCACGATCTCCTCTGCGAAAATGAAGATGATGACGGCAAATGTGCCTGTCACAACGAACGCAAGGTTGGCAACCCGCGAGAACAGGTCCCATGCGGCGGCGCGTCCCTTCGTTGTAAGATATTCGCTCATCAACGGGATGAACGCCATCGCTAAAGCTCCTCCCGAGATCAATGCGAATAACACATCGGGCAAATTGTTCGCCGCGTTGAACGTGTCGAGCAGTTCAACCGAGTCCGCATATTGGCGCGAGACGATCCCCACACGAACGAACGCCAGTATTTTGTCTATGAAAAAAAAGAACGCGATCCGGATCGATGTGCGCGCGAGGAAGGTTAATTTATTATTGTTTTCACGGGACATAGGGAGGCGTATCCATCACAAGGTATTTTCCAGCAGGGGTTTTCTTAACCCTGAATTCGAACTGGGTCACGGGCGGCATCTCCGACTCGCTCGCCCCGCAGCATGGACCGAGAACGAATAAACTCCCGTCAGGGTTGGTGAATTCTACTTGAAAAATAAAGATGTCAGTTTTTGATTCCATAAATGAGACCTCACCGACCTCAAGGCATTGTAAAAGTTGATTCCCGCATACCCAACTCCACAATGCAATTCTATTGTTTGGGTCAATTTCCGGGTTGAAGACCTGCAATTGGTCATACTCGCCCCCATACAAAGGAACGGCCTCGCTGAATTTTTCCATGTTTAATAATGTCAAAAATTCAACAAGGGTTGTCCTTGCATTGTCTATGTCTGACGATTTGATATCAGGCAGACCCTTGCAATTTGAAACCAGGAACACTGTAATCAGGATGATGAATAATCGTTTCATTAGAATGTACTCTTTACAATGCCTCCATCCACGTTCAGCATGGCGCCGGTTATATACGAAGCGGCGGGTGAGACGAGAAAAGCAGCCGCATTCGCAAATTCCTCCGGACGGCCCATGCGTCTTAATGGGATGTCAGCAGTTTGTTTCGCGAATTCTTCTGCCACGGTTGTTTTGTTGTTTTTGGCGCGAAACTCCATCAGTTGGTCCACGCGTTCTGTGACAGTCCAACCAGGCAGAATGGAATTAAAACGAATATTGTCCCTTCCAAGTTCCATCGCAAGCGATTTTGTCAGGCCAATGGTCGCCAGGCGAATGCTATTCGATAAAACAAGATTGTCCATGGGCTGTTTGACGACATACGATGTGACTGTTAGCACGCTGGGCGCATCAGATTTCCGAAGATGAGGCAATGCTGCACGGATCAATCGAACATGACTTGTGAAAGACGTATCCAGAGCAACTTGCCATGCTTCTTCATCGAAAGACTCGAATGCTCCTGCCGGAGGTCCGCCAGTATTAGTAATAAGGATATCCAACCCTCCAAGGGATTTAACTGCCTGTAATACCAATTTTTCAGGCATGGTCGCTTCCGCCGCGTCGCCCGGCAGACCGTAGACCTGAGCGCCTGTTTCTTCGGATATTTTCTCCGCCGCTGCATTGGTATTCACCTCATCACGCCCATTAATCGCAACTTTGCACCCCTCCTGTGCAAGAAGTAGCGCTGCGGCATACCCAAGTCCGCGCGAGGAGCCCGTGACGAGTGCGCGTTTGTTCTTAAGTCCCAGGTCCATGTATTCTCCTTCTTATTCGTCGCTGCCATCGCAATGACGTTAGATTAGTTCGATCTTCGTATCCCACACGTCCCCATCCGTCCAGTGACCTTCAACCCATCTTGATACATTTCCCAACGCGGATTGTAAAAAGGCACTGTCGTTCCCGATCATCACACAGCCGATGATCGATTCATCCCATTTATCCTGTAATCCTATCTCCGCCACGGAGATGTTGAACTCGCGGCGCAAACGGGATATGAGCGGCTTGATCCGACCGCGTTTCTCTTTGAGCGAGGCACAGGCTGGGATATGGAGGTGAATGGTAAGAGTAGCAAGCATATTTTATTATGATTTACGAAATACCATTTACGTTTTACAATCCCTCGCATGGACATCGAATCATCATACAACAAAGCCCTAGATTATCTATATTCCTTCGTGGATTATAGCCTGAAACATTCTTCCGAACTTGCGAAGGCGGAGTTCAACCTTGACCGCATGTTCGCTTTGATGGAGGAACTTGGAAACCCGCAAACGAAGTATCCAATCATCCACGTGGCAGGGACGAAGGGCAAAGGCTCGGTCAGCGCGATGTGCGCGTCCGCGTTGAGGGCGGGAGGATATCGGGTTGGGTTGTACACGTCTCCGCATTTGCTTGATTATTGCGAGCGGATTCAGGTCGATGGGGAGCCGATCTCGCATCAATTGATGATCGAGTTGGTCGAAGAAATAAAGTCCGCCGTTGCGAAGGTTCCAAAACTTACAACGTTTGAAATAACAACCGCGCTCGGCTTTCTCGCGTTCACACGGCAGGGATGCAATGCAGTTGTACTCGAAGTCGGTTTGGGTGGACGATTGGATGCGACGAATATTGTCATTCCGAAAGTTTCGGTTATCACATCGTTGTCTTATGACCATACAGCTGTGCTGGGAGATACGCTTTCCAAGATCGCAGGTGAAAAAGCAGGCATTATCAAAGATTTCGTTCCGGTAGTCTCCTCTTCACAAACGGAAGAGGCGCTCGAAGTGCTGGAGCGTGTAGCCTTGAATAAGGGGTGTGAATTTACGCTTGTTGGGAAAGATATAAAATTCGATAAGGTTTCTTCAACGTTGGATGGGCAATCAATTACCATCGCGCAGAGCGTAGAGAAGCGAAGTCGAACCGCCTCTGTTCAATTGTACATACCCTTACTCGGCAACCACCAAATCGAGAATGCCGCCGTTGCTTTCGCTGCCCTGAAAGCAAGCGGGATCGAGATTACTGAGGAAGCCATCAAAAAGGGGTTTTCTCAGGTAAAATGGCGCGCCCGCTTTGAGGTGGCGCGGCGCGAACCGCCTGTGATTTTTGAGTCCGCGCATAATACGGATTCGTTTGTCAAATTGAAACAGACGTTGGATGAATATTATCCTGATAAACAGGTCTATCTCATCTTTGGCGCATCGGAGGATAAGAATATTCTTGATATGTTTTCAGTGATGAAACCAAGGATAAAAAGACTCATCGTTACGCGGGCGGATCATCCGAGGGCGCTCGATGCGGCGAGAATCCTGGAGTTGGCGATGCAGGCTGAGGTGGAGTCTGAGGCGGTAGGTCCCGTTGAGTCCGCGTTTGGGCGGGCGTTGGAGTTATCTGCAAATGATGGTAGCATTGTCTTATCCGCTGGCAGTATGTTTGTTACAGCTGAAGTTATGAGAGCATGGAATAAAATTAAAGATACGTCATTGTGAGCTGGGCTGGGTTTCGACACCGCACCTGTGGTGGGCGCAGTTGTAAGCTGCAAAAGCAAGAGCGCGGCCATCAACCACCAGCCCTCGCAATGACAGAGGTAACATGAGTCACCCAAAAGAATGGAACGAAGAAGAAGATAATTTTGATTTAACCCTCTCACAGCGCACAGAGGAGTTGTACCGCATTCCAAACCGCGAGTTGGATGAAGATGGCATGATCGAAGCGGCGGTGCTGCCGCTTCGCGATCTGATCATCTTTCCGCGCATGGTCTCACCGATCTTTGTCGGACGTGAAGCTTCATTGCTTGCAGTAGAGGAAGCGCAGCGCAAGGGATTGACAGTGATCGGGCTTACACAAACCAACCCCGATCAGGATCAGCCTGGCGCGAGCGATTTTATCCCCGTTGGCGTGGAGATGGCGGTAGGGCGCTTGCTTGCGATGCCGGACGGCTCGCACTCTGCCCTCGTGCAGGGACGCCGCCGCGTGGAGATCGTGGAGTTCGTCCGCGCCAAGCCATATCTTGTTGTGCGCGCCCGCGTCGTTCTGGAACCTCAAACTGCAGACCGCCAAACGCAGGCACTCATGCGTTCCTCGCTGGACCTGTTCGACCGCTGCGTGCAATTGGACCGTACCATCCCCGATGAAGCGCATCTTTTCGCGATGAACATCTCCGAGCCCGGCTGGCTGGCGGATATGATCGCCACATCGCTGGCGTTGAACTATGAAGTGAAACAAAGCCTATTGATGCTGCTCGATGTGGGCGAACGCTTGCAGGCGTTGGACAAGATCCTTGCGCAGGAAGTGGACGTGCTTGAACTTGAGGATGAGATTCATGCGCGTGTGCAGGATGAAGTGGATAAGTCTCAGCGCGAGTATTATTTGCGAGAGCAAATGCGACAGATCCAAAATGAGTTGGGTGAAGGCGATATTTTCACGCGAGACGCGGTTGATCTAAAAACAAAAATTGAAGCGGCGAACCTGCCCGATGAACCAAAGCTTGTAGCATTTAAGGAACTTGACAGGTTGAACCAGATGCCGCCCATGGCTCCAGAAGTGGGAATCATCCGCACCTACATAGACTGGATCACTGACCTGCCGTGGACGAATTTTTCTCCTGACAACCTCGATGTAAAGAATGCGGCGAAGATTCTCGAACGCGATCATTACGGATTGAAAAAAGCAAAGGAACGAATCCTTGAATATATTGCTGTCCGCTCGCTGAAGCCGAAAAAAGATAGACAACCCATCCTATGTTTCGTTGGACCCCCGGGCGTCGGGAAGACATCGCTCGGGCGTTCGATTGCTGAGGCGCTAGGGAAGAAGTTCGTGCGTGTGTCGCTTGGCGGTGTGCGGGATGAAGCGGAGATCCGCGGTCATCGGCGGACTTATATCGGCGCGTTACCCGGGCGTATCATTCAAACAATGAAACGGGCGGGGACGTCGAATCCGCTGTTTATGTTGGATGAGATCGATAAGCTGTATTCCGATTTTCGCGGTGATCCTGCATCTGCAATGTTGGAAGTTTTGGACCCCGAGCAGAATAATGCTTTCAGCGATCATTACCTTGAGATGCCGTTCGATCTTTCCAAGGTGATGTTTGTTACGACCGCGAATTACCTTGGGAGTATTCCCCCGGCTTTGCTCGACCGCATGGAGGTGATCGAGTTTCCCGGTTACATCGAAGAGGAAAAACTCGAGATTGCCACCCGTTATTTGATCCCCCGTCAGATCGAGGAAAATGGATTGGACGGTATCAACCTCCAGTTTGAGTCCGATGCGGTGCGCCGTATCATCCGTGAATATACGTATGAGGCGGGTGTCCGCAATTTGGAGCGTGAGATCGGCAAGGTCTGCCGCAAGGTCGCAAGATTGAAAGCGGAGGGGAGGAAGTATCCTTCAACGATCACGTTGGCGGCTGTTGAGAAACTATTGGGTCCGCAACAATTCTTTTCGCCAGAAGCCGAACTCTCCGATGAGGTTGGCGTGGTTACTTCGCTGGCTTGGACGGAGAACGGCGGCGAGATCATGCCCGTGGAAGTTGCGATCCTTGAGGGGAAGGGCGGAATGCAAATGACCGGGCAGATGGGTGACGTGATGCAGGAATCCGGGCAGGCGGCGTTGACGTATATCAAGTCGCGCGCGGTGCAATTGAATATTGACCTTGATGTTTTCGAGCGCATGGACATCCATGTGCATATGCCGGAAGGTGCAATTCCGAAGGATGGTCCATCCGCCGGCATCACCATGGCGACAGCGGTCATCTCCGCATTGACGGGACGCCCGGTCTACAAGCACGTTGGCATGACTGGCGAGATCACCCTGCGCGGGCGCGTGCTTCCGATCGGAGGCGTTCGCGAAAAGGTTTTGGCGGCGCATCGTGCTGGTTTGAAAACGGTCATCCTGCCGGAAAAGAATCTAAAAGACCTTGTCGATCTGCCGAAGACGGCAAAGGCGGAATTAAAGATCATCGCGGTCAAACACCTGGACGATGTGTTGAAGTTTGCTCTATCGCCTGAAGTGACCGTAGAACCTCCAAGACCGAAAAAACAAAGCAAAGAGGACCTGCCCGAAGAGAGTGAATGAGATTAACCGCAATGATTCGAGGCAGCAATAGGTATTAGAACGAAACCCTAGTGATACTTCGTGTCCTTCGTGGTAAAAAGGGTAAATCATGGCAATTAATCTCAAAAACAAGGTAGTCCTAATTACAGGCGCATCATCAGGTTTTGGCGAGGATGCGGCGCGTATTTTCGCCAAAGAGGGTTGCAAGGTTGTGCTTGCTGCGCGCCGACTCGACCGCCTGCAATCTCTTGCCGCAGATATTCAAAGTGCCGGAGGCGAAGCACTCGCGATCCCGGCGGATGTGAATGAACTGGCAGAGATCGAGTTGATGGTGCAGACCACGCTTGACCTGTATGGACACATCGACATCCTCTTCAATAACGCCGGTTTCGGCAGTGTGGATTGGTTCGAGAATCTCGATCCCGCACGCGACATCGAAACGATGATACGAGTAAACCTGATCGGCACGATGCTCGTAACACGTGCGACAATCCCGCACATGCTCGAACGCGGTTCCGGCCATATCATCAATATGTCGTCCGTGGCGGGGCTGATCGCAGCGCCGTTGATCTCAAACTATTCCGCCAGTAAGTACGGCGTCCGCGCTTTTACGGATTCGCTTCGCCGTGAAGTCTCACCGTTTGGAATCAAGGTGAGCGGCATCTATCCCGGCCCCGCCGCCACCGAATTTGGCACGCATATCAAAAACACCCGTTCACGCCAGACGGTAAAAAGAATAAAATATCCGCACCTCACATCGGAATATGTTGCCTTGCGCGTCGTGAATGTCGCGAAACGCCCGGTGCGAAGTCTTGTCATCCCGTGGTGGTTCCGCGTCATCACCGGCTTCGATATGCTGTTTCCCGTTGTTGTGGATTGGATACTTTATACTTTTTCTAAGAAAAATCATAAGTTGGATTAGGAGTCTCGCATGTCACAATCACGCCTCGACAAACTCAACGCCTCACTTCAGACATCAGACCTGGATGCGGTTATCCTGAATCCCGGTCCCACGCTGACGTATCTGACCGGCATGCATTTCCATTTGATGGAGCGCCCGGTCGTTTTGTTTTTCGCGAAGAACCAGGACCCGGTCCTCGTCCTGCCCGAATTGGAATTACAAAAAACAACATCTCTGCCGTATAAACTGCAAGTGTTCTCCTACCCGGAGAATCCGTCAGAATGGGACAATGCCTTTCGTAAGGCGGTGCAGGCTCTCGGTCTGGATGGGAAGCGGATCGGCGTCGAGCCGCGTCAACTGCGGTTGATGGATTTTGGTCATGTTAAAGCCGGCGCGCCCGAAGCGGATTATCCCGATGCTGGCAATGTCTTGTCTGGCTTGCGGTTGAAGAAGGATCAGACCGAGATCGAAATAATGCGCAAAGCGGTCAAGATCGCGCAGTCTGCGTTGGAAGCGACAATCCCATCCATAAGGATCGGCATGACCGAAAAGGAATTATCATCCGAGTTGGTGGTGCAGTTGCTCAAGCATGGCTCTGAACCCGAACTGCCGTTCAGCCCCATTGTCTCTGGTGGACCGAATTCCGCAAATCCACACGCCTCGCCTACGGAACGGAAGTTGCAGGCAGGTGATCTGCTTGTAATTGACTGGGGCGCAACATATGACGGATACATCTCTGACCTGACGCGTACTTTTGCTGTGGGCGAAGTGGATGACGAATATCAGAAAATGCATAAGATCGTGCAGGAGGCGAATGCTGCAGGGCGAGCCGCCGCTAAGCCCGGCGCGCGCTGTGCGGATGTGGATATTGCCACCCGCGATGTGATCGAAAAAGCGGGCTACGGAAAATATTTCAGGCATCGCACCGGTCATGGCATTGGCATGGAAGCCCATGAAGAACCTTATATGCGCGGCGATAATGAGCAGTTGCTCGAGCCGGGCATGGCGTTTACAGTGGAACCGGGTATTTATCTGGCAGGCAAAAACGGCGTCCGCATTGAAGATAATGTCGTTATCACCGAAACAGGCGCGGATGTCCTGTCCGATTTGCCGCGAGAGATGCGCGTGGTGGGATGATCGTGCTGAACTACATCCGCGAAAATAAAGGAAAATCCCTGCTTATTGCGGGGATTATTTTGATTTGGGGGTTGTTGTTTGGTTTATTTAGATCACACGGATATACCGAAACATGGGAACTGTGGGGAGTTGATTCTCATCAGCCGGTGTTTCTTGACTTCAGATTAATCCCAGGTAGCGCCGAATCCTATCGTAATGGATTTGAACCGTCAGTTGAAAACCCATTAG
>DNDO01000052.1:0-4973 GCA_003484265.1 Anaerolineae bacterium
GATGAAGTCTTCGCCGCGGCAATGTATACAAGTGTCGTCATAGCACTTTCTCCGCAAGGATTTTTTCGACGAGCGTTTCGGCGATGGCTTCGGGTGTGTCGCCCGAAATGATCTCAACCTGCGCTTTGCGTTCGGGTGGGTTGGCGAGTTCCGTGCGTTTCACGACAGCGGAGGGTGCATCTACGCCGATATCACTTAATGACCAGACGGGGATCTCAGCCTTCGACGCTTTGCGAATACCCATGAACGATGGGTAGCGCGGTTCGCCGATGCTTTGGACGACGCTGACGACGACAGGTAATTTTGCGCTGACGTTTTGCCTGCCCTCTTCAATGACTCTTTCAACACGCGCGGTTCCATCCTGGACTTTGATCTGCCCAGCCAGCCCAAGCATTCCCCATCCGAGGACTCGCGCCGTCTGCGCGGATGTAACTCCTGCACCGTTGTCGAGCGTCTGCCGCCCGAATACGACCATGTCCACGCCGCCAATCTTTTGGATCGCCGCCGCAAGGACACGCGCCGCGCCGACCGTATCGAGTTCGTTGAGAGCGGGGTCTGAAATAAGGACGGCTTCATCCGCGCCCATGGCGAGCGCGTGCTTCAGCGCTTCCTTCGCAGACTCAGGTCCGATGCATAAGGCAGTGACCGTTGAGCCGTTGTCGGCTTCCTTCTGTTGCAGCGCGCCCTCGACCGCGTACTCGTCGAACGGGTTGATAACCAGCGGCGCCTCCCCAGTATTGACCTGCCCGTTCTCGGCTTTGACCTTTGCCTCCGAGTCTGGCACTTGTTTGATACATGCGATGATTTTCAAAGTGTTCCTCCGTAATAATTATTTCCGTCATCGTGAGGAGGGCATAAGCCCGACGACAGCGTACTTTTATAAGTAAGCAATCTTCAAGCCTGTTTGCCTCACCACTCCTTGATGGAGATTGCCTCGACTGCTTCGCAGCCTCGCAAGGACAGGGATTATGGTGTCACTGAATACTCGTCTTGCTCAAAATTTTACCTGTGCCCAAATCCAAGTCACAGGCGTGGCCGCCGAGGGTGTACGTGGAAAGCGTTACGCCGTCATCGTTGAATCTGACACGTGAGTAAAGCGTATAGGGGTCGGGTTTCTCGGCTTTCCATGTGATATTTCCATCTGCGGCTACCAAATATAGGTTAGATTCCGCACGTGGGAAATTCATTGCATCTTCCAGCACAATGGTCCCGCTCGTTGCCTGGATCGTTTTCATGATCTTGGTGTGTAAAGGTTGAATGTCCATTCACTCTCCTTGCCAGTATGCCTCATCATACGCGGGTGCTTCACAGCGCAGGGGCTTATCGGTCCGTTCGCCGAGGGCGTAGCCAGCCTGAATCAACACCTGGATTTCTGAACTGCCTTCATAGATCATTGCTCCCTTTGAGTTGCGCAGGTAGCGTTCCACATCGTATTCATCGCTGAACCCGTACGCGCCGTGGATTTGGATCGCCTCGTTCGCCGCGCTGAATGAGGCTTCTGTTGCGAACTTCTTCGCGAAGGACGTTTCGCGTGTACAGCGTTTGCCTTCATTCTTCATCCAGCCCGCCTGCAAATACAACAAACGCGCAATTTCATAATCCTGCGACATTTTTGCGATCTTCTCTTGAATGAGTTGATGTTCTGAGATCGCTTTGCCAAATGTCTTGCGTGTCTTTGCGTATTTCACACTCGCTTCCAACGATGCGCGGATGAGGCCTGTCGCACCCGAAGCCACGGTGTAACGTCCGTGATCGAAGCCAGCCATCGTGATCTTGAAGCCTTCGCCCTCTTCGCCAAGTCTGTTTGCAACGGGAACTTTTACATCCGTAAATGATATCCAGCCTGTTGCACCAGCACGCACGCCGAGTTTGCCATGTAAGTCGCCTGTCTTTACGCCGTCACTATGCAGGTCAACGATGAAGGAAGATAAACCAGCAGAAGGCTTGGATGAAGAAGAATCTGTTTTGACGGTAACAAGCGCAAGGTCCGCTTTGGAGGCGAGGGAGATCCACATCTTTTCACCGTTCAGGATGTAATGATCCCCATCCCGTTTTGCATTTGTAGACATCGCCGCCACATCCGACCCCATGCCTGATTCCGTAAAAGCGCCGCATCCTATCTTTTCGCCCTTTGCCAGCGGCACGAGAAACTTTTGCTTTTGTTCTTCGGTGCCCCACTGAAAGATGCTCATCGCGCACAAACCCGTATGCACAGACATTACCACGCGCAACGAAGTGTCCATCGCTTCGAGTTCCTCGCACGCCAGCCCCCACGCTAGGTAGTCCATGCCCTGCCCGCCATAACGGACAGGGAAGGGCAGTCCGAGAATCCCAAGCTCGCCCATGCGTTTGAGCGCAAACGGTATCGGCTCCTGCTTGCGGTCGTATTCCTTGATAACAGGCGCGATCTCTTTTTGTACAAAGTCGCGCACCATTTTTTGTGTCAGTTGATGTTCTTGTGAAAAAGAAAATTCCATTGATCGCTCCTGTTTATTTTGTGTATTATATCTGATGTATCCGCCTGCATTGATAAACAAGGGGAAATGAAAAATCGGACAGTCGATTACTGTCCGATTTTGATTTGAATTATCCTGTTATCGAATCTTTTGCGCCGTTCTCCAACCATACCATCCAAGCATTAATCCGCTGAGGATGATGAACGTGTATATCCAGAAACTCACGCCAATAATAATTTGTTCAGAGAATCGAAACAGGGCGATGATCTGCATGAGGTTGTAGACCGCATATGCCAGCGCCCCGCCGCGAATGCGCTTCCAGTCATTCTCCCACAGCGCGTGACCGAGAATTAATCCGATACCGATCACCCAAGCTGCAACGGCGCGCGCAGTAAGCGGAGTCAATGCCCAGGGCCAAAGAGACGAGACTGATTGCGGCGCAATGAACAACGGTATACCGACCAGCAACATGATCACAACATGACTGCCAAGCGCGATCTTCAACCACGCAGGGAGCAGGTGTTCACGCGGCGGGTCTCCGCCTGAAGCGCGGGTTTGCTGCCAGATGGCAGCCGCTTGTGCGATGGGTGCAAGTATGTAGATGATGATCCATACCCACGAGAAGAATACAGCTGTCGGCACGCTGGATGTGACGATGTGGAACTTGTCGATGTGAAGGAAGGTTGCTAGTAACGTGAGCAAGGTAAAGGCTAGAACACCGGGCAATGCTACACGGGCATTCGCCCACAAGGTCTCTTTGCGATATATGAAAACGAGGATGAAGCCTGCGCCGAATCCCGCGCCTAAAAAAGCGGCTGTCAGCGGGTTGGCGATAGTCCATGCGAAGTATTTATCGGTTGATTGCGAGAAAAAATACAGTTGTAATATGGCAATGATCTCAACACCTGTGGCAAAGTTGAGCCATCCGCGCGTGATCGGTAAACTGGGTTTGAAAGATGTGTCTATCATAACGCCTCCATGAATTTGATAACCCCGTAGGCTGGGTAGAGTTACAAAAAAGCCCGACGCTGAGAGATACAGCATCGGGCTAGGGAATGGGTGACTCGACTATCATGATTTCCTCTCGACACCCATGTTGCTTAACTCATCCGAATTGATGTTCGAGATGAGCAGGTCCGCGCCAGCAATCAGGGCGAACACCAGCAAACACACTACGACAGCAACGGCGAACATAGGTTTTCTCCTTTCTTATGATTCATATAGTTAACCGCTTTCGAACATAAAAGTTATATCCCCTAACAGTACTGTTATTTACCGGGACCAATAACATTTCAGGACTGAAAGGCTCAATTACATGACGAGGAAATTAACTTTTAGTTCCATTAATTAATACGGGATTATGCATGAAATGTTGCGTAACCGTGAAATTATTGTATTTAGCCTGTAAAAACCCGTTCAGGTTGACAAAACCACCCTTTGGGATAAAATTCAACTCGCTAAACTTATTGCCGAAGTGGCGGAATTGGCAGACGCGCTACGTTCAGAGCGTAGTGAGCTTACGCTCATGAGGGTTCAAGTCCCTCCTTCGGCACTACACCCGCTGAAAAGCGGGTATTTTTAATATTATCCATGATTAAATTCAACCAGAAACAAGTTCTGAACATAGTTCGAATCGTCATTTTTATTGGGCTGGCAGGGGTGGTATTTTTCTATATTCCAATCCAGGAGATCATAGAAGCTATTCGGGGGGTTACGCCGGTTCATTTCTGGATTTCTGTCTTGCTTGGTTTCCCCATGACATTTTTAGGAGCGTGGCAATTGTGGGTGTTGACCCGCAAGCAGGGAATCCAAATCTCTCCATTAAAGTTGATGGAGATAAACCTCGTGGTTAAGTTTTATTCCTTTTTTTCGCCCGCCTCTGCAGTGGGAAGTTTGATGAGATGGTACAAACTATCCGCTGACGGTAAGTCTGCCGAGGCGCTGACTGCAGTTGCCGTGAACCGTCTATTTGATATTTTTATATCAGTTCTTATGGGGTTGTTTTGGTTTTTGGTTGAGGTCAATGAAAATGTTTTGATACGACCTTTTTGGATCATCCTTTTTTTGGGAAGTGTCTTGATTTTTTGGGTATTCCTTACAAGGCATAGTCGTCCCATGCTTTTATGGATACAGGAAAAGAGCGAGAAAAACCGTTGGGGTTGGATTCGCAAGATTGGCGTTTACATCGAACGTCTTTCCAGATCCCTTCTTGTATATTCCAGGCTTCAAGCGCGCCACTTCCTTTTTATGTTCATTGTTGGAATTGGCAGTGAACTGATCGGAGTACTAAGTTATTATTATCTCTCCCTCGCCATCGATGTTCCAGTTTCATTTATAAACTTAGGCTGGATGCGCGCGATTTTTTTCCTTACTTCACTTACACCGTTAACGCTTGTCGGCGGTATTGGCCTCCGTGAAGTAAGCATTGTGTGGGTATTGGCTGCGATTGGGATACATGCTGACATTGCGGCGGCATTCTCCTTTCTGGTTTACGTCCGCGGTGTTGTGATCAGCGCT
>DNDO01000052.1:5214-21807 GCA_003484265.1 Anaerolineae bacterium
CCGAATTGATAACAACGATGGAACGGCGAAAAGAATCTGTATCTGTGATCGTCCCATCCACCGGACGGGATACTCTTCAACAGTGCCTTGATGCCTTGGAACGCCAGTCACGCCGCCCAGATGAGATCATCGTGGTTTACGATAAAGATAACCTAGGTGTTGGTCTCACCCGCAATAAAGGCATCTTAATGGCAAAAGGAGAACTGATTGCCTTTACTGATGATGATTGTGTTCCGCCAGATAACTGGATCGAAAGCCTTGTATCGATCATGAAAGCGTATGATGCAGATGTTGTGGGCGGGACACTGGGCGAAACAGATCATCTTCTTCATGCCAAGCGGGCGCGCTATCCTTACCCATCAAAGATTCAGGTGGATGATATGGGCGTTGTCGGGAATGGCGCGAACATCATTTTTAAACATATCTTGTTCGATGAATGTCTGCAAAATGATGGATACCTCTATCAAAAAGAGTCGGCTGAGGATTTTGAATTGATCTGGCGCCTTCGAAAAAGGAAGGCGAAGATCATTTTTACGCCGAACAGCGTGCTTCACTTGAAAAAGATAACCCACGGAGCATATCTAACTCGCCAGTTTGGGCGCGGGGTTGATATTGCTAATCTTCATGTTATATATCGTAAGGAAAAAGGCGCATTCACAGCCCAGCCGAGCTTGCTGTGGGGGCATGGTAAAACCGGGCATGGTATCAATTGGTGGAAAACCCTGTGGGTGAAGGTGATAGGCCCTTTTGATGTTAAATCTCTTCCTTCCCTCAAGGATTATTTCGTTTTCTGGTTTGGTGAGAAGATGCAGGGCTTGGGCTTTCTATGGGGGTTGATTCTAGGGGTACGCAAGTAGCATATGAAGATCTGTCTAATAAGTGTCGAGATTTTTGCCTGGGGTAAATATGGCGGATTTGGACGCTCCACCCGTATGATCGGACGCGAACTTGTCAAACGTGGAATTGATGTGACAGCCATTGTTCCCCGTCGTGCCGGACAAAAACGTGTTGAGGTGCTTGATGGCATTCGCGTTCTCGGGTTCGAACCACGCCGACCGTTTTCTGCTCTGGAATTAATCCGCGTGGCCGATGCTGATATTTACCACTCACAGGAACCATCATTTACAACTTATCTCTCCCAACGTTCTATGCCGGGGCGGAAACACATCGTTACCTTTCGCGATACCCGTGATATCAAAGATTGGTGGATCGAGTTACTCCATCCTTCGTTGAACTATTCACAAGTTATATCCAACTTTATATATGAGGATAACTTTCTTGTACACAGTGCCGTCCGTAAAGCAGAACGTTGGTTTACCGCCGCGCAATTGCTAATTCCCAAAGCGCGAAGGAAATACCGGCTCCCGCGTGACCCGGAGTTTTTGCCCTCTCCGATCTTAATTCCAACCAATGTAGAAAAATCCGAATCTCCTCTTGTTTGTTTTGTCGGGCGGTTGGACCGGAGAAAACGGCCACAGTTGTTTTTTGAATTGGCGGAACAGTTTCCAGATGTCCGTTTTGAAGCGGTAGGTGAGGGGCGTGACTCGACTTGGGAACGTGAATTAAAGTCCAAGTATGGGCATCTCCCAAACCTGTACATCCGCGGATTTGTAGATCAATTCGGTGGTAGCGAATTGTCCAGCCTGCTTGCGAGGAGTTGGGTGCTTGTGAACACATCAGCCCGTGAGGGACTGCCGACCTCATTTGTCGAAGCGGCGGGTCATGGATGCGCCATCCTGAGCGAGATCGACCCGGATGGATTTTCTTCACAATTCGGTTGCCACGTTACTGATGGCGATTATGCAAATGGATTGCGCCTCTTATTGCAGGATTTCAATTGGCGGGAAAAAGGGCTGAGAGGGATGGAGTTCGTAAGAAGGACATTTTCGTTAAGTGATTCGATCGATAAGCATATTCACATTTATGAAGGGTTTGGACGCCCATGACCAGACTTGTTATTACTACAAATTTGCGCCAGGCACCCTTCCAAAATGCATCAGGATGGATATATATCGTAGACATCGAAAGCGGAAAGATATTGCAAAGAACCAGCGGTATGGAGCCCCCCTATCGAAAAACCGATCACAACCCGCGCGGAGGGATGCGCGGTATGCGGGGGATCAGTTTTTATAATGGAGAATTGGCAACTGCCGATTATTCATCTGTCTTCTTGTTTGACAAGCGTTGGAATCTTATGCGAGTTTTCACGCATCCATCAGTATCCGCGATCCATGAAATTCTATACGTGAAGGAGGGTGTATGGGTCACATCGACTGCAAACGATATGCTTGCCAGATTCGATAAGGCAGGGACATTGGCGGAATTCCATGATCTTCGGGCGCAGAAAAGCATTATGCGCCAATTGGGGGGTCCCATGGCTCAGACTCTTCGCCCTGAAGATATTGTGGATGGGAGGATCGATTTTCGCAACCGGTCTTATGTAAAATCTGACAAATATGATCGACTGCATCTCAATAGTTTGGTTATTGCGCCAGACGGGCGATTTTACCTATCGCTTGGATTGATCGTTGGAGATTCTTTCGTTAAGCTGATGAATACTAAGACCCTGTTGTTACGGCTGAAATTATGGGACACTGTAATATCAATCAATAGGATCATCCGACGTGCATTTAAGTTGGAAAAAAAGATATTGAGTGAACTTGTGATACAGCCGAGACAAGGCCAGTCTGCAATTCTCACCACAAACCTTCATGATGACTGGCAGGTATATTCTCAGTTTCCGGTCTCACACAATCCAAGTCACTCCATCCGAATTTTAGATGACGGCACTTGCGTTTACTTGAACTCATCAAGTGGATCCATCCTACATTTTGGCATGGATGGAGAAATATTGTCAAACAAAAAATTATCTGATAAGTTCCTGAGGGGATTGCTTGTATTACCCAATGATCAGTTGGCAGTTGGAGCCGGTAATACCCTGATGATATACGACTTGAAGACACGATCAATAATTCATCAAATCGATTTGTCGGACGAACCACAGAATTCTGTTTTCGACATAAAGGAATTGCCCCCGGAATTTGACTTGCCTCCCGATTCACTTCAGGAGAAGGTCGGGAAAGTCATCGGCTTCGATGGGCAGGCGATCATCATGGAAAAGAACGAATGAGAGTGCTGGTTCTTATCCATGAGTATCCACCCATCGGAGGAGGAGGGGGACAGGTTGCTCAGGATGTTGCGAGAGGACTTGTAAAACTTGGTCATCAAGTACAAGTCCTTGCGCCATATATGAAGGGTCAAACTATTAATAGTCTCGATGAAGGCGTGCGTCTTACCCGCATACCATCGTTTCGGCGAAAGGCATTTATTGGTGATTTGCTTGCTATGAGCGGATACTTGTTTATTGGTTTTTTTGCCGGATTATGGTTGATCCGCAGCTTTAAGCCTCACGTTATTCATGTGCATTTTGCTGTCCCAGCTGGAGTTCTTGCATGGATCTTATCCAGGTTGACCGGTATCCCGTATGTTTTGACGAGTCACCTAGGCGACGTTCCTGGGGGTGTCCCTGAAAAGACGGATCGTTGGTTCAAATGGATTTATCCTTTCACTCCCCGAATCTGGCATGACGCGGCAGCTGTCACCGCCATAAGTGACTTTACGCGCCACTTGGCATTATCCCATTATCCTGTGAATATAATAGAAATCCCTAACGGGATTGAGATGGGATCACCGCGTGAAAAAAATGTCGAATTGAACAACCCGGTACGAATTGTGTTCGCCGGGCGTTTTGTGCACCAAAAGAACCCTCTATTCGTCCCGCAAATCATGTCTGCAGTGAAAGACCTGGATTGGCATTGTGTAATGATAGGTGACGGTGAATTGTGGGAGGAAACGAATTTACAGATAGAACGATTGGGATTAAAGGATCGCTTTACCCTGCCAGGCTGGTCGACACCTGCGGAAGTCGTGAACGTTTTTAAGTATAGCGATATTCTTCTATTGCCGTCACAAACGGAGGGCATCCCTTTAACAGGGTTACAGGCGCTTGTGAATGGGCTTGCAATTGTCACCAGCCGGGTCGGTGGTCTAACCGAACTTGTAGATCATGGCAGGAATGGGTATTTAAATAACCCATCTGACATTAAGGCATTTCAAGAAAGTATGCGTTCCATCCTCATGAACAAGGGAGCTTTACAAAACGCAAGGATAGCGAGCCTGAATAAGGCTGAAAAATTTGATTTGCGGGTGATCGTTGAAAGTTATCAGGAAGTTTTACAAATAGCATCCAGAGAACATTCATGATATCAAACCGACCTCTTCGAATTGTCATACTTGATTTTGTTCCCGAAACGAACCGCGGTGATGCTGCGTTGCAGGTTGGGATGATTAACTTAATCAATAAGTATTTTGACCGCTCAAAAATATCTGTTGTGTGTGCCATCGGCGCCAATCAAACCGAGAAATTAATTGGAGAATATGATCATTCTTCAAAGATGCCTGTTGTTCTAACTGGCGGTCTCAAGCCGACCTTTTTTCCTCTCGGAAAAACCAGCAGATCAATACTATTGGTTGAACTGTTGAATGTGCTTGGTTTCATTACAAGTCTTTTTCCTCTTGTTTTGTCAGCTCTGAAGATGCCGCCCTCACTAATTAAGGCAATACTACCCGGGGAATTTCGGAAGTCCTTTTCGATGATTTATGACGCCGACCTAGTTATTTGGAACAGGCGGAATTTTCGGTCAAGAAAATTCCGCCTGTTAGAAATCTATAGGATTCTCTATACCATATATCATCCAATGCTTACCATCCTGCTCGACAAGCCGATGGCACATGTGGGTACTTCTTTATGGAAACTAAAAAGCCCGCTTGCTAAACGAGCTCTAAAAGTTGTTCTCAAGCACTGTTTTTTTATATCGTGCAGGGAGGAAAGTTCACACTCTGAAGCAATAAAATTGCTCCCGGATGTAGATAAAGAACGATTAAGATTGTTACCTGACCTGTCATTTGTCGTTTTTGATAAGTTGGATGAGATCATAAAGCATAGAAGAACGTTCAGCAAAGCTGACCTCCCGGTAGAAATAGGTATCACCTTGGTGGATTGGGCTTCTGATGGGCAGGATGGCAGAACTATCTACAAAAATGCGATAACAGAAAGCATTAAATATTTTGTAAGGAATGGGTCGCAGGTGACGATTGTGCCACAGGTTACGAAGAAATGGGAGAATTTTATGAGAATTCTTGATGAGATTTATTCAGATCTTTCCCCTGATGAGACGAAAAATGTGAATTTAGTAGAGGGTGAGCCAACGGTCAATAAATTGTTGGAAATTTATTCTCAATTGGATTTTCTGATCGCGACCCGTCTGCATTCGTCCATTTTTGCGCTGGCTGTTCAGACTCCGGTTGTTGCTGTTGCCTATGACGCAGGTGGCAAATGGGGTATTTTGGACGGGATGGGATATAAGGATTATATTATCCCTTATTCGGAGATTACTGCATCAGGGCTTATTGACAAGGTATCTACTGTTTGGAAGAATAAGGACGAGATTTTGGAAGTTGTCCATAAGAGAGTGGCTAAAAATACCCGCGAGGTTGACTTGAACGTCAGTTTGATCGCAAAATATTTTGAAACGGATTTTAGGGACCGGGATTAATTTTCAGGGGTGAAGGAAGGGGGAATCTGATACGGATGGAGCGCAAATTTTTGTTCGAGAATCGGGCAAAAGTCAGGCGAGAAGCGGTTTTCCATCTCCTAATAACACGGTATAATTAGAGAAAATCAGGCATGTCCTTCATTAGTTAAGACGCGGAGTCACAGAATATCGTGCCGCTTCGTGTCTTTTTTATGCCAGTAACCGATTGAGAGAGATATAAATGGCTGAAGAGAACAATAACTCCGGAAATGTCGAACAGGTAGATATCGATTCCGAAATGCGTGAGGCGTATCTTGAATATGCCATGAGCGTTATCGTGGCGCGCGCCCTGCCGGATGCGCGTGATGGGTTGAAACCAGTCCATCGCCGAATTTTATATGCGATGCATGATATGGGGATTCGCTCGAATTCATCCTATAAGAAATCAGCCCGTATTGTAGGTGAAGTGCTGGGAAAATACCACCCACACGGTGACTCAGCTGTTTATGAGTCGATGGCGCGTATGGCACAGGATTTCTCCATGCGTTATCAACTGGTGGATGGACAAGGCAACTTCGGTTCCATTGACGGCGACTCGCCTGCGGCAATGCGTTATACCGAGGCTCGTCTGCAAAAACTAGCGGAGGAGATTCTTGCCGACCTTGAGAAGGATACGATTGACTTTGGTCCGAACTTCGACGATTCACTGGAAGAGCCGCTTGTCATGCCTTCTCGCGTGCCGAATATGCTTCTCAATGGAGCATCAGGTATCGCGGTCGGTATGGCGACCAATATCCCGCCGCATAATTTAAATGAATTGGCAAATGCCATAATCTTCCTGATCGATAACCATTCGCGAATGGATGATATTCCGCTCGAGGAATTGATGAAGTACATACAAGGACCCGACTTTCCGACAGGCGGCATCATTGTCGGGCGCGAGGGGATCGAGTCCGCGTACGGGACAGGGAAGGGGCGCATCGTTGTGCGGGGTATGGCGCATATCGAAGAGGGGAAGGGCGGCAAATACAACATTATCATCACTGAAATTCCGTATCAGGTCAACAAAACGACATTGATCGAACGGATTGCCGAACTCGTGCGTTCGGATAAGATCGACCAGATTTCAGACATGCGCGATGAATCTGACCGCCGCGGTATGAGTATTTTTATCGAGCTCAAGCGTGGAGCACAGCCGAAGAAGGTTCTTAACCAGCTTTATAAATATACGACTCTCCAAACCACATTTGGTGCGCAGATGCTTGCTCTGGTAGACGGAGAACCGCGTACCCTTTCTCTCAAACGCTCATTGCAGATATTCATCGAACACAGGCAGACTGTTATTGTCCGCCGTACGAACTTCGACCTGGCGAAGGCACGGGCTAGGCTGCACATCCTGGACGGGTTGCTGATCGCGCTGACAAATATCGATGCAGTAATCAAAACGATCCGCGAGTCGCAGGATGCAGATATAGCCAAGACCAATCTTATAAAGCGATTCAAGCTGACCGAAGTTCAGGCGCAGGCGATTCTTGATATGCAATTGCGCCGCCTTGCCGCGTTGGAACGCTGGAAGATCGAAGATGAACATAAACAGGTTTCAAATACGATCGCCCATCTTGAAGACCTGCTGGCGCATCCCAAGAAGATCCTAGCTCTTATTCAGGACGATATGCGTGACCTGATCGAAAAATATGGTGATGAGCGCCGAACGCGTATTGCCGCAGATGCCACCGAGGAACTCAGCGAAGCCGACCTCGTTCCGGACGAGGCGGTGTTGATCAGCCTCACGGAGCGCGGTTATATCAAACGTGTTGCCGCAACGGTCTTCCGTTCGCAAATTCGCGGCGGACGCGGCGTAAAAGGGCATGAGACCAAAAATGAGGATGAAGTCGTCGCGCTGATCCCAGCCCGCAGTCTGGATACGATGCTGTTCTTCTCGGATAAGGGCAAGGTATATAGCGAGAAGGTCTATCAGATTCCCGATGCTGACCGCACTTCAAAAGGCATCCCGCTTGTGAACATCCTTGCGCTTGAACCAAGCGAACGCGTTACTGCAGCCATTGCTGTATCTGATTTTTCGGCGCATGGATATTGCATGCTGGCGACAATGCGGGGTAAGGTCAAACGAGTAGTGATGGAAGAGTTCGCGGCTGTCCGTCCCTCCGGTTTGATCGCCATGAATTTAGAAGACGGCGACCAATTGGGCTGGGCACGCCTCACCAGCGGCAGGGACGAAGTTATTTTTGTGACCGATCACGGTCAGGCATTGCGCTTTAGCGAAGATAAGGTGCGTGCGATGGGACGTCAAGCCGGGGGCGTAAATGCCATCCGTTTGAAGAAGGGCGACCAGGTCACAAGTATGGATGTTGTAGAGAAGGATGGCGCGCTTCTTGTCGTGACCTCAGGCGGGTTCGGCAAGCAAACCCCGCTCAAGGAATATTCCCCCAAGGGACGTGGCACAGGCGGGATTTCCACCATCGACCAGAAAGCCATCAAGGAGATCGGAAAAATCGTCTCGGCGCGTGTCGTTCAGAAGGACGACGAACTTACGATCATTACGGCGAACGGGGTTGCGATCCGCATTAAGAATAAGACCGTCAAGCAGGCTGGACGTGCCACAAGAGGCGTGCATCTTATCAAGCCCCAGCCGGGTGATAGCGTTGCATCGGTTGCCCGTATTTCAGCAGAAGATTTGAAAAAGGCGGGCGCGGAAATGCCGGATGAAAAAACAGAGCCGCAACCACAATTGATATAAAAATAGAGCGGACTAAATGTCCGCTCTATTTTTAGGGTTGGTAAATTCTAGTCTCTGGCTTGAACGCCGCCCACGAAAACCAGAAGTGATTGATCGATATAACGGGGGAGAGTTGAGTGCCTTTTAATTCGCCGTCAATAGCCTCCCCAAAGATCGACCACGTGCTGTTCGTTTCTTCGTCCTTTATAACCGTTCCATCATACATGAATGTGAGGGCTTGATCTTCCACGTTTCGCAAGAACGATGCGCCTGTACCGACATCACGTCCTGTTGCCACTTCGGATGAGTCCAGTGCTGATGCTACGCCAGCCTGCCAGAACACGACAACATCTTCACCGCCCACAGTATCGTTCACAACATGGACTTCCTCCAAGACTGTGTAAGGATAAGCAACAGTTTCGCCGTTGAGATCAATGGTCAATACACGCGCGACGGCTGTAAGTTGATTGGGTGTCGGTGTACCTTTATACAGAAAGGGAGTGTTATTTATATCGTCATATCCGAAGTAGGGATTGCGCCCGTAATTTCTGCCGTGACCGGTATCCCTTGAAAGAACATCCCCGTCAGGGTACTCGGCCTTGAAACTTTCCCACGAAACGATTGTTGCCGGATAATACTCAAGTTGTGTGCCAAGCAGTTCACCAACAATTGCATCGCCAGTAGCCTGCTGCCACCAGGATTCTGTCTGACGGTCATACATGATAAGGTTGCTGAATCGAAGTCGTCCTGTGGTGCCGAAATCCAATACCTGACCGTTCACTGACCTTTTGAATGCGATGGCGGTATTGCAAAGCGGACAGAACGTCACGGTCAACGGTTCGCCGTTTAATGTATCGTTCACGATCTCGTGCCACATCAAAATTTGTAGCGGGTAGGCGCGGGCTTGTCCATCCACTTCGATGCTGATGACCGGCTCGATCGGTTTTAACCATTCATCGGCTTCAGAAATGGGTACATACTTCGGAACGTCCACAGCCGGGATGCCATCCTTTGGCGGACCGCCTGATAGGATGTCGCTATAGGGGATACTGTGTTGTGTAAAGTCCGTGCTGAATTCAGATTCAGCGCCGCGCGGAGGAGGCTCATTTGAATCAATAACAGGAGCGGGCGCATTTGTAGGCGGCACAACAACCTCCTTGCTTGATTCCTGTGTGGGAGTTGACGTGGAAACCGGTGCGCATGCGCCTGCAATAAGTGCGAAAAGTATAAAAGACCGGGTTAATGTTTTCATAATGTAACGACGGATCGCTCCACATACATCTTACGAATTTAAACGAAAGACCTCGAAAATCATTGATTTTCGAGGTCTGACAACTTAACTTGGATGCGATTAGAAAATGGACATCTTACCCAAAGCGAGCATTGCTAATGTTCCTATAAGGCAGACTGCAAACATGAACATAACGGCAAGCAAGAATCTTTGTTGAGCCGTCATCCCCAGGAATTTGCCGCTTCGTTTTCTTGTTTTTCGGGCTGGGGCGGCAACGGATGGTTTGCTAACAGGTTCAGGGTCCTTGTAAAGATCGTTTTGGTCTTCCTCGTAAAGCGGATTGTCTGAAAAATCGCGTAAATTATCGAACATAAATTACCTCGACGAAAAGTATATCATGCGAACAACCGCAGGCGGACATCCCCAAATCGTACTGATATGAAATTGCCATCGTCGTCCCGCAAGCGCAAACTTCCGTCGGATTCCAAGCCGATCACCTTCCCAGACACGGACTTTTCGCCTCCCATCTCGACCCGAACCTGCCTGCCGTAATAGGCAAGTTTCTTCTCCCAGGAAGATAAGAACGATTTAGTTCCGATGTGCGGCCGAAGGGAAATGATATTGGCAAGGACGGCATGTAATATGATGTTTCTGTCCGGGACATAGCCAAGCACGTTCTCGAGGCTGGTGGCTGGAAAACCCAAAATATCAGTAGCGGGAACCGCAGCCTTGGCAACATTTACACCCATTCCAATGACAAGACTGCTCACCTCTTCTTCCAGCCAAGTGGCCTCTACCAATATGCCTGCCAGTTTACGCCCGTTCAGCAGGATGTCGTTGGGCCATTTGATTTGCGGAGTGAGACCAAGTGTCTGTAAGACATCTGCCAGGGCAAGCGCGGCAAGGCCGACGGTCCGCGAAAGAAGCGGTTTTTCAGCATAGGTGGGACGAAGGATCAAACTAAAGGCAAGAGCAGTCTTTGGTGGCGTGAACCAGGGTCGGTCGAGTCTGCCGCGTCCCAATGTTTGTTCGTCAGCCACGATTAATGAAAGATCTCCGGCTCCTTTTTTTGCCCAAGCGAGCGCTTCATCGTTTGTCGACCCGATGGAATCAAAAAACCGAATCTCCTTCAGGTTTAAGTTTGAAAGGATCGATTCGATTTCCTGTTGGTTCATTGAGACTGCCTTTTCCAATATGATTACGGTAACACGAACCAGGGACTGATAAACCCGCCGCCCTGGCGGACTTCAAAATGCAGATGTGCTCCCTGCGAGTTGCCGGTGTTACCGGATGCGCCGATCCACTGACCCGCCCCCACACTTGCGCATACCCCTACGCCGATCACGCTCAAGTGGGCATAGATGGTTGAATAACCGTTGCCATGATCGATCTGTATCACGTTCCCATAACCGTAGTTATACCCGCCCTGCGCCATGGTCACTACTCCGCTGTCCGCCGCGTAAATCGCTGCGCCTGTATCGGCTGCAATATCTATGCCGAGATGACCGGACCAATAGTCGTTCCCTGAAATGAAGTGATTGTCCGCGGGCCAAACGAATGAGCCGCTTCCCACTGCGCCGCCCGGACATGCGCTCTGGCTGGTTGACGATGTTCCCGATGCGCCGCTTGCCACCGTCGGTACAAGCCACTGAACGAATTCGCGTTTGCCGCCGGGGATCATTACCCATGTGCCTGAATCGACCTTCGGATTGGCAAGATCTATGTCATTACCCGGGAAACTTAAAATGTCATCGACGTTTGCTTTGAACTCGGTTGAGACCGACTCGAGCGAATCGTTTTCCTTCCACTGGTAATAAATACCGTTGGCAGGCGGAATTTTCAAAACCTGACCGGGCTTGAGGCTGTGAGGGTCATCCTGCAACACATCATAGTTTGCCCACAAGATCGTTTCAGGTTCCAGCTTATAGGATTCCGCGATGGCAAACATCGAGTCGCCGCGCGATACCCGATACTCGACGGGTTTGTAGCGCGGTTTATCAGCAGGGATGTTCGTTTTGAGATGGATATCCCTCTCGATGGATACGAACGCTTCAGGACCGCCTAAGGCTGGCATCGCCACATCAGCCGGTTCCCTATCTGGAGATTTTGTCGGTTCGGGCACAGCGGCTTGCGCAACCGTTGTGGACTGCTTCCACGCAAACGCACCGCCGACGATCCCTGCCACAAGTGTCAGGGTCACGAGCCAACTAATGATATTGAATGTGTTTTTTTTGAAATAAGATGAGATCTTTGACATTAATTGAGTTTGGCTGGATTGGAAGAGTTGCCTTTTTATTTAGGCGTCCCTTCCGAGGTTTTCAAGGAATTCCTGGTTGTTCCGTGCGCGGTCGAGCCGAGTAACGATCGCTTCTGTCGCGACAGAGTGATCCATGCCGGCGCCCTGCGGTTGCTGTGTGATCATTTGGATGAACATCCGCCTCATCAACCACACCCGCTGTAACAGGTCTGGACCGAGCAATAATTCCTCGCGGCGCGTGGATGAGCGTTCAATGTCCACGGCGGGATAGATGCGTCGTTCCTGTAACTTTCGCGAAAGGTGCAATTCCATGTTGCCGGTGCCCTTGAACTCTTCGTACACGACGTCGTCGAGTCGCGAACCGGTATCCACAAGACAGGTTGCTATGATGGTGAGAGAACCGCCTTCTTCGATATTGCGTGCCGCGCCAAAGAATCGTTTTGGAGGATACAACGCGGAAGGATCCATACCGCCCGAAAGGGTGCGCCCTGACGGATTGACGACAAGATTATAAGCGCGCGCAAGACGTGTGATCGAGTCCATCATGATTACAACATGACGTCCGATCTCTACAAGTCTTTTAGCGCGTTCTAACGCCAGTTCCGCCGTGCGGACGTGAGCTGTTACGGGCTCGTCGAATGTAGAGGCAACCACTTCCGCATCCACAGAGCGGTCCATATCGGTTACTTCCTCGGGACGTTCACCTATTAACGCGACGATCAAATGCACATCGGGATATTTGGTTGAAATGGAATTTGCTATTTGCTTGAGAATTGTTGTTTTCCCTGCCTTGGGTGGTGAAACGATCAATCCGCGCTGACCTCGTCCAATGGGGGCGACCAGGTTAATCAAACGCGGTGCCAAGGTATCGTGATCGGTTTCGAGATCAAATCGTTTGTCAGGGAAGATGGGGGTTAAGTTTTCAAAAACAGGTCTTCTGGAAGCTTCTTCGATATCCTGCCCATTGATCGATTCTACTTTCAATAATCCATAGTGACGTTCGCTTTCACGCGGAGGGCGCACATTTCCTATTACCAGGTCGCCTGCCCTGAGATCGTGCCTGCGGAGTTGTGCCTGCGAAACGTATACGTCCTGATCGCTGATCCTGTAGTTGGTGGCACGCAGGAAGCCGATGCCTTCGCTCATGATCTCCAGGATGCCGCCGCGCAGTTCAATGCCTTCTTTTTGCGCCTCAGCCTCGCGGATCATCATGGCGAGGGTCTCCTTTTTCAGGCGGTTGGCATTTGGAATGTTCAATGTCTTTGCCATGCCGCGCAATTTTGACAGGGGTTCGTTCTCGAGTTCTAGTATTTTCATAATTGTTTTCTCTTTTTTGGAATGATTAGGTGGCAATAATAACCACGCCAGTTTCCGGTTCAGGAGACTGGGAATGTCCCTTATTTTAATTTTGGATGATTGGGTATCTTGTCAAATTCGTGTCACACGCCACCCGAGCAGGTTACATCGCCTGCCATCGGATCACGCACTTGGGATATTGTAAAAATCTCAGGGGAGTGCCAGTATTATAGCACGTTCATTCGGGCTGGGCAAGAAATTATTTCTTCTCCAGGCGAACTTTCAAATTTGAGAGCAGGGCGCGCTGTGCCTGATTCGCCTGGCGGACGACGAATTTCTCCAGAAGTTTGTTCACTTTTACGAACTGCACAGTTTGGGTGATCTGTGTCCTTTTATCGTTCGATTCTCGTAGCGAATATTTGAATATGATCTCGATGTTTGATCTGCTGTAAACGTGAAATTCCAATTCCTCTTTCGGTTTGGTCAAATTGATGATGAACAGGTTGCGATTCTTGAATATCGGAAGCCCCAGCCAGCGAAACGTTTCCACGGTTTGGAAGGGGCGTTGGATGACATTGTTTTCCATTTTTTCTTCGAGGATGTCAATCTCAGTGAGCAGAGGTTGGAGCCCGATCATGTTGATCGGTTGAGAGATATGATCGAAAATTTTATATTGTGGACAGTCGATGAAGATGTCCAGTTCGAAGGTTTGCATAATATAATTTTAACTCATAAAAATTATACGACATCGAATGTTATAATCCCTGAAAATAATTTTGTTGAGGTGTACATGATTGACCCCGTAATCTTTACAATCGGTAATTTTTCCCTGCGCTGGTATGGCGTAATCGTGATGATCGGCGTGATTGTCGGCTCGTTGTTGGTCGAACGTGAGATCAAACACCGGGGCGAAAACGGTGACCGCATTTGGGATGCGTTGATCTGGGTATTGCCAGTCGGCATCCTTGGGGCGCGCCTTTGGTATGTGTTGAACGCAACATTGGGAGGCAATCGCTATTATATTGAAAACCCCATCCAGATCATCAACATTCCTCAAGGCGGATTGCATATCTACGGCGGGCTTTTGTTCGGCGCAATTACTCTTCTAGTATTTCTAAAACGGAATGAACTGGATCACTGGTTGTTTTTGGATGTCGCAGGTCCTGCGTTATTGATCGGTCAGGCGATAGGGCGCATTGCAAACTTCATCAATCAGGAGTTGTACGGTCCTCCAACAGATTTGCCGTGGGGTATCAAGATCGAGGCATCCCACCGTCTGCTTGAATATCAGAACTTGAATTTGTTTCCCGTGGAGACCACGCGCTTCCACCCGACCTTTGCCTACGAGATGATATGGAATTTTGCCGTGGCAGGATTCCTTATCTGGGCGTCGCGCCGTTATGAAAAGGAACTCAAACCCGGCACACTCTTTGCCGGTTGGTTGATATTGGCAGGTGTTGGTCGTATATGGATCGAGTTCTTCCGCCCGGATCAGCCAAAGATCGAGGCATTGGGTATCAGCTATACAACCGTTGCCGCGGCGTTGATGGGAATTATCGGCTTGGTCTTGTTGATGGCGCGGTATAAGGCGATCGATCTGGCGTTTGCAAAGGATTGGGATGATGAGTATCGGATATCGAGGCAGGTAAAGCCGCAGGGTGAACCGATCGAGGTTGATAAAAAGTCTTCTCGTGTAAAGAAAGCAACCACGGTAAAAGCCAAAACCAAGGTAGTGAAAAAAGCCCCTGCCCGCAAAACAACCAGTACAACGACTAAAAAGGCAGCTTCAAAAACCCCTAAGAAACCAACAACGCGGACGAAGAAGTCCTCTTAAACAAAAACATCCGATGGAGATCTCCATCGGATGTTTTTGTTTAATCTGTAGCAGGGATGTGAGTTGTTTTCGCTTTGATGCTCGCTATTTCATCTTCACGTTTATCAAAACTGAAGCGTTCGAAAATGTCGGCATATAGTTCAATGATCTGTTCTCTTGTGAACCCCATGTCTTCATAAGAATATGAGTGATCACTGTTGTAGGCGAGAGTTTCTTTTACGGCCTCGTCGATGATGTCTTCGAGACCGGGCTTATCTGGATAGCCGAATTGTTCGTAGAATTCACGCAGGACCTGCTCCGGGCGTTGGATCAAGTCGTCGTAGTTTAGGATCAGGTTACGGGGAGAAGGATGCGAGTCCAAATATTTGAGCGGATGACGGTACCAGTGCTGGGTAAAATCCACAATCTCATCCAGGTAGTGATAGCCGTCACCGGGATCGGTGAAAACGCGGCGGGCATAGTTGATCCATGAAACGGTGGAGGGGAGCATGTCCAATGGATTGCGCGCGAGATAGATGATTCGCGCATCGGGGAAGAACTCGACCAGTGTTTCGATCTTGGGACTGAAGGCTGGGTTCTTCGCCACAAAAAATTTCTTACCCGTTGCATACATATGACGCTGCAACATGGACTTGTAAAACGACATGATGCGGCTTTTATGTTTGGATGAGAGAGCTTCATCGAAATGCTGGTAATTTGGGAGCTCGTTCATGAAGGGAAAGAGGAAACTGACCCAGAACGAATCCCACGCATGGAGCAGGATGTTCTCGTCCTCTTCGGGTTGGAAGAATGAGATCTGGTGTATCTTGAATTTACCGAGCGTGGCATCGTCGAAGGCATGGAGGGCGCGGTGTAGGTGCCCGCCCAGTTTATTGTCGATGCGGGCGACGACCTGGGTGATCTTCTTTTGTGTGACGGATGGGGTTAGGTAGATATCCCAGGTGGTCAGGCTGGTAAAAGTTTCCGCATCGCGCGAGAGCAAGCGGTGGAGGAATGTGGAGCCGCTTCGCAGGTTGCCAAGAATGAAGAGAGGTTTTTCAATGACTTGTTTTTTGTGACCGGGGAAGAAAATGTCATCGAGAAAAAAACAGACCCGATGGACTAGCTGCCCTACGGGCCAGACCAGATAGAAAAGTGCCAGGAAGAATATCCGTTTTCGAGTGAGGCGGGCTTTGGTATTTTTCCCGGGGAAGAACGAACGATATGTTGTGCGCCAGAACAGGTGAAAGTTAAATTGCATTAAAAGTGTGATTCCTTATGGTTACATGGAAGAAGCCCGATGAAGGGCTTCTTCTTTGGCTATTCTAACAGGAATTATCCATTTGGATTCATCCATTTCCATGATTTGACTATACCTTCCTGAAGTGGTCTGATGTGGTTAAATACTTGTCATGAATAGAATTGGTGGTTTGCGGACATAAATGATCTACTACACTGTCAATATTATTAAAGTGCAGACTATGTCGCGAATTTTCAGAAAAGTATTTTTCCCTGTATATAATGCCTGATGAGAAACATTCGGAGGTTCCATGAAAACAAGAAATCAATTTACAGGTCGTCATTGGGAAACCGGGAGCATCCATAACGCGCTTGCCTTGCAGGGAGTCAGAGCGCCTCATACGGGAGATCGAATGTATTGCGCGT
>DNDO01000094.1:0-296 GCA_003484265.1 Anaerolineae bacterium
TCGCCTTCCTTCAACCCGAAATTTACTCCATTGACCGCATGTACAGTTCCATCGGGTGTTTTGAACACGGTCTCAAGCCCTTGCACGTCAAGAATGAAATCGGGCATTATTGATGATCCTTTACTATATGTGGAGTATTGTTCTGTAATAGTTCTAGAATGCCAAGCAGGCAAATTATACCCAATTCTGCAAGCGCGTCAACGACGACAACTCCGTAGGGTAACCGTATATTACCAAAACGGTGAAAAACCACCCCTGAGTGTGCCATCAAGCAATACTCCAGTAGGGTATCAAAA
>DNDO01000094.1:601-3544 GCA_003484265.1 Anaerolineae bacterium
ATTTTTCTGCAGGAGGCTGGTATGTTAAAAGAATTCAGGGATTTCGCCATGCGCGGCAATGTCATGGACTTGGCAATCGCCGTCATCATCGGTGGCGCGTTTGGTAAGATCATCTCTTCGCTCGTTAACGATGTGCTGATGCCTCTCATTGGGCTTCTTCTTGGCGGAATCGATTTCAGCGAACTATCTGCCCAAGTTGGCGATGTGGTCATCATGTATGGCTTGTTCATCCAAGCCATTGTGGACTTTATCATTGTTGCCTTCGTCATCTTCCTATTAGTACGGATGATGAACAGCATGAAGAAACAACCAGCACCTGCTGATCCAACAACCAAGGAATGTCAGTATTGTTTCACGACAGTTCCCATCCAAGCGACGCGCTGTCCCAACTGCACATCACAACTCTAAACAAGATATTTATTAAGCAAAGTAGAGAGTAGCACTATGATAGACTACTCTCTACTTTCTATTTATTATGGACTTTCTGGATAACCTTAACGATCAACAAAGGAAAGCTGTCACAGCGGAGAATGGGCCTGTTTTAGTCGTAGCAGGACCGGGGTCCGGCAAGACACGTGTATTGACTCAACGGATCGCATATTTGATCGCGGAGGAGGGAGTCAGACCGTGGCAGATACTCGCCGTCACATTCACCAACAAAGCCGCGAAAGAAATGCAGGAGCGCGTCAAACGCCTGCTCCCCGACCAAGCCATTGAGGGGATCATGCTCGGCACATTCCACTCGATCTGTTCGCGCATCCTGCGGCGTGAAGCGGAGCACCTTCCCGTACAGCAGAATTTTGTGATCTTTGACTCTGACGATCAGGAACGCATCGTCAAAAGCGTCATCCGTGAATTGAACATCAACGAAAAATTATATCGCCCGAGAAGTGTTCATGCAGCGATATCAACTGCGAAGAACGAACTGATCGGACCTGAACAATACCCAACAACGACCTATAAAGATGAAGTGGTCAAGCGCGTATATGTTGAATACCAAATGCGCCTGATCGCCAGCAACGCCGTGGATTTTGACGACATGCTCGTGTACACGGCAAAACTTCTGGATGACAACCCATCTGTGCGCGATAAATACGCACAACGATTCCGCCATGTGCTCGTGGATGAATTTCAGGATACCAACCTGGCGCAGTATGCACTCGTTCAACAACTTGCTTCACATCATAAAAATATATTTTGCGTTGGCGATCCGGACCAATCAATTTACGCCTGGCGCGGCGCGGACTGGCGCAACATCCAGCGTTTTGAACAGGACTTCCCTGACTCGCAAACGATCCTGCTCGAACAGAATTATCGCTCGAAGCAAACCATCCTCGATGCCGCTATGGGAGTTATCAACCGCGCGCAAAACCGCAAACGTAAACATCTCTTCAGCGACCTCGGTACGGGCGACAAACTTTTTTTCTATGAAGCGCCCGACGATTATCAGGAAGCATCTTTCGTCGTGGACTCGATCGCGCAACTCGTCGCGGCAAAGAAATTTGAACCGGGTGATTGCGCGGTGATGTATCGCACGAATGCCATGTCGCGTTTGTTGGAAGAGGCTTTTTTGCAGGCGCGTCTCCCCTATCGTTTGGTCGGCGCACAACGATTTTACGGACGGCGCGAAGTCAAAGATTTGATCGCATTTCTGCGCCTTACACATAACCCCGCCGACGAAGCGGGGCTTAACCGTATCATCAACGTCCCGCCGCGCGGCATCGGTGATAAAACGCTTACTACCTTGAATATGGTCGCCCGCCAAAACAACCTGCAACCCGGCGAGGTCCTCCTCGATCTTGCACGCGGCGCGGACTCTCCCTACTGGTCTGAATTTACCGGTCGCGCCGCCATCTCACTTGGAGACATCGGCGGCATGTTGTCCAACTGGCGCATCGCTTCGCAAACGCTCACAATCGCCGAACTCTTTGACCGCATCGTCAGCGACGTCGGTTACAAAGAATATATAGACGACAATACGGAGGAAGGCACCGATCGTTGGGATAACGTCCTCGAGCTTAAGCGTCTTGCCGAAGAATATTCCACGCGCACCATGGACGAGTTTCTCGAGAATATCGCGCTCGTCTCCGATCAAGATACCATCGCTGAAGGCAACGTCCCCACATTACTTACCCTCCACGCCGCAAAAGGACTCGAGTTCGGTGTGGTCTTCATCGTCGGGCTCGATGACGGCATCCTGCCTCACAGCCGTTCGTTCGATGAACCAGAACAAATGGAGGAAGAGAGGCGGCTCTTTTACGTCGGCATCACGCGCGCAAAAGACAAACTCTATCTCGTCCGCTCCATCCAGCGTGGCGGACGCGGCATGGCGGAGGAAACCTATCCTTCGCGTTTCATGGATGACGTCCCTGCTGATTTGCTGGAAGGCAGAACACGGACTGGACGCGCGATCCAAGGACGTGTACCCGAATCGAAATGGTCGCTCCACACTCGACCTCAATCTGCCTCCGTCCGAGAATCAACCTTCCGCGCTGGGACACGCATCAAGCACGGCACCTGGGGCGAAGGCATCGTCCTCGACAGCAAACTCCAGGATGACGACGAGATCGTGGATGTGGTGTTTGAGTCCGTTGGCATCAAACGCTTATCAGCCAGCCTCGCGAATTTGAAGATTATTTAGAGGTAATCAATGACAGAATCCCCGATCACTCCCCCAAAACGAACTGCCCTTCTCGTATGGATGATCCTTTCCCAACTCTTCGCCCTCGGCTCGCTCGTCATCTGGCTGCTCGTGGCGGGACTCTCCGTCATGGCGTTCGACCAAGGTTCCACACCCGAAGCATGGACGTTCGTGCTCGCGGTCTGGTCGTACCCGATCATTCCGTTGATCCTCGTCATCGGTGCATGGATCGCCTACGCCAAACGCAGAAACAAACTCGCAGCCATTCTCTCAGGTTTATCCTTCACGCCGCCGATATTGTT
>DNDO01000198.1:0-195 GCA_003484265.1 Anaerolineae bacterium
TCGATGGCAGGATAGGATAATCGCTCAACATAGCGCAATTGGAATCGCTTGGCGCAGTCGACGTAATCTTGCAGGGAGGATTGGGAGAGGGTGGTGAGTTGCATTTTGTAACCGTTTAAAATTATAGCATTTTTGAATATTCTATGGTTGATATAACGCAACGGTGGTTAATTCATAAAGTTAAATTATTGCTTC
>DNDO01000198.1:402-2902 GCA_003484265.1 Anaerolineae bacterium
AAATGCCTTGTCGAATTATTTTTTGTAAATTCTGTCAGAAAGTATTAATTATTAACTAACCCAAGAGAAAATAGAACCATATAAATTCCTGCAAAACCAGCAATTAGCCCCATCATTAAATGAATAGGAGCAAAATCTCGATATGCCTTCTCCTTGCTTATCTTCCATTGGAAATAACGACGAAAGGAATAAACGGCTATTCCAATCATAAACAAACTTGGGAGTATAGTCCCATTATTCATTTTGTTTCCTTGAGTAGAATGATAATTCTAGAAGTCGTTTTATCAAAATTACTTCTTCCCATTCTTCTCCTTCGCGGCCTTGATGAATCCCGCAAACAACGGATGCGGCTTCATCGGGCGCGAGAGAAATTCGGGGTGGAACTGGCTCGCCACCATGAACGGATGATCCTTGATCTCGGCGATCTCGACCAGTTTGCCGTCGGGTGACATACCAGAGAAGACCATGCCGCCTTTCTCAAAATCTTCCTTGAATCTATTATTGAACTCAAAGCGGTGACGATGACGCTCGTCTACTTTTTCTTCGCCGTAGGCGGCAGCGGCTTTCGATCCCTCTTGCAACTCGCAGGGATACAACCCAAGTCGCATTGTGCCGCCCAAATCGGTGATGGAACGCTGGTCGAGCATCAGGTCAATGACGGGGTATTCGGTGGCGCGGTCAAATTCGGATGAGTTGGCATCTTCGTGATTGAGCACGCCGCGTGCAAAATCTATGCACATGGTCTGCATCCCCAAGCACAGACCAAGGTACGGAACTTTCTTTTCGCGCGCATAACGCGCTGCCATGATCTTGCCTTCGATGCCGCGTGAGCCGAACCCGCCAGGGACGAGGATCGCGTCTGCGCCTTGGACGATCTCCCAGCCTTTGTCTTTCTCAAGGTCGGCCGAGTGAACCCAGCCGATCTCCACTTCCACGTTGTTGGCAAGTGCGGCATGTTTCAGCGCCTCACGGACTGACATGTACGCATCCTGCAATTCGACATACTTCCCGACGAGGGCAACCTTCACAGATGGCTTTTCCTTGCGCACACGCTCCACGAGTTTTTCCCAGGGCTTCATGTCGGGTCGTTTTGTGGCTGTCATCCCCAGTTGTTTGACGAGATAATCTCCCACGCCTGCGCGTTCCAACAGTAATGGGATTTCGTACAACACATCGCTCGTCACCATCGGGACGACTGCCTGCTTTTCAACGTCGCAGAACAATGCGATCTTGTCGCAAAGGTCCTGGTCGATGGGATGATCGGAGCGGGCGATGATCATGTTCGGCGAGATACCGATCGAACGCATAGCCGCAACGGAGTGCTGGGTCGGCTTGGTCTTGATCTCGCCTGTCGCGCCAATATATGGAAGCCACGTCACATGGATGAAGTACACATTCTCGCGCCCGACCTCATTGCGGAGTTGTCTCAACGCCTCAAGGAACGGCTGTGACTCGATATCGCCAATTGTGCCTCCTATCTCAGCAATGACGACATCTGCATTCGTCTCTTTGCCGATGGACGCCACGCGGCGTTTGATCTCGTTCGTGATGTGCGGGATGACCTGTATGGTCCCGCCAAGGAAATCCCCGCGCCGTTCCTTGCTAATAACTTCGGCGTAGATCTGTCCGCTGGTGAAATTGGAGGAGCGGCTGAGGCGGATATCAATGAATCTTTCGTAGTGACCCAGATCCAGGTCCGTTTCTGCGCCGTCATCTAGGACATATACCTCTCCATGCTGGTAGGGGCTCATTGTGCCTGGGTCCACGTTTATATACGGGTCAAGTTTTTGGACAGCAACTTTGAATCCGCGCTCCTTAAGTAGGAGTCCCGTTGCGGCGGCTGTCACGCCTTTCCCAACCGAAGAAACAACACCACCTGTATAGAATAAATATTTTGTCGTCATAATTTACCTCGTTTGTTCTTTCATTGCGTGGGCGACCGCACTCGCAATGACGGATATGAATTTAAAAGCGATGGGGAGGGCGATGAAGCCCTCCCCATCGGGAGTTTCATGAAGAGTGTGGTGCTGATTGTATTTCGTTATCATCCAACCAGCTTGAGGAGATCTTCGGCGGCGCGCCGCATCTCAAGAAATATCATGCCGAGCTTGGCTTCCTGACGCGCCATGGCAGTGAGAACGGCTTCCTCGCCCACGGATGTCAGAACGATGGAGCCTTTATCGCCTTTGATGTAAACCTGTTCCAGACCTGCGCGCCCCAATTCATTGGAAATGCGCTCTCCCAGTGAAAGCATCGCGGCAGACATTGCAGATACGCGGTCTTCCTCAACGCCCTGTTGCAGCGCCGACGCCATGATCAAGCCGTCCACTGAGACAACGGCGGATGCTTCGATATCAGGTGCGGCAGCTTGCATGTTGCGAAGGCGATCTACCATTTGGTCTGAGCGTGATCTGGTCATTTGGTTCTCCTGAGTTCGAATCCCGCGTTCAACGGGATGTCAGCCAAAGTTTACCATAATTCAATTTTCAAGAGAATGGGC
>DNDO01000198.1:3156-5939 GCA_003484265.1 Anaerolineae bacterium
CCTAGTGTGATGAAATTTGACCGACCCTTCCCTTCATGTTAAACTTATCTGTCAATTTCATGAAGACCCGCTACCTTTTCTTGTCTGTCCTGCTTCTTACCGCCGCACAGGGAACTTCTCCCGTTGCGATCACTTCCCCTGCTCCGGGTGATTTTGTCAGTGGAGACGTGACGATCACCGGCGCAACGGATGTCCTCGGATTTACCTCCTCACAACTGGATTTTAGCTACGCTTCCGACTCGACCGATACCTGGTTCGCCCTCCAAACCTCCTCTCAGCCGGTGGTTGACTCGCCTCTTGCCATATGGGATACATCCCTCATTACGGACGGCGAATACATTCTTCGTCTGCGCGTCTTTGTGGACGATGGTTCATTCGAGGAGGTAATTGTTCCCGTTAAAGTCCAGAATGATTCTCCCATCCTTCTTCCGACTCCTTTTGTAACCGCCACACTCAACCCGTTGGATTCGCAGATTCCCACGCCGTTCCTCGTTGCCGCATCTCCCACGCCAACACTGACGCCTCGCCCCACCCCGACGCCATTGCCGACAAATGCCGCAGCCTTGAGTCAGACCACGATCTACACAAGCCTCGGGCGCGGCGCGCTTGTGATTATTGGTCTGTTCGTTTTTGCAGGGCTTATCCTTCGTTTTAGGCGATATTGATTTTGCTGATGTGAAGTTAGTTGAGTTGGCGGTGAAAGCGACCGTTTCGAAGCTACCAACATAAATAATAAATAGGGCTTTAACTATATGACCGAAAACACATTTCTAATCGCTGGTCTCGGCAACCCCGGGCGTGAATATAAGGACAACCGCCACAACGTTGGGTTTATGATGATCGACCGCATCGCTGTCCGCTTGAATGCGCGCGGGATGAAAGTGCAGTCGAAAGCCATCGTCATGGATGCGCGGCATGAAGACAGGAAACTCATACTCGCCAAGCCGCAGACATTTATGAATCTCTCTGGTCAATCTGTGCAGGGACTGGCACACTTTTATAAAATATCAACTGAAAATTTGATGATCCTTTCCGATGACCTCGATATTCCCTTCGGGGCGATCCGCATCCGCGCCTCTGGCGGACCAGGCGGTCAGCGCGGATTAGGATCAATTCTGGAAAAGCTCGGCACGAAGGATGTCCCGCGCCTGCGGATCGGCATCGGACGTCCGCCCGGGCGCATGGATCCCGCCGCATATGTATTGCAGAATTTCTCTCGTGACGAGGTGAAGGAATTGTCAAACATCCTCGATCGCGGCGCAGATGCAGTCTTTGAATTTGTAACATATGGTTTGAACGCGGCGATGAATAAATTCAACGGCGAGGTCAAGGACTAGAGACCGGAGCGTGATTGCCAGACCGATCTCCTGTCTCTATTTCTCCAATCTCTTTTTCATGCAAACTATCCTCGCAAGCATCCGCGCGCTTCCTCAATATCAGCAATTGTTGAACGATGTGCAGTCCAAGCAGGTACAACCTGGATTGGGACTGCCTCGTTCTGCGCGCCTGCCTATTCTTGCTGCATTGCATAAGGATATGAATGCACCCATCCTGCTCATTACCGATCGAGCCGACCACGCGCTTTCATTGTTCGATGAGTTGGGGTTTTGGGTTGAGTCAGCGCGTTACCACTTTGCGGAGCCGAACCCGTTGTTCTATGAACAGGCCGCATGGGGAATGGCGACTCGGCGTGAGCGGTTGCAGGCGCTGATCGCTTTATCCGAATACCATCTTCCATTTGCGCAAAAGCCAGAGATACCGCCGATCCTTGTCGCATCTGCGCGTTCGTTGATGATTCGGACGTTGCCGCGGCGGGACTTTCTCAAGGCGTGCAAGAAGTTAGCCGTTGGACAGACGACACAGCCAGATACACTTTCGCGGAGTTGGGTCGAGATCGGGTACCAACGGGCAAACACAGTTCTTGAGCCCGGTCAATTTTCCATACGTGGCGGCATTATGGATTTGTGGACTCCCGCTGAGACCTTGCCTGTCCGTTTGGATTTTTTTGGAGATGAGATCGAGACAATACGCAGGTTTGATCCCGCATCTCAACGGACGGTTGAGAAACTCGAGTCCATCCTTGTTACGCCTGCGCGTGAATACCTGGCAACCGGTGAACGGGAAATGGAGCTATCGGAATTTCATATTCCGTTGTTGCATAAACAGCCCGCTAGTTTGCTTGATTATCTCCCGCAAAATACCGTTGTTTTAATCGATGACCTGTCCATTGTGGAAAGCATGGCGGCAGAAGTGGAAGAGCAGGCTGTCCGATTTAGGAAGGAGAGTATCGAAGAAGATGTTCTTTCTGAGGATTTTCCGTTGCCATATATTCCCTGGTCTGAGTTGCACGAGGGGTTGCATGGAAAGGCTGTCGTTGAGTTAGGATATGGTGGGGAACAGAGACCAGAGACCGAAGAATTGGAGAGTTCGTTAGCTTTGTGTTTCGGTCATGATGATAGGTTTGGGGGGAGATTAAAGCCCTTCGTCGAGTATCTAGGCTCGATCGTGGAAAGTGGCGAGCAGGTCGTTGTGGTTTCGCGTCAATCGCCGCGTTTGCATGAGATGTGGCTGGAGCATATAAACAATGGGCAACAGACCGTAGACAATGTGATAGTCGAATTTGTCGAAGCGTCGTTATCCGAGGGTTTCATTCTCAAATCTCAAGTCTTATATCATCTAATTACCGATTCCGAAGTCTTCGGTTGGGAGCGGCCACAGCCGCGCACCCGTCAGCGGAAAGTTGCAGAGACGCCTGAGTCGATCTATGCTGATCTGCAAGCGGA
>DNDO01000240.1:0-5236 GCA_003484265.1 Anaerolineae bacterium
CAGGAGTCGGCGACCTGATCGACCTCTGCCTCGCTTACGAACTTTGCGGCGCTTCCTTTTACGCCTTCGGCTGTCACTGTCAGATAGGGCATTCCCTTCGCCCCGAACGTTTTTGCCACTTCCGTAAGCACGTCCAACTCCTTGCGCGACATGTCCGCTGACTTGGGCGCGACAATGCATTTGATGACCCCGCCTGACGCCAGTGCGTTTTGAAACACTTTGAATTCACTGTTGGCAAAGATTTCGCCCACATCCATTAACTCCATGCCAAAGCGCAAGTCGGGTTTGTCTGTCCCGTATTTTTCCATCACTTCGCGGTATGAAAATTTCGGCCAGGGTGATGAAAGGATTTTCTTATGCGGCGTGACCTCAGGGATCATTTTGGTGAAGAGATCTTCCACCAGATCAAGGACATCGTCACGATGCACATACGACATCTCGAGGTCGAGCTGGGTGAACTCAGGCTGACGGTCGCCCCGCAGGTCTTCGTCGCGGAAGCAACGAGCGATCTGGAAATACTTATCCATGCCTGCGACCATGAGTAGTTGCTTCAATTGCTGAGGCGACTGGGGGAGCGCATAAAACTGTCCAGGGTGGATGCGCGAAGGGACCAGGTAATCGCGCGCGCCTTCGGGCGTCGCTTTGAACATGATCGGTGTTTCGATCTCGATAAATCCTTGCTCATCAAGGTAGTCACGCATGAACTTGATCACCTTATGGCGCAGAACCATGTTGCGGGTCATGCGCTCGCGACGGAGGTCGATGTAGCGATATTTAAGGCGGGTATTTTCGTCTGGCAGGTCATTATCCCCGCTGATCATGAAGGGGGGTGTCTTTGATGGGTTTAGGATAATTACCTTGCTGGCAACGACCTCGATCTCGCCTGTCTTCATCTTGGGGTTGGTCATCCCGTCTGGACGTTTCTGCACGACTCCCTCGATCTGTAAAACCCATTCCATGCGGACATTGGCAATGAGGTTCAGGGTCTCTTTGGGAAGATCAGGGTTTATGGCAACTTGAACAACTCCTGCGCGGTCGCGCAGGTCAAAGAATACCAATCCGCCATGATCGCGGCGTCTATTGACCCAACCGGACAGCGTGACGGTTTGTCCTGTGTGGCTGGCGTTTAATCCTCCACAAGTATGCGTTCTGTACATTTGATGCGCCTCCAAAAGTTATGCCCTGGACCTGTCAGGTCTCAATAGGTATAGATAAAATAAATCGCCCTTCGCATGTGCGTCGGGCGATTGGTTTGACCTGAGTTATTTGTCAACCAGCAAGGCTTCGCCCAACGATGAAAGGATCGTCATTGTCATTATTATTATTGGCGAAGATGATTTTATACTGCATGGTTCGTGCATTATATAGCACAATCGGTGAATCGAGAAGTGTCGGAGTTTTGAATCGCATTTGAGGTCGGGGCAGTCTGAAGTCCAGAAAGAATCGCACCTGTCGGACAGATTTTTACTCGAAGGGATGTGCCTGATGTTAAGTAAATGCAAGGTCTTGCGCTGAAACTTACTTCCAATTGGTTTGAAGATGTTGTATAGTTATTTCGTCAGTTCCAATTCATATCCAAAGAGGAGAATATCATGAGTTACAAGTTGCTATTCGTTGTTAATGCATTTCTGGCAGTTGTGTTAGGTGCAGCATTCCTGCTTGTTCCAGCGCAGTCGCTTGGTTTCTTCCGAGCTGAGCAATACGCCGCAACGTTGTTGATGGGCCGCTTTTTTGGCAGTGCCATGATCGCATTAGGGCTGGTCTTGTGGTTCGTAAAAGACACCAGGGATGAATCCGTTCAAAAGATGGTTGCGATCTCTCTACTGGTCAGCTCTATTTTGGGACTGATTGTAAATATTATCGGGATCTCGAGCGGTATTGTGCGTGTCAATGGATGGATCACGATCATTGTGTATGTTCTATTTGCTCTCGGGTATTCTTTTATGCTGTTCCTGAAGCCGAAGATGAAAGAGTAAAGCTTGGTTGATTGAAAACCGCCCGCGATCGCGGGCGGTTTTTATTTCATAATCTGGTCACTTAATTCATCGAGTTTTGCCACTTCGTCGTCTGTTAGTTTCCAGCCGAGCGCTCCAGCGTTCTCCTGTGCTTGCGCTACGTTCTTTGCGCCGGGGATGGGGAGTGTCCCTTTGCATATGGTCCAATTCAACGCCACCTGTGCATTCGCCTTACCGCCGTGATCCTGCCCGATGGTTGTCATCAGTTTGATGAGCGGCTCGATCTTGGGTAATATGCCGGCCAGGCTCCCCGAGCGTGAGCCACTGGGACGGTTACGCATGTCGTATTTGCCCGTCAGCAGTCCCTGTTCAAGTGGACTATATGCGATCAGTCGAACCCCCAATTCTTTACAACGGGCGAGCGTTCCATCCTTTTCAACTTTCCTGTTCAGGAGGCTGTAGTGAACCTGATTTGAGGCAAGTGGGATGTTCTGTCTGGCGAGCGCTGAATATGCCGCCAGCATACGCGTTTGGTTGAAGTTGGAAACTCCAACGGTGCGCGTCATCCCGCTTTTTACGCATTCGATCATGCCGTCCATCATTGTATCCACGCTCATGAGAGGCGTGGGCCAGTGGATCTGATATAAGTCCACGCCTTCTACGCCAATCCGTTCGAGGCTTCCCTTCAAGGCATTTGGCAGGTTTCTACTCCTTAACCTCCAAGGGTATGGAAAGAATTTCGTTGCCACGAGGACCGGCTGGTCTGTATCCTTTATGAATTTTCCCAGGAATCGTTCCGAGCCGCCCCTTCCGTAAACCTCGGCAGTGTCTACAAATCGAACGCCTTCTTTTATGCTTGCCTCGAACGCCTCTTGAATTTCCTTCGCTCCATATTCGTTGCCATATTGCCAGACGACGTGATCGCCCCATTGCCAGGCGCCCAGACCCATTTCGATGGCGTGTAAAAATCTCGTCTCACTACTGATCTCGCTCAAGGTATCCTCCGAAGGAACGGCGCTATTGTATCGCAAAAGTACAGTCATGATACAATTCAGCCCGCTTGATTTTTAGAACTGATGGAACGTTCCTTCCTGACCACGATTGTGAGGGATGATCGTTCCCTGAGTTCCCGGGAGATGGATGTGACGCAAGACTATGAACAACGGGAAATTGAATCCGCTTCTTCCCTAAGCCGACGATTGAAGCTGCCCTTTTCAAACTTATCCCTGCTGACTCGCGCCCTTACACACAGTTCCTACGTGAACGAGAATCCCAACTCTTCCGATGATAATGAACGGCTTGAGTTTCTGGGCGATGCCGTGCTGGATTTCATTATCGGAGCATGGGCATACAACCGATTCCCTGAACTGCAAGAGGGCGACCTGACAAAGATACGCTCCGCTATTGTCCGAAATGACCAGTTGGCGAATTTTGCCCGCCGCATTGATTTGGGGGGCGCGATCCGCCTCGGGCGCGGCGAAACTTCATCTGGAGGAAATGACCGGGACGCGTTGTTGGGGTCGGCGTTCGAGGCGTTGATCGGTGCCATATTCTTGGATTCAGGCCTGGGGGCGGTGGAAGCGTTTGTCCATCCCATGTTGAACGAATCGCAGGAATTTATCTTGGATGAGATCCATGATCCAAAAAGCCGCCTGCAGGAATGGGCGCAGGCCGAGAAGTTGGGAACGCCGCTATACGAGACCATCTCGACCAAAGGACCAGACCACGCCAAAGAGTTTGAGGTGGAAGTCCGTATTCAGGGTGTGGCTTATGGTAGAGGACACGGTTCAAGTAAAAATACCGCCGCGCGTATTGCGGCACAGACGGCGCTCGAAGCTCTGGGAATTTCATTCAAATAAAATACTGATCGCTGGTACAAATATACATGCCTCTTCGACTTAAATCATTGGAATTACAAGGTTATAAAACATTCGCATCGAAAGCCACTTTCGAATTCGCGAGCGGTATCACTGCGATCGTCGGTCCCAATGGTTCGGGGAAATCGAATATCGCTGATGCATTGCGCTGGGTGTTGGGTGAACAGTCCTATACGCTTTTGCGTGGCAAGAAGACCGAAGACATGATCTTTAACGGGTCTGAACATCGCTCTCGCGCAAGCATGGCGTCGGCGCATATCCTCTTTGATAACACCAATGGCTGGTTGCCTGTCGACTTTTCAGAAGTAGGCATGACGCGCCGCGCCTATCGTGACGGTCATAACGATTATCTGTTGAATGACCAGCAGGTCCGTTTGCGTGACTTGAACGAATTACTCTCTGCATCAGGATTGGCGGACCGAACCTATACCATTATGGGTCAGGGACTCGTGGATGCGTCACTTGCCTTGAAGGCAGAAGACCGCCGCAAGTTATTTGAAGAGGCGGCGGGAGTAGGGTTATATCGTACGCGCCGGGAAGAAGCGCTCAAACGACTCGAAAACACCAAGCGCAATCTTGAACGCGTCCTTGACATTATGTCCGAACTCGAGCCTCGCTTAAGGAGTCTGGAGAGACAGTCGAAACGTGCGAACGAATACTTAAGAGCGCAAGCCGATTTGAAGCTCATCCTGCGTGAATGGTACGGCTATCACTGGCACAAGGCACAGCAGGAATTGACCGATGCGCGAGAAGTTGTGAAGGCGCAGGAAGCGCGTTTGCAGGAAGCTCGCAAGGAACATGCGGCGGCACAGGCGGAATACAATGCTTTCCGCGAAAGGCTGTCGGGTTTGCGCTCCAAGCTCAATGAATGGCATCGTCAATCTTCGGAGTTGCACAGCCATCGAGAGGAAGTCAGCCGTGAACTGGCTGTATTGGAAGAACGCCGCCGCGCATTGCTTGCATCGCAGACATCTGCGATGACCGATCAGGAACGCGCATCAGATGAAGAAAGAGTGGCGCGTGAACGCCTCGAGGAGGTGAAACAGGAAGTTGCGCGGCTGAAGGCTGAGTATGACGAAGCCCAGAAGCAATACGAAGATGTCCAACAGTCCCTGCAAAATAAGCAGAGCGAACGAACTTCACTGGAAGAGAATCTACACTCTGCCCGTGCGCAGATCGAAAAATGGAATACTCAACGCGCCGAATTGCAAGCGCGGTTGGATGAGTTGAAGTCTCGCCTTGAATCTCTGATCTCCAGAATCGAAACCGCAGATAAGGCGATTAAATCAGCCGAAACATTTGCGCGTGATTCCAGCGAGAGATACGCGCAAACGCGTTCGATACGCGAAAGCGCCGAAAATGCGCTTAAGCAGGCTGAAGAAAAAGTTGAAAGAGAAAAGAAGG
>DNDO01000240.1:5448-7701 GCA_003484265.1 Anaerolineae bacterium
AGAAAAGAAGGCACTTGAGCGGCTTGAGAGTGAACGCCGCGCGATGAACGAGGAACGAGCTGGCATTCTTTCTCAACACACGCGTGTGAAGACCCAACTCGAAGTCATCCAGCAATCCGAGCAGTCATTGGCTGGTTATGCGGAGGGCGCTCGTTTCCTGCTTGAAGCGGCACATCAAATGAAACTCAAGGGAGCGCGCGGTGCATTGAGCGCCTCGCTTGACGTCCCTGTGGAGTTGGAAATTGCAGTTGCGGCAGCCCTGGGTGATACGCTTGATGCGGTCATGCTGGATTCTGACGAGATCGAAGATGCCTTGCAATTGCTTGAAGCTGATGATTCCGGGAGGGCGGTATTACTTCCTCTCGACGATCGTGTCCGCCAATCGATTATGAAACCAAATGATGAAAATTGTCTGGGTGTCGCGTCTGAACTTGTCAATGCGCCTGAAGGACTGCGCGGCGCGGTGGACCTGGTGCTTGGCCAAACGCTGATAGTACGCGATCGTTCAGCTGCTCGACGATTGATCCAGGATTTTCCGACTCACGCGCGAATTGTGACCTTGGGTGGTGAGGTCTTCCGCGGTGACGGCTTGATAGTGGCTGGGAAATCCGCTTCATCCTCAGCATTGAGCCGGCCTCGCCAAAAGCGAGAATTGACGGAGTCCTTGTCCACATTGGGTGTGCAGATCGACTCCCTTAATCGCGATGTTGAGTCGCTTTCAACCCAGATCAATCGTGTACAGAATGATTTGATAGAAACTCGGAATGCCGCCAGTGATGCAAAAGTCAGCTTTGAAAAGGCTGAGGAATCCGAGAAGCAGGCTGGATTGGAGTCTGAAGCGAAGCACCGCGAGTTGGATTGGCAGAAGAGTCAGCAAGTCCAATTGAAGGCAGAAGCGGCCGAGGCGGAGACATCCAAAAGAAGTTTGGTCGATTCGCTTGCTGCCATCGAATCTGAATCTGCAAAAGCGCAGGAAGAATTACGTACGATGTCTGCGCATTTGAACGAAGCGGACGTTAGTGAAGCGCAAGGGCAGGCTTCTTATTGGAGCACGCGTGCCGCGGTTGCAGAACGCGCTTTGGCAGACGCAAAAATGAGAAAGGAAGAACGGGAGAAAGACACTGAGAGATTTGATATGCGGCGGAATGAACTGGCGGCTCGGTTGATCGAAGCTGGTACTTCATTGGGCAGTTTGGATGCTGAAAAGTCTGCGTTGTACGAACGTGAAAGTTTGCTGCTTTCACAGATCGAAACCCTGCATGTTGATGTTGACCCTGCCGAAATAGAATTGGAAACTGCCGAAGCTGAAGAGACACGTTTGCAGGACGTTGAGGCGAATTCACAGCGCGCGCTCGCCACCGCCGAACGATTACACGGACAGGTTCAATTGGAGCAATTGCGCAAACAGGAGGCGCTGGATAATTTGCGCTTGAGAATAACAGATGATTTTGGTCTTGTGATGTTTGAGTATGCGGACGAAGTTGCGGGACCTGTCCCGTTGCCATTCGAAGGCATGGTGGAAGAACTGCCTGTTGTAACCGAAATCACGCCTGATCTTGAAACACAGTTGACGCGCCAGCGCACACAAGTGCGGCGGATGGGTCCGATCAATCCCGAAGCGAAACAGGAGTTTGACCAGGAATCTGAACGCTATTCATTTATGAGCGCGCAAGTGGACGACCTGCGCAAAGCCGAAGAGGACCTGCGCCAGGTCATAGCGGAATTGGACGAGTTGACGCGGCAGGAGTTTTCAAAAACGTTCGATGCAGTGGACAAGCAGTTCCGAGCGATGTTCACCCGTCTGTTTGGCGGCGGTTCAGCGCGGCTGGCGCTGACCGATCCTGATAATTTGGTTGAAACGGGTATCGAGATTGAAGCGCGTTTACCGGGTCGCCGCGAGCAGGGATTGGCATTATTGTCGGGCGGCGAACGCAGTCTTACCGCTGTCGCTTTGGTGTTTTCATTACTCAAAGTTTCGCCAACACCTGTATGCGTAATGGATGAAGTGGACGCGATGCTGGATGAGGCAAATGTCGGACGCTTCCGCGACTTGTTGCTGGAGTTGAGCAAGGACACACAGTTCATCGTTATTACCCATAACCGCAACACCGTCCAAGCGGCGGATGTGATCTACGGGATCACGATGGGGCGTGATTCAGCGAGTCAGATCATCAGCCTGAGGCTGGATCAGGTCACGGACGATATGCTGAAGACTAGATAATTCAAATCGTTAATAAAAAAAACGCCTGCTTA
>DNDO01000240.1:7973-8688 GCA_003484265.1 Anaerolineae bacterium
TAAGCAGGCGTTTTTTTTATATCCCGTAATTTTTATTGTGCGCCGAATGCCGGCATCTTTGGGATGTGCTGCATCCATGTGTCGTTCGTAATGATTGCAGCTTCGCTCTTGGATGTTGTCAGCCAATCAGAGAAGGCAGTGTTACGGTTCTGTTCCAATGCGCTGGCAGGGAGCGGAAGTTCCCGCCGGTCGAGCACCTGGATGATGTGATATCCGAACTGGCTTTGAACGGGTTTGCCGATTTCACCAATTGGTTGGTTGAAAGCGGCGGTCTCAAATTCGGGAACCATCGCGCCCGGACCAAACCACCCAAGGTCACCGCCTTCGGCTCCGGAACCTGTATCAATCGAGTATTTTTTTGCGGCCGTGGCGAAGTCGCCGCCCTGCGCGAGTATCAGGCTCACGGTCCCAGCAAGAGACGGGTTTTCCACGAGAATGTGGCGAGCCCAGACCTGTTCGGCAGTTGTCGGGATGTCTGCCGTGATCGCCTCCAATAGTTTATTGCGTAAGAGGTCGTTTCTGTATGCAGATCGAAGGGTCGTTTCGCTAATTCCGTATGTTTTGTATTCGTCAACCGTTGCCTGATATTCCGTGTTGAAGCCTTCCACTGTAAAGGGTGTCGCGGTAGGGGTGACATCCTCAGGGACAGAAGTAGGTGTTGGCGGAGCGACAGTGGATGTCGGGATGGGTGTAACCGCCGGATCAAGAGTTGCTG
>DNDO01000240.1:9025-11035 GCA_003484265.1 Anaerolineae bacterium
TCATCGGACACAATAATTCCGCGCTTTTCAGCTTCTTGACTTATCAATGCCTCGTCGATCATCTGGTCGATGACCAGCTGCCCGATTGCCTCCGGCGATTGCAAATAGAACTCTACTTCCTGAACCTGTTGAGTGACGTCCATGCCGAACTGCTGCTGGAAAAACTGGTAGCGCTGGTAAAGGCTCACGAAGTTGACGCGTTGTAGTTGAACTCGTTCCTGCCATTGTTGAATGGAGATCTTTTCGCCGTTTACTTCCGCCACTGGCTTTTGCAATTGCAGATAATTAATATCTAGATAACCGTATCCTAGTAAAAGCGCAATTACGCCGAACATCACAATCGCCACTGTCCGCACCAACGAGACCTGTTTTCGTTCGCGTTCGAGGCGGGCAATGTGTTTCTTGGTTGCGATCTTCGGTTTATTACTTTTATTTTCCATTTTGTATTACTCCGTGACGCGAATGCGGGGCATGTACCTGCGCCGTTTGGCGCGTTCATGCCCCGCGCGTTCGTTATTCGTTGATTTTAATTAACGCATTTCTTCGATGCGTTTGCCTGTAAAAGGAAGCAGGGCGATCTGGCGGGCTTGCTTGACTGCCGAGGCAACGATGCGCTGATGTTTCGCGCAGGCGCCTGTTTGTCTGCGCGGGCGAATCGTACCTTCCTCTGTGACGTATTTCCTGAGCAGGTCGACTTTTTTGTAGTCGATCGTCAGGGTTTTATCGGCACAAAACTGGCAGAACTTTGGTTTTGAAAAATAGCGGTTACCGCCGCCTTGTCTTTCGTATGGTTTTCTATCTTCAGCCATTTCTTACTCCAATCGATAACTAAAAGGGGAACTCGTCTTCGTTGGTTCCCGATGCGCCTTCCGGTAGCGCCGACTCGGACGATGATTGTGTCGTGTTGTGGTCCCGGCGGTCTCCGAGCATCATCATTTCGTTCGCCACCACCTCGGTATTGGTATGCTTGTTGCCTTCCTTGTCATCCCAACGGCGTGTTTGCAGGCGCCCTTCGATATACACCTGCTGCCCCTTGGTGAGATATTGCTTGCATATCTCGGCAAGGTTGCCCCACGCAACAACATTGAACCATTCCGTTTCGCTGTGGCGTTCCCCGTCCGCTGAATTCCACGAACGACTGACTGCCACGGTGAATGTGGTCACAGGCTTGCCCGAAGAGGTGTAACGCATTTCGGGTTCTTTGCCAAGATGCCCTATGATCTGAACTTTATTCAATCCTCGGCTCATTTGAATGCTCCTTGTCTATAAATCGGAACGGGTAACCAAATGGAAGACGGTACTAAATTATACAACCGTCAGCATGTGACGCATGACGGGCTCAAGGAAGCGGATGTTCCGTTCCAGGTCGCTGGTGGATTTGGGGTCGAGTGTGACATTCAACAACACATACTGACCTTCGGTCTGTTTGTGGATCATGTAAGCCAGCTTGCGGCGGCCCCAGATCTCGGTCTTGTCCACGCTTCCACCTGATTCTGTGATCCAGGTTTGGACGCGTTCCAAGGCGCTTTTAAAGGCGGTTTCTTCCAGATCGGGCTGGAAGATGCAGATCAATTCATATTTTCGCATGAGGGTTTCCTCCTTTCCATGGGATTGCTCCTGTTCAAGTCGTTGACCTGCCGGGAGCGGAAAGGCACGTACACTTAGTGCGTACCAGTTCTAGCGGGCGAAAGTTTATCACAGTTCCCTGAAATGAGGAGGGTTATAATCATAATAAAAAAACCTGCGAGGTCTACAAGACATCACAGGTCTTACTGAGGTACATATGTTTGATCTCCCCAACGAAGAAATACTTCTGCTTTCCAAAGAGCACATATTCTATACTTGGTCGGCGCAGGCAAAAGTGAATCCGATCGCTGTGAAGCGCGCCAAGGGCGTGCACTTCTGGGATGTGGACGACAAGAAATATCTAGATTTCAACTCGATGACCATGTGTGTCAATATCGGCCATGGAGATGAACGCATAATCCGAGCCATGCAGGAGCAGGTGGC
>DNDO01000240.1:11128-11263 GCA_003484265.1 Anaerolineae bacterium
ACTTCTGGGATGTGGACGACAAGAAATATCTCGATTTCAACTCGATGACCATGTGTGTCAATATCGGCCATGGAGATGAACGCATAATCCGAGCCATGCAGGAGCAGGTGGCAGATCTTCCCTATGCCGCACCGG
>DNDO01000154.1:0-2001 GCA_003484265.1 Anaerolineae bacterium
ATTGAAAATTTCCATTTCAGCAAAACTTACACGGCGTTTTACGCCGAGTTGCTCGGTCAACTCGGTTGGCCCGATGGACCAGTGCTAATGATTGGAAACGATGTTCAACGTGACATGATCCCTGCGGACAGGCTGGGGCTGAAGACATATTTCATAGGCGAAGAATCCGCTTCAAATCCTGGACCTGAAATGGGGCGCGGCAAATTAGCAGACTTCCGTCCATGGCTGGAATCTCAAAACCCGTCCTCGATGATACCTTCTTTCAAGTCCCCGGATGCAAACACTGCGATCTTAATATCCACCCCGGCTGCCCTCCAAACTTTGTCTGAATCACTGACGGATAAAGAGTGGCGGCGCGAGCCCACACAAAATGATTGGGCAATGATTGAGATCGTATGCCACTTGCGGGATACTGATATTGAAATCCATCAGGAGCAATTACAATTAATGCTCGAAAGAGATGATGCTTTCCTCCCGCGGCCGGATTCGAGCATTTGGGCAAACGAACGCAAATATTTGAATGTGGATGGACCTTCAGCTTTGGCTGAGTTTACGGTTACAAGAAAGGGGTTTAGTGAAACCGTCAAAGAGTTGGACGATTCCTTCTGGCATCGAAAAGCGCGACATGCTATTTTCGGTCCGACGAATTTCAACGAGGTTATGAGTTTTATTGCGGACCATGACCGATCTCATGTTCAGCAGGTTTGGAAAACATTGAAGGGCGTTATGGGTGAGCGTGTCTAAATTAGAACCGGCGTGTTATAACTCAAGATGCGGGAAGTGATATTCCTGAAATTTATTCAAGGAGACGTTTATGGGTAGAAGAGTGGTCGTAACAGGGATGGGATGTATAAGCCCTGTTGGAAATAATGTAAATGAGACGTGGGAATCTCTTGTGGCTGGTAAGTCTGGCGCGGGTGAGATCACCCTGTTCGATGCCAGCAAACACAAGACGCGATTTGCCGCAGAAGTAAAAGGCTTTGATCCTGTATCTTTGTTTGGCACGCGTGAAGCGCGCAAAATGGATCGCTTTACCCAATTCGCCACCGCTGCCACAACGGAAGCCCTGGAGCAGTCGGAATTGAAGATAGACGAATCCAATCGGGACCGTATCGGCGTATTAATCGGTTCAGGGATCGGCGGTATCGGAACAATAATCGATCAGACGGCTGTCATGAACGAACGCGGAGCTGATCGTGTAAGTCCATTCCTGATACCAATGATGATCTCTGATAGCGCGGCAGGTATGCTCGCCATACGTGTCGGTGCCCGCGGACCTAACATGTCCCTGGCCACAGCATGCGCGTCGGGAAATAACGCGATTGGTGAAGCACTGGAAATGGTCCGACGAGGATCAGCCGATGCGATGATTGCAGGTGCTTCGGAAGCGGCTTTGGTATCCCTTGCCATGGCTGGTATGAATGTGATGGGTGCGCTTTCGACCCGAAATGACGACCCGCTGACGGCGTCGCGCCCATTCGATAAAAATAGAGATGGCTTTTTGATGGGAGAGGGTGCCGGCGTATTGATAATCGAGACTCTGGAACACGCGCAGGCGCGAGGCGCAACCATTCTTTGTGAGTTGAGCGGTTACGGCACAACCGATGATGCCCACCATATCTCTGCTCCTGCCGAGAATGGTGCCGGCGCGGCAATGTCCATGAAGCTGGCATTGGAAAATGCGAACCTTAACGTTACCGATATTGAATACATAAATGCGCATGGCACCTCCACTCCTCTAAACGATAAGAGCGAAACAGCCGCGATCAAAACAGTTTTTGGCGAGCAGGCGTATAACATACCAGTCTCATCCACAAAATCCATGACAGGACACTTGCTGGGAGCCTCTGGTGCGGTGGAGGCAGTATTCAGCATTAAAGCGATGCTTGAAGGGGTATTGCCTGCTACGATCAATTATGAGACGCCTGATCCAGAATGTGACCTGGACTACATTCCCAATCAGAAAAGGAATATTAAGCCAAGGCACGTCATGTCCAACTC
>DNDO01000154.1:2222-3701 GCA_003484265.1 Anaerolineae bacterium
TTCGGTTTCGGCGGACATAACGCTACTTTGGTTTTCAGCACATTCCAGGGGTGAGATTATCCATTGCCCGACCATATCTATAGTCGGGTATTAATTATTTAGGAGTACGTTATGCCGTATGCACACATCACTGGGTGGGGGATGGCAGTGCCTGAACAGATATTGACCAACGACGACCTGTCAAAAATGGTTGATACGAACGACGAATGGATCCGTGACCGCACGGGTATTCGCGAAAGGCGAATTGTCCGTGAGAACGAATCTACCGCGACCCTTGCGCTCGGCGCCTCACTTAAAGCGTTGAAGGTGGCAAACCTACGACCAACTGACCTTGACTTGATTATCTGCTCGTCATCCTCCCCGGAATATATTTTCCCTGCAACAGCCTGTCTCGTGCAGGATCAAATTGGGGCGACAAAAGCCGGCGCATTTGATCTGCTTGCGGCTTGTTCGGGGTTTATCTACGCGACCAATATGGCGGCGCAGGCGATTCGAAGCGGTTCCATTAAGAACGCTTTGGTGATCGGTTCCGAAACCCTCTCTCGTTTCGTGAACTGGAAAGACAGGAATACCTGCATCTTATTTGGGGATGGGGCAGGGGCATTCATCTTGCAGGCAAGCGAACGCCCTGGAGGAGTCTATTCTGCTGTGATGCATTCTGATGGCTCCGGTGGCGACCTGCTGACACTGCAAGGCGGTGGGAGTAAGCATCCGGCAACAGAAGCGACCATTCATCAAGGCAAGCATTTTATCGAAATGGACGGCAAGGAGGTGTTCCGATTTGCTACACGGGTGATGGCGCAAGCCACACGTGAAGCGCTGGATGCCGCCGGAATTTCGCTTGAAGAAGTGGATTGGATCGTGCCACATCAGGCAAACATACGAATTATCGAAGCGGCGGCGCGCGGTCTCAAAATGCCGATGGACAAATTCGTCGTCAACCTAGAGCGTTATGGAAATACCTCCACTGCATCCATTCCAATTGCCGCAGTTGAGGCGGTCGAGAAAGGCGATATCAAATCAGGTGACAAGCTGGTTATGGTCGGCTTCGGCGCAGGGCTTACCTGGGGCGCTTTGACAGCCGAATGGACCGGTCCGTTCCCGAGCAAGGGACATGTCCATCCTGAACAATATCTCATTTTCGGACGTGTTCGTTCATTCGTGCGAAGGGCAATCCGCTTCATCGAAGGCATCATTTTCCGCCGCGAACTATAATGGTGATTTAACGATGATTATGGTACGATACAGCAGAAATCGAAAAAGGAGTATCTTATGTTAGGATTACCGCGCGGTGCGGAATGGATCATCATTCTGATAATAATTGTGCTTCTCTTCGGACCTGGTCGTATCGGCAAGATTTCCGGTGAAATAGGCAGGAGCATCAAGGCATTTCGCGATGGCTTGAGCAGCGATAAAGAGAACGACCAATCGACAGATTCCGATGGGAATGTCACACCCAAGTAAATCAAAAGGCTCTCG
>DNDO01000154.1:3932-4145 GCA_003484265.1 Anaerolineae bacterium
CGAGAGCCTTTTGATTTAAAGTAATTTTATCAATTCATCCATCGTTGTGACTGGATACTTGCAGATGAACCCTTCGCATACATAAACCGTCGGCTTGCCTTCTTTTATTGGGCGATCATTCAATAAAGCAGGTGCATTATTTTTCGGCGGATGTGAGGATGAGGCAAGGATCATGTTCGGTCTATATCCAGAGCGGATCAAATGAATCAACTC
>DNDO01000242.1 GCA_003484265.1 Anaerolineae bacterium
TCGAAGATGAAATCACGTTTACTGACGCAAGTTCGGGCAGGAGGACAGCAGAATTTATTTTGAAGGCGCTCAATTCATAATGTCGTTGCGCGGAAGGTGTTCTTCCGTCACATATCGAAACCACATATTTCATGTGTACATGTTGTTTCTGGTTTCGATACGCCGCATCCCGGCTCTCAACCACCGAACTGCTCTGAAAACTACTCACTATTCTCTTCTCCCCTTCGTAACGATTCGTATCGGCGTCCCCAAAAATCCATACTCTTCGCGGATCTGATTTTCGAGATATCGTAAATAGGTAAAGTGCATCAACTTCGGCTCGTTGACATAGATCATGAACGTCGGCGGGTCGCTTCTCACTTGTGTTCCATAGAACATTTTCATCTGTCGCCCCGCGTGTGAGGGGTGCGGATGCGCGTCCTGCGCCTTGTGGATCACCGAATTGATCTTGGATGTCGTCAGCCGCGCCAGTCGTTCCTCCTGCACGCGCAACGCCATTGGCAACACAGTCTCCACGCGCTGGCCTGTTTTGGCAGAGATGAACAACAGCGGCACATAGTCCATAAAGTTCAAGTCCGCGCGGATCTTGCGGGTGTAATCTTCCATTGTGAACGAATCTTTTTCGATGGCATCCCATTTGTTGACGATCACGACGCACGACTTCCATTGATCGAGGACGAACCCCGCAATGTGCGCATCCTGCGACGTGATGCCCGTCGTTGCGTCGATCATCAACAACGCGACGTCTGCCCGCTCGATGGCTTTGAACGCGCGCAGGACGCTGAACTGTTCCACGCCCGGCTCGATCTTTCCGCGCCGACGAATGCCGGCGGTGTCTATCAGCGTTACCTCCAGCCCGTCCACTTCGATCTTCGTATCGGTCGCGTCGCGTGTTGTCCCTGCGATCTCGCTGACGATGGCGCGTTCCTTCCCGACCAGTTTATTCAACAGACTCGATTTGCCCGCGTTCGGCTTGCCGACAATCGCGATCTTTACGGACTCATCCTCCGCTTCCGCGTCTTCCTCAGGGAAAGCTGCCACGACCAGATCGAGCAGATCGCCGGTGCTGGTGCCGTGTACGGCTGAAATCGCTATCGGGTCACCCAACCCCAGCTCGTAGAAAAGAGGCGCCATGTCCCGCCTCTCCTGATTCTCCGCTTTATTGACCACGACAAAGATCGGAGGGAAGAACGAACCGTCCTCTAGTTTTTTTTGTGAACGGCGCAAAATGTCCGCCACTTCCAAATCGGGACCGGTCACACCGGTTTCGACATCATTGATAAACAAGACAACGTCCGCTTCGCTGATGGCAACTTGTGCCTGCGAACGGATATCCTCGATGAAGTCCACCGAATCTATCGAGAGTGGAGACTTACCGCCGTGAGTGGGGTCGATACCGCCTGTGTCCACAACGTGAAATGTGCGTCCGTTCCATTCGGCTTCCCCGAAAAGACGGTCTCGCGTGGTGCCTGGCGTATCATGGACAATTGCCATGCGCTCACCGACTAGGCGGTTGAATAAAGTTGATTTTCCTACGTTGGGTCTGCCAACGAGTGCTACGATTGGTTTTGTCATATTATCACTACGGAGGACACGAAGGACACCAAGGTTTTTAAAGCATCTCGCCGAGAAACTCTTCCTTAGATTTTCCTTCGTGACCGTTGTGTCCTTTGTGTTTAAGGGTTTACGGTCTTGCCGTCGGGAACGGTGTGATCGTCGGCGTAACGGGGGGTGATAATACCACTTCTATCGTTCCCGGTAAAATGGATTCCACCAGCACGTTATTTACCAATACCTCCACGATGGGTGTAAGTTGGTGCGTGCCGAGCCCAAGCCCGGTTACATCCACGGTAACTCTCACATCCTGCAGGGTCAATGCATCCAGCGTGGGCAATGGACCTGAGATGATCACATCCACTGTCTGGGGGAAGATCTGCACCGACAATCCTTCGGTAAGCCCGATCACTTCGATGGTCTGATTCATTAGTGTCAGGCTGGTTTGAATGGGGGATATGCCGACCGTCACCTGCACTGATTGCGCGCCAACAAGCGTGACGTTCTCAGGCAGGTTCAACGCAAGGCGCGTGGTGATATCATCGTTTGCATCATTCAGTTCGAGCGGCTGCGTTTCCACGATGCCGGGTAAAGTGTTGACCAGTTCCGGGTCTGATGCGAAGACCGTGACGACCGGCGGGAACACCGAAATGTTTTCAAGGCGGTATCCCGGCGCGATCTGCCCGGTCACAACAACCTTGACGGCGACATCACGGAACCCGCCCTGCTGGCTGACCGGCACGCTAACACGGGCATTTTCTGGCGTCAGTGAAAGATCGCGGATCACTGAATTGTTTTCGTCTATTATCTGAATGGGGTTCGATTGATCGATGTCCTCGCGTATGCCGTCAAGGTTCAAGAACACGCGCGCGCGGGTCGCCTGATCCACCAGCGATTTGGGTCCCGTTATCAATACTTCGGTCGGTTCAATATTTACATCCCCGGCCTGGTAGCCGATGGCAGGCACACCGCTAAGCGATATGTCTATGGGGAGGGTCCGGGTGGCAAGAGGTTCGAGAATAACCGAAACAGTCTGCGGGTCTGCTAGAACGATCTGATACGGGCGGACAAGGACTCGGATCTGGATATCCACCGAGTGCTCACCGGTGCTGAGTCCCGATAGATCCAATGTTGCTTGTACCGAATTATCGAGCGCGGTCAGCTGCTCCCAAACAGAACGGGGTGCGCGCAAAGTGATCTCAACTTCGGTGGGGATGTCGCTCGTGATGATGAGCGATGGGTCACTGCCAACGATCTCGAGCGGGATTGTGTCTGGATAGATACGGACCTCATCCGGGTCCGCACCGCTGACGGCGGATACCCAAACGGATACACCCAGCACAAGCGCAAGCAGGAAGGTGCGAATGTTGGCACCGAAACGCCGCATGTTATTTATCCTTCCTTGTGAAAAGGTTGGGAAAATACCGTTTTATCCATACTCGCTGAGGGGTTGTGGTATCCGAGCGGAAGAATGCGGAGAGGATGTTTTCCAGACGCGCGGGATCGATGCGCTTGATCATGCGCCCGGCATGTGAAATGGATATGGATCCGCTCTGCTCCGACACGACGATTGATACGGCGTCACTGACCTCGGACACGCCCAAAGCGGCGCGATGCCGAAGCCCCATCTGACGTTCCGGAGTGCGGTTCAACACGCCGCTGGCAGATAACGGCATGACGCACGCCGCTGCGACCACTCGTCCCTCGGCGATGATGACCGCGCCGTCATGCAGGGGCGTATCGGGATAGAAAATTTGCAGGAGAAGTTCAGGGGTGACGTTTGCGCGCATTTGCACGCCAGTCTCGATATATTGATCGAGGCTGTCCTGCCGCCTGATGACGATCAACGCGCCGTGCTGTCTCGCCGAAAGGCGCGCCGCGGCTTCGGTGATCGAGTGGATCATCTTGGACAAGTCCTCTTCCTGCATCGGTTCGCTTCCAGTGATGAAAGGCAGGGTGAACGCGCCGGCGCGTCCCAGTCGTTCGAGAGCGCGTCGTATCTCCGGCGCAAAGATGACGGGGATGGCAAGCAGTAAAGCCGGTAACGCGTTTTGTATGAACCATGAAAAAGCGGGGAGTTCGAATATGGTGGTCAGGAAGATCAACGCAACGACCAGAATGATCATGCCCCTCAACAGCACCATGGCCTGTGTATCGCGCACTGTATATAGGATCACAAAAAAGATGAGCGTAACGAGCAAAATGTCGAGAGCGCTCAGCCAGTTGAGTCTTCCGTAAATGTAGAGGATGTTATCGAGAAAATTCGCCATTCGAGTGTGCTTGGGTCAGTATAGTGTTTTTTGATAAATTCAGGCTTAGTTTTCAAATATCCAAGCCGCTGGTTGTAAAGAACTCGCTCCGCCCTGTGATATGCCTGTCTACTGATCCATTACATTGCTAACTATAGCACACCTAGATCGGGCGAAGGACGCGGTCTGTGCGGAGTTGTTTGAAGAATAATGCCGAGCCCTTTGGCATGGATTCAATGGCAGCATCTGACCACACATCCACGCCGAGCGTTTCAGGCGTGCGGCGTTCGTAGCCGAGTTGTTTCCATAACGCGTCAAAACCGACCAGTTCCATGGGCGGGAAGACCAGTGATGCTTCACATTGCAGTTCGCCGGAAGCGCGCTCCACTTCATTGAAGAGCAGGGGCAGCGCCACTTCAGCGGGGGCTTTGGGGTCAAGGTACAGATCGATGGTGCGGGCAACCAGGTTTTCCACCTGCCAGCCTGCCATACCGACCGGTTCATCGCCAAGTTGAAGCAGAAGAAAGGCTTTCTCGCCAAAGGCTTCCATAATGTCGTCTTTTGACATGGTGCGCTTGCCCCTGCTTAATTTTGTCATCAGGTCTGCGATTTTTTGCGAGTCGCGCGGTTTGCCGCGCTGGAGGGAAAACGCTTCCGCACCTGCCTCAGGCTTGGTCGAAGAGATCAGGGTGGCTGGTTCAGCTTCCGTTGCAGGGACGAGGCGCTTCCACGCAGCGTTGACCTGTTTCCACATATCATCGAATGATCCGTTGTTGCTGATGACCGTCTTCGCAGACGCCAATTTTTCCTTTTGCGATGACTGTGAGTGGATGCGCTGTAACGCATCCTCGCGAGTCATCCCGCGCTTGCGGACGAGCCGTTCAACCTGGACTTCCTGGCTGGAATCTGTCACCCAGATCGTATCACAGTGGCTGCGCAGGTTCGATTCGAGCAGTTTTATCGCCTCGATCACAATGACCGATTGGTTTGCGCGCTTCATCAGCAAATCCACTGCCTGGTTGACGTAGGGATGCACGATGTCTTCAAGTTGTGCCAGCGCCTGTCCATCGGAGAAAACGAGCCGCCCAAGTTTTGCGCGGTCGATCTGCCCGTCCCTGTCAAGAAGCCACGTGCCGAATTTGTCCACTACCGGTTGGTAGCCGGGCGCGCCCTTGGAGATTACGCGGTGGGAGAGGGCATCGGCGTCGATAGTGTACGCACCGAGATGCTCCAACATGCGGCGCACTACGCTTTTTCCTGTCGCGATATTACCGGTCAGACCGATGACAATTTTTTCGGGCGAATTACTCACGAAGACTCCACCAATTTGATTTCATACTCTTTCCTATTCTAATGTCTTTTTCCGATTTCTCCAATGTTCAGAGTGTTTTCAAGACTGTAATATCCCATTTAGAAGCTGGTTAATCCACGATGGTCACAAAAAGTTTGGATATTTTCTTCTGCCAAGTTGCGACGCAGATTTTCGCTGTTTTTTCTGGACTTTCCGAGAGAATTCATGAAATCTGTGGTTAAGAGGATTTTGTCCATATCCCCGCCCATAGGTAGGAATATTGGTTGACGCGCCTCTCTCATACGTGTATGATGAAGTGGCCTCAGGTCGGTTGGGCGATCGCGGTCCTGCGTTGTCGGGGCCGAGGAAAGTCCGCACTCCATAGAGCACGGCGTCGGATAGCACCCGGGGCGGGGAACCCTCCGTGAGGAGCTAACCTGCCGGA
>DNDO01000241.1 GCA_003484265.1 Anaerolineae bacterium
CGAGCTCATCATCGGCGACCGCCAGACCGGGAAAACCGCCATCGCCATCGATGCAATCATCAACCAAAAAGGAAAAGACCTTATTTGTATCTATGTCGCCATCGGGCAGAAGAAGGCGGCTGTCGCCCGCACTGTGGGTATCCTTGAGGCCAACGGCGCAATGGAGCATACAATTGTCGTCGTCGCATCTGCGGATGAATCTGCGGCTTTGCAATACATTGTTCCCTATTCCGGGTGCGCGATGGGTGAAGAGTTCATGGAATCAGGACGCGATGCTCTCGTAATCTATGATGATCTTTCCAAGCATGCCTGGGCTTATCGACAAGTCTCATTACTTTTGCGCCGCCCGCCTGGGCGTGAGGCGTATCCGGGCGATGTCTTCTACCTCCATTCCCGGTTGCTAGAACGCGCCGCGCGCCTTGGATATAAATACGTGATTACGAAAAAAGATTTCAGTGGATCGTTCGCATCTGAAAAGGACGGAGTGGACGGAAAAGTATATTCGGGTCCCATTTCAAAGGATGAAGCCGAGGAAGCCCGCAAACACATCGGCAACCCCGAAGAATATAAACTTGTCAAAGTAAAGGGCACCGGCGGTTCACTCACCGCATTGCCGATCATCGAAACTTTACTTGGCGATGTTTCAGCTTATGTCCCCACAAATGTAATTTCGATCACTGACGGACAAATATATCTTGAAACCAACCTATTTAACGCGGGAATCCGCCCGGCTGTGAACGTCGGTGTTTCAGTCTCCCGCGTAGGCGGCGACGCACAGACAAAAGCCATGAAGCAGGTGGCTGGACGCTTGCGTCTGGATATGGCAGCTTACCGCGAGCTTGCTGCGTTTGCCCTGATGGCATCTGACCTGGATAAAGCCACCCAGCAGCAGCTTGGACGCGGTCAGCGAATGCAGGAATTACTCAAGCAGCCGCAATTTTCGCCCATGTCCATGTCTGACCAGGTGATCGCCATGTTTGCCGGCACGAATGGATATGCCGATAGCGTCCCTGTTGACAAGATGGCGAAATGGGAGGCGGACTTGCTTAGATTCATGGAGTCTTCACATCCTGAGGTTGCCAAGAGTATCGATGAAAAGAATATGATAACGGACGAGAATCGGGCTAGCCTTGTCAGTGCGCTGAACGCTTTCCGTAATACCTGGCAGGCGGATTAATGTCTTCTGCTCGTGAGATGCGGGTACGCATCAAAAGTGTAAGAAATATCTCGCAGGTAACCCGCGCGCTTGAAACTGTCAGCGCGGCAAAGGCCCGCAAGTCGATTCAGGCACTCACCGCAACCCGTTCCTACGCGACTAAATCATGGCAAGTTGTAACTCATCTAACGGCACAATCTGGAAGCCAGAACCTGCATCCGCTATTGACGGAACGTCCCATCCCCCAAGCTGCATTGGTCATTGTGATGACGGCGGATCGGGGCTTGGCTGGCGCTTACAACACGAACATCATTCGATTTGTGTTGAAAAAGTTCGATAAGTATCCGATTCCTGTGAAATACATTTCCGTAGGGCGAAAGGGGCGCGACCTGCTCCTGCGGATGAAGAAGCCCGTTGTAGCTGATTTCAGCAATATGCCCCCCGCGCCGAAGTTTGGGGCGGTCTCTGCGATTGGGCGTCTTGTAGTGGATGATTTTCTCCAAGGTGATACAGACGAGGTCTATTTGATCTACACAGACTTTGTAAATATGGCGCGTCAGGTTGCTAATGTGAAAAAGCTTCTTCCGCTTGAGGTAGATACAAGTGAAGGTCTCGTGGAGGATTTCGGGGAGCACCACACCGGCCCTGCCGCGGCCTATGAATATGAACCGGACCAAAGCGACATTCTTGATGAGATGATTCCGCGCTTTACTGCGCTGCAGATCTACCAGGCTGTGTTGGAGTCGCAGGCGAGCGAACATGCCGCTCGTATGGTCGCGATGCGAAATGCGACGGAAAACGCAAAGGAATTGGTCGGCTCATTGCAACTGGCTTACAACAAAGTTCGTCAACAGGGGATCACGAACGATATTCTGGATATTGTGGGCGGCGCGGAAGCGCTTGAGTCGAACTAATCGGAGGAATAATTATCATGGCAAATTCATTGGGCCGTGTCGTACAAATTCTGGGGGGTGTCGTGGACGTGGAGTTTCCCGAAGGCGAGATCCCTGAGCTTTTCGAAGCAATTCAGGTTGAACGTCAGGGAAAAGAACCGCTCATCCTCGAGGTGCAGAAGCATATCGGTAATCATTGGGTCAGAACGGTCGCAATGGATTCTACAGACGGACTCCAGCGCGGACTCCCCGCGATTGCTACAGGCGCTCCGATTATGGTGCCGGTCGGTAATGCCACACTCGGACGCATCTTCAACGTTCTAGGCGCACCGATCGATAATAAAGGTGCCGTGGACGGAACTATGCGTTATCCGATCCATCGCCGGGCGCCGAGCTTTGCTGAGCAATCCACCCACGTCGAAATTTTCGAGACCGGTGTAAAGGTTGTCGATCTCATCGCTCCGTTTACGAAAGGCGGCAAGACCGGGATCTTTGGGGGGGCAGGCACAGGCAAGACCGTAATTATTATGGAACTCATCCGCTCGGTTGCGACCGAGCACGAAGGCAATTCTGTGTTTGCAGGCGTGGGCGAACGAACCCGGGAAGGCACTCAGCTTTATCGTGAAATGCTCGAATCAGGAGTTATGAAGGATACGGTAATGGTCTATGGTCAAATGAACGAGCCGTCCGGCGTGCGTCTGCGCGTCGCGTTGACAGCGCTATCGATGGCGGAATACTTTCGCGATCAAGGCAAAGATGTGTTACTCTTTGTGGATAACATCTTCCGCTTTACAATGTCTGGATCGGAAGTGTCTGCCCTGTTAGGGCGCATGCCTTCCGCTGTGGGGTACCAACCGACTCTTTCCACCGAAATGGGCGAATTGCAGGAGCGGATAACCTCAACCCGATCGGGGTCGATCACTTCCATGCAAGCGATCTATGTTCCTGCCGATGACTATTCCGACCCTGCACCTGTTGCCACATTCACGCACCTCGATGCCACCATCTCGCTTGAACGTTCAATTGTCGAAAAGGGGATCTACCCGGCAGTGGACCCGCTCGCATCCAACTCCCGAATTCTTGATCCAAATATTGTGGGCGAAGAGCACTATCGGACGGCGCGCGAAGTCCAGCGCATATTACAGCGTTATAATGATTTGCAGGATATTATCGCAATCCTCGGTATTGACGAGCTAAGTGAAGATGATAAACTGGTAGTTGCGCGCGCGCGCAAGATCGAACGCTTCTTCTCGCAGCCCTTTTATGTGGCTGAGCGGTTTACAGGTATCGCGGGCAGTTATGTCCCACTGACCGAAACCGTGCGCGGATTCCGTGAGATACTGGATGGAAAATGCGACGATCTTCCCGAACAGGCTTTCATGATGGCTGGGACGATCGAAGACGTCCGGGTAAAAGCCGAGCAGATCGAAACAAGTGCCTAGGCATTCAAGCAATTCAGTATTGCGTAGATCATAACGCTGGAGAACTTTTATGACGATTCAATGTGAAATAGTTTCTCAGGACCGCACCGTTTTTCAAGGCGCGGTGGATATGATCATCCTGCCCGGCACAAGCGGCGAGATGGGGATCCTGCCGCATCATGCACCTGTATTAACGATACTTAAAAACGGCGTCATCAAGATCCGCCGCGGGGGTAAGGAAGACCTGTTTACTGTTGCGGGGGGAGTAGCTGAAGTCCAGCCGAATATTGTGACCATTCTCGCAGACGCTGCGGAGAATATCAAAGAGATCGACGTTACCCGCGCGCAAGCCGCCAAGAAGCGGGCGGAAGATGCCCTTGCGGGAATCAAGCCCGATGAAGACCACGACACTTACATGATCATGGAAGCCGCGCTTCGCCGCTCCAAACTGCGGCTGGATGCGATCCGCCGCTACCGCAAGGTTAATACACGTATCACAGAACAGGAACAATCATTATGATGATCGTCGGCGTCAGACCACTACATTCCCTACGATGCGGTAAACACAATGTCGTTATTCTCTAAAGATCTCGGTATTGACCTTGGTACCATGTTCTCGCGCATTGCTGACGGAACACAGGTGCTGTTGGAAGAACCGACCATAGTAGCCATCGAAGTCGAAGATCAGAAAATGGTCGCAGTCGGCAAGGAAGCGCTCGTCATGTATGGGCGTGTGCCGGAGAGCATTGAAGTCGCCCGTCCGTTGAAGAACGGGGTCATCGCCGATTACGAAATTACAGAAACGCTGCTCTCATATCTGTTACAACGTGTTAGCGGATCGATGCGCATCTTTCGTCCGCGCGTGATGATCTCGGTGCCGTATGGAGTTACCAGCGTGGAAAGACGCGCGGTCTATGAAGCAGTTCTGGAAGCAGGAAGCCGCGACGCATCCCTCATCCAACAGCCTCTCGCGGCGGCTCTCGGCGTGGATTTGCCGATTGGTTCGCCGTCTGGGAACATGGTCATCTGCCTCGGCGGCGGATGTTCGGAAGCGGCTGTCATGGCGATGTACGGAATCGTTTCAGCAGAGACACTGCGCGCCGGCGGTTTGGAACTCGACGAAGCCATCATCAATTACGTGAGACGAAAATATGGGGTGGTGATCGGGCAGGTGACTGCCGAACAGCTCAAGATCAAGATCGGCGCCGCCGTGCCGCAGGATACTGAAAACAGCATGGAAGTCCAGGGGCAGGACCAGGTGACCGGCTTGCCGCGCCCCATCACTTTAACGACGGGCGAGATCGTTGAAGCATTACAAGACCCGCTCAAGGCGGTCATCGAAACGGGACGCCGCGTGCTCGAGAAGACGCCCCCTGAACTTGTAGCGGACATTATCGACCGCGGCGTGGCGTTGACCGGTGGCGGCGCGTTATTGCGCGGCATCGATAAACTACTGACCAAGTCTCTCGGTATCCCAGCCTATCTCGTGGATAACCCCATGACATGCGTAGTGGAAGGCGCAGTGAAAGCGCTCCCAATGTACAATATTTTGCGGAGAAACCTTCCGCAAGTGTAAAAAAATGGTCACGCAATTGCGTGACCATTTTTTTACACGTTTGTGTTATTTCGATAACATCTCTTCCGCCGTGAGCAGGTCTTTTGTAAGCAATTCCAGGTCCACCTGGGCGGATGCTGAGTCGCGTTCAAGTTCTGAGATGATCAACCCAAGCCGCTGAGACATGCTCTCGGCGAGGTTTGCATCCACGTCCGCGATGAGGGGCAGGATTCGGTCCAATGTTTCCACTGAAGTTTCAAGCGCGGTTTTTGCGCCCTCGACGTCCTTTGCGATCAACGCCAGGCGGGCTTCGTTCGCGTCTCCCAGCAACTGCAAAATATCGACGTGCGCGTTCGCCATACCGAGTTTATCTTGAAGCGCGGATATGGTTGTGTCGGCTTTCTGCTTATCAGCTCGCAGCGTGGCGAGTTCCGCATTTGCGTCATCGAGCGCAGTCTGCGCTTCGTTCAAGGATTTATCCAATGGGGCATAGCGGACGAAATGATAGGTACCAACGCCGGCCAAAAAAGCAAAAGCGATGACGCCGGCCCAGATCAAAAGCGAGCGAAAGAACTTCTGCATCTTGCCAGAGCCTTGCTTGGCAGCGGGATTGTTTTCTGGTTTGAGTTCAGCAGGCATTGAACCGCCATTCTGGCTGGGGGTATTGGACGAATTGTCCGGGGAATTCTTTTCCATTAACCTAATTCTCTCCAAATTTCTAATTAAAATTGCTCTTTGTTTGATTTTGGAAGCAATAGTCTACAAGTAATAAGTCATTCTCTGTAAGTGCGTGGCAGGGTCTATATGCTGCACCTGGACATCTTTTGGTACGTTCAAATGGATAGGCGCATAGTTCAAGATCGCTTTTACGCCTGCCTTCACGAGTTGATCTGTCACCGTCTGTGCGACTGCGGCTGGGACGGATACGATCGCAATCTTGACCTTATTGTGTTTGATCTTTTCGGTCATCCCGCTTATGCTGAACACCTCAAGGTCGTTAATGGTCTGCCCGACCTTGTCGGGATCGTTATCGAATAGCATGGTCACCTGGAATCCTCGGTTGCCAAATCCGTTATAACGTGCCAGTCCGTGTCCAATATCTCCCATACCGACGATGATAACGTCCCAAACGCGGTTAACCTTTAAAATCGTCTGCAAGCGCTCGATCAGGAAAGGTATCGAATATCCGGTGCCTTGTTTGCCAAATTCGCCGAATTGTGAAATGTCCTTTCGGATCTGCGCAGCGGAAATTCCTATCATCTCCCCAAGTTCCTGCGAGGACGTTGTCTGTGTGCCTTTTTCCGCCAGACGTTGAAGTGCACGTAAATAAATTGGCAATCTTCCGATGATAATGTCGGGGATCTTGTCAGCGTTCATGCAGGTTACCCTCGCCAAGTGTGAAATTTAGCATTAACTCTACCATAAACGAATATTTTGTACAATCAGGCACAAATAGATAAAACAACCCCGCCTCGCATCGAGCCGGCAGTTGCCTCCCTAAATGATCCTTTGCCTTCCCCAGCTATTTCTTGTTTTTATTGAGCGGTCTTTACGACCTTACATGAGATCGGCTGGTTATAAACCACCTGGCATTCCACCCAATCCCTCTCAAAGCGGACCAGCACATTGATCTCCCCCAGCAAGCCGTCGTATCCGCTCACGATCAACTCTCTTTCCTGTGTCACCGATCCGTCAATGGCGCGGAACGCCCCGGCGTGCATCCGGCGCGACTCAGCCTTGTCCACTTCCTTGCCACGATTATCTATCACGAACTGGATCGTATTATCAACGGCAACCGTCGAAGACCGCAAAGGTTCGTTGACCAAGCCATTGTCCACGATCGACCCGCCTATGCTCATCAAGATCACAGCAACGACCATCGGTCCTGCCTTCCCAAAAAACGATGTGGAGAAGATCGCTGAGTCGCTCATGGGAATTTGCAATAATCCCGCCAGCCCAACGAAGATTGCAATCCATATATTAGCAACCGTGACGCGTGAACCAAAGTCATCGAAATAAGTGTAATCGAGCAGACCGATCAATTGTGGCTCGAGGAAGGTGAGTGTGTTGGGAACGATCACCAGAGGCAGGTTAATTGTCAGCCAGGCAAAAGACCAAGCAACGACCAGCCACAAAAGCAAGGCGTAGATCGGCTTGCCTCGTCTTGCAGAAACCCAACCTGTCAGACCGCCGATTGTCATGCAAAGGATGGCACCGATCCCAAACTTAAGCCAGGGATACATGCCGTGATAATTGCTTAATACGTAGGAATCGAGCCCCCAGCAAAAAATGCCAAAGCCAAGTCCGAGCACAATGCCATACCAAATTCCATAGATACGTTTTATCCGAAGGACGTCCGGTCTTTCTGCGGTCAGGTTCATGTTTTTTGCTGTCATAGGTTTAGGGGTTCGCTTTGATCTCCAACATGTATCTTGTATATTGCAATTGATTTGCCGAGCCTACCGCCTGAATTTGGATAAGAAAGGGTACATTCTTCGAAACAGGAATGACTTGGATCGCGCTGTTGCATGCGAGCTCAATTTCCGAGCCACTGACTTTGATCCGTATCGAGCTATCTCCCAGACATTCAACCCGTGCGAACAGCACATCCACACGCGGTGTTACCGAGATCCAATCGGTGGTATCTCCCTCGGGATATGAAACGTCGCCATTGTACAATACTGTATGCGTACCGGTACCCCCCAGAATGACTGTTTTGATGGGTTTCTCAGGGGTGTCGAAGTCCATCGAGGCGGGGACAATTGTCGGTGTCGGAGTAAGCGGAGTCCTTGCCGGTGTGCTGGTACCAATCACGGTACCCGTGTCTAATACTATGGGAAGGCTTTCCGCTTCATCCGATCTGACAAAACCGGAACTAACCCAGCCTTTGCCCTCGGGCCCTATCGGAAAATCGATCTGGAGCCAGGATCCATCCCTGTTCCTGCCTGTCAGGCTGACTACATCATTTTCATTGAGCACACCGAGCGGATCGAAACTTGTGCCGGGACCGCTTCGCACATTCAACTGCTGGATGACTAGTGCCATATTCCCTGCCAGCGGATTTGATCCATCGCCTCCGATCACTGGGACATCGGGCTTGCCTGCCGTTTCGACAAATTGCGCGGTGACCCATCCTTTCCCATCAGCCCCGCTCGCATAGATGATCTGCCACCAGTTTTCGCCGACATCTTTGCCAACGATCTGTACAGCACTGTTCGCCGGAATGATGTCGATCACCTCGCTAGCGGTGGACGGCTCCGCGCGCACATTCAATTGCGTGGATGTTGTTCCAGATACCGGGACAATTGTCGGCTGGGGAACAGGCGGGAGCGGCGTCTCGGATGGAAGTGGTGTCGGAGTCAGGGGCAGTGTCGCAGTGATGATCGATGGCGCGGCTGTTGCCGAGCTCTCTGTTTGTACCTTGACACTACAACTTGATGAAATGAGGCTGGCGATGGGAATAATTAGTATATAGTATTTGTAATTCACGGGATAATTCTAACGGAGAACAGGGATTAATTAGCGGGTATCGAAATAATCTGCAAAGGTCCGTATTCAAATACCATCTTTCCCGCAGCTATATTTAGCGCATTTTCCAATTTGAAAGCTTCGAGAAGCCCATCCAAAGTTTTGATCTTTCCTTCCCCGCGAGAACGGAGAATAATCAGCGCATTCTCTTTTTCCAGTACGCCGCCTCTTAGTTGAAATACCTCATATTGCACCCCGAGCAATTTGAGATAATAAGCGGTTTGCAGATCAACAGGGGCAGGCGCGATGATCGTGTCCTTATCCGTGATGTGCGCGGCGATATATTCCGCCGCCAGTTGTTCCGGCGCAATGGTTCTGTCGGCCAACGCGGTCGGGCTTTGTGTCTCGATGATTATCACTATGAACCTGAACAAAGCAATGAAGAGGATAACGCTCGAAAGGATTTTTCCCATCATCGGCTCGTTGCTAAACGACTTGAGAATGATTTGTAAAACCCAGACGAATCCCGCCGCCGCATATACGAGGAAAAACATCTCGAGATAGCCCCATATCCTCGGCAACGGAGCGACTCTTTGCAACACAACCATGATGAGCGCTCCCAACAATAAGAATACCTGCAACGGCAATCTTTGATTGGATACCCTGCGATACAAAAATACAGAAATGAAGAACATTCCAATCCCTATATACAATAACACAAGATTAGATTGGATCGTCCAACTGTTCCAGGTCGTCATCGAGCGGATCAAGAGATTCTCGATAAATTCATTCCAGGTCTGCGATCTGACAATGTCGTTTGCGACCAGTGAGTTGAGCCCGGTTCCAAAAAATATTACCGGTGAGTAGAGCAGGAATGTTAACGCTCCTGAAGCTGTGCAAGCAACAAGGAAACTTTGCAAGTTACTCCATTTGATATGCCATGTTTCACTATTTGATAAATACGTGAATACCACCCATAGGGATATTCCAGCCATTGGATATAGAAAAATTGGGATGCTATAAAACCCAAGCGCACCGGTAACTGCGTAAGCTGCCAGCGCTAGGCGGCTTGGATTTTTGACGAGAATGCCCGCAAAATTTGTGAGCAAAAGCGAAAATAGAATGATGAGGGGATATCCGCGCCCGTTAACAGATTCGGCGATTATGTTGGGTGTGATAGCCAAAACGGCGGATGCGGCTAATGACTGTTGCGGGGTGAAGAATCTGCGTGCGGCAATAAATGCCGCGGGTACGCCGAGAACGCCTGCAATAAAAGCAGGGACTCTCGCGATCCATACATGGTCTCCGAAAACCCGATAAACAATTCCAATTAACAAGGAATTGAGGATATGATTATTTGGGGCGTGATAATCCGCAAGGATGAACTTGAAGGATTTTGACGAAAAATTGATAAATGTATACGCTTCATCGTACCCAATGGGATCGTTGATCCGGTAGAGTCTCAGGATTACAGCGATCAACGTGATGACGCCAATTATTATTTTTATATAATCAGGGTCGTCCGCTGGAATGAGCAGACGATTAAATGAATCACGAAACAACGCAAGTCTGTTTCGTGATTGTGCATGATTATCGATCAAAGTGTGAGTCTCGCTTATGGGATAAAATGGCGCCCCCGCACAGACTCGAACTGTGCTCTTCGGCTCCGGAGGCCGACGCTCTGTCCACTGAGCTACGGGGGCGGGCGACAGGATTTTATCACAATGGCGGAGTGCTATGCCTTTGCCTGTGAGGCCAGTTGCGACATCTCTGTTCGTAACTGCTGGATGATCTGTGTGTTTCCGCCTTCATCACCCAGCTTGGTAAGTTGTTCCTTTTTATGGGCGAGTTCGCCCAACACCTGATAAAAACGCGATGTGGATCGAAACTTTCCAGAAGTGAGCGCAGATAAATGTACGCCTGTTTGGAAGAACGATATGGCGGTGTTGTATTGAGCTCTCGTGATCGCTCCGCTGTTCACTTCTTCGACCAACTGCTTTTTCAAAATGTTTCGTTCGTGAACGATCATCCAAATGATGAAGACCAGCATGAAAGCGTAACCGAAGTAGTCAGCGATCAACCCCAGAATGAAACCGCCCCCACCGCCGACCAGAGTGCTGAAGGTGTTGTGGAACGCATGTGTCAATACGGCGACCGAGAAACCGGCAGGGACAGCAATGAGTTTGACTAATGTGTTCCTGCTCATCCGGGCTACGGCGAGACCAATCCCCGTGAACGCTGTGAAGAACGGATGCATCCAACCGACAAGAACAACACGGATAAAGACCAAAGTCCAGAAGCCTTCCCAGCCTCCTTCCTGAAATCCGTTGCGATAAATGTATAAAACGTTTTCAATCGCAGCGAAGCCCATCGCAGTAATGGCTCCATATACGATGCCGTCCAGAATGGAGTCAAATTCCTTGCGGAACATAAGGAATACCACCAATACAGCGAGCCCCTTCAGTGCCTCTTCGATTATAGGCGCGGCAATGGATGTGGTGCTGAAGTCTGCCGCGCTAATGGAGCCGGTGATCTCATATACGCCAATGCCAACTGCCGTATTGAGAATATATGCACCGCCGCCCGCAATAACGACACCCCAGCCGAAGGCTGCGCCCAGTAAAAGTTTTGGCTCCTTCTCGTAACGATCCAGCCAGTTGACGAATGCCGCGAACAAGAACATCGGTACGAACCCAAAGAAAAACGCACCAAGTAATGCCATCTACTCCTCCAGTTTATGATTGAAAATTCAAACGAACTCTTTCGATACGCGTCTCTTCAAACGCGATACCCAACACATCCAACACTTCCTCGGGTCGTCCCGTTGCTCCCTCTTTGGCGGTGAGTTTCATAAATATTTTCTCCTTTTTTCCGTCAGGAGAGGGGATGAGGGTGAGTGTTTCGACCAATGGTCGAAGATCATATTCTTTGTTGCGGCGGGTTCGGATGATGGATTCTGATTCCATAATGGAATCAATCTTCCGCTTCAGATCGGACCCGAGGCCTGCCTCCTTCAATGTGACCTCGTACTCGGCTGAAGCCACTTGAGTCTGCAATGCGGGTGCGCGCTCGTCCACTTGTTCGATCTGTGTCACACGAATCCCTTCGGGCATGGTGTCGTTCAATTTTACGGCAAGCCCATCCAGTTGAATATCCTGTTCGAGGCGCATGTCCAGCACTTCACAGCGGGAGGAAAAGCCAAGCGGCAATGCCGCGGCGATGTTCATCTTGGGCTGTGGGTGGAATCCCTGTGAATATGCAAGCGGTAGTTCCGCGCGGCGTGCTGCGCGTTCCCAGAGTTTATGCAAGTCGAGATGACCTGTGTAGCGCAACGCGCCCTGTTTGGAAAATGTGATACGGATACGCATTTACTTTAGTTCAATGCCGTTGACTTTGAGCCAGTGTTTAATTTCACGCGCATGTTCACGATAATGCTCGTAAGTATGTTTGATGACACGGTTGCGGATATTATGACGCAGATTCATTTCTTCAGGCATCTGCTCGAGCGCAGAAACGATGGATGAGAATGCTTGTAACTCCTGTGCCACCACATCCTCCAAAGAAACGTTTGTGTACTTCTCCATGATCCACTCATTTGGAGAGTCGTCGTCTAGAAGTGGAGAGCCAAAATCGGGATAGCCGAACTCATCGAGAAAAGCGTCGAGCGCGGTTTGAGTTTTGCAGGGTGTGTAGGGCTGGTTGTGTAATATCTCGTGCATTCGGTCTGCAATGTATTGTTCGTACGCACAGATATGCGCGAGAATATCCTTTATCGACCATTTGCCTGCAACACCCTTCAATGCCATTCGGCGTGTGTATCCGACCCGGTTGAGAAGCAACTCGAACTTATCGCGCTCTCGTAACAAACGCGCGAGAAAGGCTTCCTTGTTTACTTTTTCCATCAATCACCGACCACCGGTAATTGATGGGTGGATTTGCTGACCACCTTTGGCGCAGGGGACTTTACATCCGGGCATTTCCAGCCCTCGCCGGGATTCTCGCGGCGTGTCTGTGCGAAGATGGGCAGGATGCCGCAGGCGAAACAGTTCAATCGGCAGTCCACGCGGATCTCGCCCTCGAGTGACATGCGGAAATCCTGAAAAAGGAAATTCTTGCGGACAGCGGCAGTGATGTGTTCCCACGGGAAGACCTCGTCCGTACGGCGCTGACGATGAGTATAAAAGAGCGGGTCGAGTCCCTGTTCCTCGAAGGCTTCGATCCACGCACTGTATTTTTTCCCTTCACGCCATGCATCGAAACGCGAGCCTTTCTCCCAGGCGGAGTAAACCACTTCTGCCATGCGGCGATCGCCGCGCGAGAGCCAGGCTTCAAGGAAAGAATCTTCAGCATCGGTCAGGCTGAGTTTGATATTTTTGTCCCGACCTAGTTCGCGCCTGAGCAGTGCCTGTTTTGCCCTGATCTGTTCGGGAGTGTCGCACGAGACCCACTGGAACGGTGTCTGCGATTTTGGTACAAAGGTGCTCACACCTGCGTTGAGTTTGGCTTTCCATCCGATCACTTTGCGTCCTTCTTCAATGACACGTTTGCAAAGGTCAGCGATTGCCTGCACGTCTTCAAGTGTTTCGCTTGGGTGTCCGATCATGAAATACAGTTTGATCGTCGTCCAGCCGCGACGATATATTTCCCGCGTTGTGTCGATCACTTCCTCGTCGGGGACAAACTTATTGATGATGCGGCGCATCCGTTCAGTGGCGGCTTCGGGTGCGAGCGTGAATCCGCCGGAACGCTTTTCTTTTAGCTTTTCCATCAGGTCTATTGAGACGGATTCAATCCGCAATGATGGCAGGGATACTTTAAGATGTTTGCCATCGAATTGTTCTCCAACCTTGGTAACCAATTCAAGTACATTCGAATAATCGGATGATGACAACGACAGGAGCGCCAACTCCTCGAAGCCGGTATTCTTTATGGCAATCTTTGCCGCCTCGAGGACTTCGTCAACGGTTCTCTCTCTAACGGGACGCGTGATCATCCCTGCGTGACAGAATCTGCACCCGCGTGTGCATCCGCGCATGATCTCAACTGAGACACGGTTGTGAACGATGTCAATGTTGGGGACGATGAATTTGGTTGGCGGGGGAGGCAGTTTGGCAACCAATCGTTTCGTAACGATCTTTGGAATATCGTCAACGGTTGGTTCAATGTGTGAAAGGGTGCCATCGTCCATGTAATAGGCTTCGTAGAAAGTGGGGACGTATACACCGGGGATTTTGGCGAGTTCATGGAGCAATTCAGCGCGGCTGGTACCTGGCTGGTCTTTGTGCTTTTGGATCGCGTTGATAATATCGTGAATAACTTCTTCACCTTCACCGATCACAAAAGCATCTATGAATGCATACATCGGCTCAGGATTCATGGTGGAATGTCCGCCGGCGATGACGATGGGATGACTCTCGTCGCGGTCCACTGTGCGGATGGGAATGCCGCCAAGGTCCAGCACGTTGAGCGCGTTGGTGTAGAGAGTCTCGTAGGGGAGGGTAAAGCCGATGAGGTCGAAGCAGGCTAAGGGTTGTTTTGATTCGAGCGCGTAGAGCGGGATCCCGTTTTCGCGCATAAGAATTTCCATATCCAACCAGGGTGAGTAAACGCGTTCGGCAAGCGCGTCGTCCCGCTGGTTGACCTGGTCGTAGAGAATCTTGAGTCCCACATTGGAAACGCCGATATCGTAAATATCGGGGAAGACGAATGCTACCTTGGTACGGAAATTGTCCCAATCTTTGTGTGTGCTGTTGAGTTCGCCTCCGACGTAGCGTCCGGGCTTTTGTACCTTTAAGAGGACGTGGTCGAGTTTATTTTCGATCTGTTCAGGAGTAAGCATGGTCGGAATTATAACAAGGTTTGTCCGATTGGATAAATCAAGCCTTATGGGATCTGGCGAGGTGGTAAATATGTCCGCTTTTCAGTCTTGTTAAGTGCTTTGGTATGGCTGAATGGAGGCGGATGTTATAGAATTTTAGAAATTCAAAAAGGAGAGATATAAATGAAAAAGTTTGCCATTGTTTTCCTTGCGGTTGTTTTAGCCGCCTGTGGTGCGCCTGCGACTCCGACTGAACAAGCTGTTGCCCCCGAACCTGTTGTAGTGACCGTGGTGGTCGAGCCTACACAGGCTCCTGCGACTGCCGTCCCGGCAGAGCCTGTTGTGGTGACCGTTGTGGTTGAGGCTACGCAAGTCCCAGCCGCAGCTGCACCATCCGCGGATCCCTCTGCTTCTGACCCGAATTCGCCTGTTGCACTGGATAATGCTCTGGGCAAGGGTGTGTTTACAAACATGACCATGTCCAGCAGTAACTTCACCCTGCGATGTTTTCCGCGCGACATTACGTTCAATGTGACCACACCAAACACCGCGATCAAAGACGTAGTCTTTTATTACCGGGTTGTTGACCTTGCCCGGCTCTACCCCAGTGAGTGGAAGGCATTTGGGAGCATGGAAGATAATGGCGGCGGCAACTTTAGCCTCATTTTCTCAGGAGAGGATATTCACCCTGATCTTCGAATTGACGGATCGTGGTTCGATTTCCAATTTGTGGGTTTGGCTAAGTCTGGGGATGTGGTGGATCGTTCTCAAAAGATCGAATCGTTGGTGAACTACACGTTCGACTGCCCATAATCAAGATTGAATCAAAAAGTACAGGCTCCTAGCCTGTACTTTTTGATTCTTTTATTTGATAGCGGGTTTACCGTTCTTGTAGAAGAGCTTTCCGTCCACCAGTATCTCGCTCTCTGCCATGTCGCAAAGCATATCCCAATGCAAGCCTGAGGTGTTCTTGCCGCCCGCTTCCTCGAAGCCAAGCCCCATGGCTAGGTGGATCGTGCCTCCGAGTTTCTCGTCGAAGAGTATATTCTTCGAGAATTTCTTGATGTTGTAGTTGGTGCCAATACCCCATTCACCGAGAACGCGCGCGCCCTTGTCTGTATTGAGTTGGGCGGTAAGAAGTTCCTGGTTGCGCGCGGCTTTTTCCTTTACTACTTTTCCGTTCTCGAACCACAGCTCTATGTTCTCGATCTCCTGTCCACCGAAAAGGGCGGGATATTTGAAACGAACCCAGCCATTGACAGAATTCTCGACCGGGCTGGTGAATATCTCGCCGTCTGGGAAGTTCAGATCTCCGGCGCACGGGATAAACTTTCTGCCTTTAATGGAGAAAGTCAGGTCAATATCATCTCCCTTTAGAACGACCTTATTCTTTCCCTTGAGCCAGTTGGCAAGTTTCTTTTGTTTCTTTTCCTCTGCTTTCCATAATGCCACCGGGTCTTTTGCGTTTAGCATGCCTGCTTCGTACACGAATTCGCGGTAGTCGTTCAAGCTCATATTGGCTTCTTGCGCCAGAGCATTGGTAGGGTACACGGTCATGCACCACGCAAATTGTTTCTTCTCGATTCGGCGCAACATGGTTTTGAACATTTGTGCGCCTGCTTTTTGTGCCCGCACAGTTTTTTTAGGGTCCACTCCCGATAATTCACGAGTGTTGGCGTTTGCTTGTACCAGCATGCGTGCGTCAAATTTTTCGACGATCAATTTATTGACCGGATTGACATAATCCAACTGTTTATTGGTAGCATGTTTGAAAAAGACCTCAGCCGAGCCGGGAATTGTGTTCGATGTAAAAACATGACCGCCTGCCTTGGTCACTTCCTCAATAAAAGCAAGGTTGAATTCGTCTGCAAGAGGGGATGTTTGCAGGTGAACCTGTTGACCGGATTTTATCTTTAGCGAATACTCGACCATGATCTTTGCAAGTTTTTTTATGCGCGGGTCAGACATATTCTCTCCTCAGTGAACAATGGTTGAAACTGTCGACCAGATTGTATCATCTCGTCCATTTCAGAAACATCCAGATGCTTGAAGTTCTTGAAAGCCTTCAGCACCAGCGGTAGAATGTGCGAGTCGCCTGCTGTGCTAAGACACATGACGTCATACGATAGAGCGAAGATCACGCCGTGCTGAAATTCATCCGCTTTGTCGGACGGTTTATACCAGGTTGTGGCAGCCTTGTGTTAGTCGCCTCCTGGTCTTCTTGATCTAGTCTTCCTCTGCGTCGTCTGACCCAAATACCCGTTCGGTCGCCCTCTCGATATCCTCGTCCGAGTGTGTTTCGCAAGCCACCAATGGACGGTTATCATCCTTCACTACTTTTCCGCCCGCGCTCATTACTTTGCTTCCAATATAATTTCCATCCGCATCATATGCTGCATAAAGTTGGTAGAGCTTTCCGCATACGATACATCCGTGCATTTCACCTTTTGCTTTGGGCATGCTTTCTCCAATTTAAGGATCTTCATCTACTAGATGACCGACATATCTATTCGCCAATGATCTTGACCAACACGCGCTTCTTTCTTTTGCCGTCAAATTCGCCATAAAAAATCTGTTCCCATGGACCAAAATCAAGCTGACCATTGGTAATGGCGACCACCGATTCACGTCCCATGATCTGCCGCTTCATATGCGAGTCGGCGTTGTCTTCGCCAGTATCGTTGTGCCTGTATCGGCTGACCGGCTCATGCGGCGCAAGATTTTCCAGCCATTGTTCATAGTCCTGGTGCAGTCCGCTTTCGTCGTCATTGATAAAAACCGAGGCGGAAATGTGCATGGCATTCACCAACGCGATTCCCTCCATTATGCCGCTTTCATGGATTGCCTGTTCCACGTCGGGTGTGATGTTGACAAATCCCCGGCGGGACGGAATATTAAACCAAAGCTCTTTGCGATAGGATTTCATAGTGAATTTATTTTACACGATTTGTGATAGCATGTATCCATGACGCAGATTCGAATTAATGGCGCCGATATCTACTATCATTCACATGGAGAAGACCTTCCGAATCAGACTCCCATTGTGCTGATCCACGGTTCGACGATTGACAGCCACACCGACTGGGACTCTGTCATCCCGGCGCTGGCGAACCAGTACAAAGTGTTCGCGTTAGATTGTCGAGGACATGGCAGGTCGAACAATCCGAAAATGAGTTATTCGTTCAAAGAAATGGCAGACGATGTTGCCGTGTTTGTCCGCGCGATGGGATACGGTAAAGCGCATGTCATTGGACATAGCAATGGCGGGAATGTAGCACTGGTAACAGCGGTGGAGCATCCCGAAATAACTCAAACCTGTATTCCGCAAGCCGCGAACGGTTATGTAACGCGCTTTTTGATCGAGCGCGAACCGATAATATTCGACCCTAAACGTGTCGAAATCAAATCGCCTGAGTGGCGCGATGAAATGATACGATTGCACAGCGAAGTAAACGGACCTGAATATTGGAAGTCACTGCTGTGGCTGACAATGAAAGAGATCATCTCTGAACCGAACTATTCACCTGATGATCTTGCGAAAGTGAATATTCCCATGCTTGTCATCATGGGCGCGGAAGACACGGTCAATGCGGCTGACGAGCACGCGCAATATATCGCGGAACACGTCCCAAATGCCGAAATATGGATTCCTGAAGGAACGGGGCATAACGTTCACAAGGAACGTGAAGGCGAGTGGATCGAAAGGGTGTTGGGCTTTCTGAAGAGCAGGGGTCGAGATGTTTGATAAATCGTATCAACTTGATTCTGTACTATTCTAAAAACCACTTTTCATCAAGCGGAGTCCATTCATCGCTTTGGTCGGCGCGTTCAGCCCAGTTTTCTTTCCCGCTCCACGATTCGATCTTGATCGCGTAAATGGAAGTCGCGCGTAATTCCTTATCTGTGATCTCGCGGTATTCTTTACCGGCAGTCATCTCGGGGAAATATTTTCCGATCAACCCGTAAAGCAGACGTCGCGCTTCAACTTGATCTGTAATTAATCTCGCACCACCAAAAACGACAACACTTCTGAATTGAAGCGAGAACTCAAGCGCGACATTTGACGGCAGGAATTTCCCCAACTCACTGGCTTCCAAGCTGACCTTTGGGTTGGCCTCGATATTCGAGCGGATTCTCCCCGCAACATTTGAATGAAAAACGATCTGGTGATTCTCTTCGTCCAGCCAAAAGGTTGTCGTGTTGATGAATGGCTGCCCATCGGAAGACGTGGCGATGCGTCCGATTTTTGCTTCCCTGAGGAAACTTCGAATCCACTGGTCGTCTTTTGTGAGGTGCGGTCTGCGCTGAAATGCGGTAGGGGGTTGGCTTTTGTATTCGCGGGGCATATTATTTCAACAGGCGCTTATATATATCCAATTGTATGAAAAAAGCAATCAACCCGCCAAATGCCGATACGGCCCAATGGAGAAGGTTTGCCGCGAAGAAAACCTGTTGCAGAAAAAATAATGCGGCTCCGAACATCAACCCGCTGATGAGCGCCACTTCAACCGCCTGGTAATATGACACGCTTGAAGTTTTGAATTTTGCCGGCAAAGTGTTCGTCGTCCAGCGGAAGGCACCGGCGAGTTCCATGTGTTGCGACACCATGAAATCTTTGAGCTGATTCATTGCCAGCATGGACTCGTACCAAGCCGCGCGCAATTGGGCCAGTTGTATGACCGTGGACGTGCCGAGCAGGGTGAGTAATATAAAAACACCGCTGAAGATGAGGTTGATGGACTTGGTAATCGTCCCCGGGTCAAATATTTGGGTGCCAAGTAGCGCAGCGACAAGCGATCCAACAGCGATCAAATAAAACGACGATACTCGCGCGCGGTCTTCATTCGCCTGGTTGGCTGTCCCTGCGATATAGGTGTATTCGGCGGCAATCAGTTCGTCCAGTTGAACAGGAAGTTGTTTATCGGATGACATGATTTTATTATAACTGTGTCTTATTATCCCGGTACTGAAAGTTTCTCCAGTTTTGCTTTTCTGCTCAACAAGAGAAACCCAAACGAAACAAGGATGCCGAGTATCAGGCATCCCGCCCAAAGCGTGTTCTTGCCCAAGTGCTCGTATACCCAGCCTCCGGCGAGGGGACCTAAAAAGAAGGACAATCCCCAGGCAGACCCGAACACCCCTTGATACAAGCCCCGCAGGTTCGGCGGTGACAGATCGGCAATGATGGCTGGTCCTACAGCTGTGCCAGCTATCTCGCCAAGTGTCCAGATGGCAACACTGATCATATAAAGAGGTAGAGTGGATGCGAGCGCGGTAAATCCAAATCCCAAGCCTAGCAGGACAGTTGCGATCGCAATGGTTTCAAAGCGAGGCCAGGTGGATGCCATGTTACTGACTGGTATGGTAACAAGGATAATAATCAAACCGTTCAGCGCGATTGCAAGACCGTATTGTTTGGGACCGAGTCCGTTGGATTGCATATCGAGCGGGAGTGTGACGTTACCCTGCATGTAGATCATGCCGAAGAACAAAACGAGGAAAGTAAACCACAGAAGGATCGGCGCGCGTTTGAGTTGCTCCAACCGTTCGCTTAGCGGTGTGTTGGACGATTGATGTGTTTCCGGCGGACGCGTTTCGCGGATTCCAAATAGGACGATGAAACCGAATACGATAGTGGTCAGGGCGTCAGCAATGAAGAGGGTCAGGTAGTTGTATTCAGCTATCAGTCCGGCAAGAAGCGGAGCGACAGCCGCGCCAAGATTGATCGCCCAGTAGTTGTATCCATAAGCGCGAGTCCGTGCATCCGGCGGGACCAAATCCGCGATTGCTGCGCCGACTGCAGGACGGTAGAGGTCGGTGAAAAACCCAACCATGAATGTGGATGTCGAGATGAGGAGTAGGTTTTCAGCAAAACCCAACGTGACCATGAAGATGGGTGTGATGAAAAAGCTCATCAACATAACGGGACGGCGCCCGAAGCGGTCGGTCAGTTCGCCCCCTGTGAGTTGTGCGATAAAGGAGCCTGCGCCGAATAGAGAGACCATGAGAGCGGCTTGACTGACGGGGATCTGGCGTTGAATCGTGAGGTAAAGGGTCAGGAATGGAATGACGAAGCCGCCGAGGCGGTTGATGAGGGTACCTATCCAGATCAGCCAATAGGTTGGGGGCAAGCCTTCGGTGAGTGATGCGATTCCTTTTTTGTTCGCGTCCATGCGTTTTCCTTTGGTGAGACAAAAGTATAACAGATGTTCTAAAAATAAAAGAGCCTCTTTTTGAGGCTCTTTTTGATGTTTCTTGTTAATTTATTTAGACTTCAAACGCCCATTCGCCCGCGCGCATGACGGGTTCGCGCGTGCCGTCTTCGGTGATGCCGTCGATGTCCATTTCAGCGGAGCCGATCATAAAGTCCGTATGGACGAGACTCTTGTTTCCGCCTTCTGCGGCGAATTCTTCATCGGTCATATCTATGCCGCTTTTGATGGATGTGCGATAGGCATTGCCCAACGCAATGTGACTTGCGGCGTTTTCGTCGAAGAGGGTGTTGTAGAACAGGATTCCGCTCTGGCTGATGGGAGAGCTGTTCGGCACGAGGGCAACTTCCCCGAGGCGGGATGCGTTCTCGTCCATTTCTGTCAACTTGCGAAGATCGGCTTCTCCTTTTTTGGCTGTGATCTTTACGATACGTCCGTTTTCGAAGGAGAGACTGAAATCCTCGATAAGGGTGCCAAGCAAATTTAACGGGCGGCTTGAAGTAACGACGCCATCGGCCTTATCTTTATGAGGCGCGGTGAACACCTCTTCGGTTGGAATGTTGACGGTGCAGGTGATGCCGTTTTTGAAGGACTCTTGCGCGCCACACCATGCTTGATTCTTTGGCAGGCCGATCGTCAAGTCGGTTCCCGGAGCTTTATAGTGCAGTGCAGTATACGATTTGTTATTGAGATAGTCCCTGTATTTTTCAAGATTCCACGTGTGTACTTTCCATGCATTCACCGGGTCAGGGACATCAATGCGGCAGGCTTTGAATATCTCCTGCCAAAGTTTCGTTTGGGCTTCTTCCACTGGCATGGCCGGAAAAACTTTTCTTGCCCATGAAGGTGTGGCGGTTGCCGCCACGCACCAATTTGATGCATTTTCGTATTTTTGGAGCGGGCCAACCAGCTTTTCCAGGCGGGCTTTGCTGCTTTTTGCGATACGGTCGGGGTCTATACCTTCGAGCAAATCGGGGTTGGATGAGTGGATGGCAAGTTCAGCGTCGCCCCGTTTGTAGTATTCCTCATAACGAGTGAGGATCCAATCCGGGATCTCGGTCAGTGCTTCATCATCAGCGTATTCCATGTAGGTGCGGTAGGAGGGTTCGTCCGTCCACATTACGTCTACATATCTTGCTCCTGCTTTATATGCGCTCTCCGTCACTTTGCGGATAAAAGGCGCATCATCTAATATGGCTCGTACAGAAAGCCTTTGCTCGTTCCGTAAATTCAGCCCAACCTGTACGACAACATCAGCATACTTTGATAGTAGTCTGTCGAATTCCTGCGGGTCCATATTCCTCCGAGTAAAAAACATTCGTCAAAATCTTTGACGAATGTTTGATTTCATGGTTTAGACGTCAAACGCCCATTCACCCTGACGCATGACAGGTTCGTGGGAGCCATCCTCCTTTATTCCGTCGATGTCCATTTGAGGGGAGCCGATCATAAAGTCCACGTGGTTGAGGCTTACGTTGCCTCCAGCGGAGATAAATTCCTCATCATTGAGTTCCTCGCCTCCAGTGAGGGTGAAGCGGTAGGGTCAGATCACCAAGGTCAA
>DNDO01000213.1:0-18184 GCA_003484265.1 Anaerolineae bacterium
ATCGTTCCCGACAAAACAGGTGAATGGGGACTCCCCGGTGTTCCATTATTGGAATGGCAGATCGCCCTCGCCTGTATCATTTGCGTCTTGACATTGAAATTCGAGGTCAAGACTGCGACAATGAAAATTAAGCGCCTCGACCTCTGGATCTCCATTGGGCTTTGGCTTGGGATTCTACTTCTTTGGCTTGGACAGCCCGTGAACCCGGGTTTCTCCGCTTTGGAGCCGCGCGCTCCAAACTTTGAGATATACCCGTTCAGCGACGCACAGGTCTATGACGAGTTTGCCCAATCACTATTGATCGGGAACGGCTTGAAGGGCAGTGAAATTCCGCCGCGACCTCTTTATATTGTTTTCCTTACTTTTTTACACTCCATCGTTGGTCAGGAATACACCAAAGTCATCGCTCTACAGTTGGTGTTTCTTGCTCTTCTTCCGGTCGGGTTGTATTGGTTCGGGAAGGAAATGTTTGGGCGCCCGGTTGGCATTGCTGTTGCCTTGCTGGCAGGCTTACGTGAGGTCACGTCCAACGTTGCCGCACCTCTTGCCAGTGCGCTTAGTTATTCAAAGCTATATCTTTCCGAGGTGCCGGTTGCCATTGCGTTGGTATTCTTTACATTTCTGGCGATTCGCTGGATACGAAGAAATTATCCAAACCATTTGGCATTCGTGGCTGGAGGAATTTTGGGGATCGGCATTATGATCCGCACGCAGGCGGTTGTGGCATTGCCTGTCCTTTTGGTCCTTGGGTTATTGGCGAACTGGAAGAAAAGAGCATCGATCCTTCGCGGCGTCTTGTTGATGTCTGTTGCAGTGGCAGTGATCGTCTCTCCTTGGTTATGGCGGAACTGGAAGATCACCGGCGAATTGATCTTCGACAGCCCGTTCACACAGACGATCAATCTGGCACAGCGGTACAGCCGCATGAACGGCATTGAGGCGGACGCGGCGCGTCGTCCTGGCGAAACCAACATCGAATATAACGACCGGCTGGTCAGCATATTTATCGAAGCAGTAACAGCCAACCCGTCGGAGGCGATGCGGGTCGTCGTCAATCGCTTCCTCAATAATTGCGTTGACAACATCCTGATCCTGCCGTTGAGGAATGACCTTTCATCGGTCAGTGAACTTTTCCAGCCAAGCCACGCATTCTGGGAGGATTGGAGGGGAAGCCCAACGTCATCGCAATCCATCCTTTTATTGTTCTATCTGTTCCTGCTGGGTCTTGGGTTGGCGGGCGCGTGGAACAGGCTGGGATTGATCGGCTTACTGCCCCTGTTCATCAACCTTGTTTATAACCTTTGGACTTCGATTGCCCTGCTGGCGGGTCAACGATTTTTGGTCGCGATGGATTGGTCGATCTACACATATTACATGATCGGGTTGTTCGTTCTACTCAGCGGGTTTATGTTCCTGCTCAACCGCGCACGGCCTCAGATGATCAAATGGGTGGATGCGTTCAATGCATCAAACACCGATCTCGCGAACGTAAACAACAAGCCGTTGTCTTATTTCCTTATCACAGGATTGATCTTCATATCGATTGGCGTAATCGTACCATTGAGTGAAAAGATATTTCCTCAAAAATTTTCACCCGCTACACAAAGCCAGATTTTCGATGAGTTCACAGCCTCCTCTTCTTTCCTGGACCTGGAACTTGATCCTGTCTGTATGCAGGATACAATCTCAGACAATCACCTGATCGCTTCGAGAGGCAGGGCATTGTCGCCTCGCTATTACGAAAGCGGCGAAGGAGAGTATACAGATAAACTCGGCTACAAACCGTCCGAGCAACCTAGACTCTTGTTTTACATCACAGGCGATTATTACGGTCTCATCATCCTTGAACTCAATGAGACGCCCGGTTTCTTCCCTCATGCTTCAGATGTGATCGTGTACCGCGATAGCGCGGATGAACATCAGGCCTGGTTTGTTTTGGTAAAAGATGAACCTGGTGGCGAAATATATTTTTCAGATACATATAGATCAGCAATCCCCTGTTCTAATTTATCTAAACCTTGAAGCGGCTTTACAGCCTAAATGGAAGTATCGCCTCCATCATGGTATGGAATAATTCCACATTATTGACGAGGAGAACGGACAGAAATACAAGAAGAATAATATTGAACCATTTCCTGCGTCCCAATGATTCGAAAGACATACCAAGGAAAAGAACTATTGCATATGTCCAGTTGGGAGAATAGAGCATGGGGTCGTCGCCATAGTTCATATGCAGGATGAAGTTGAAGATGAGATTCAATGCAAGAGCTACCTGCAGGGATGTATCTTTCGGAGACTTGAACAATTTCCATACAAAGATCAGGGCGGCAAGAAAGAGCAGGACAAACCACGAACGCGCCAGGAGACTCCCAAAGCCTATATATGAAGCATATTGATACTCTCCGCGAAAAAAGCGGATCGTATTAAAGCACGGATAGGAACACCCCAGTTCCTCCAAAAAGATGAGCGGACGCGGCGCGACCACGCTAAAGAGGGTCATCGTGCGAGAGATGACGTTTGCGCGGCTGACAGTCTCTGAAATCGGCACATCGATAATATCGCGTTGGAAGGCAGTCTCATTGCCCAGATTGCCAGCGAGATAGAATGGCTGGCTGTTCGGCTGGATTGTGTTTTGTACGAAGGACAACAAGGTTGCCAGTGCAATTGTAATAAAAAAATATTTGAATGTCTTTTGTATGCTTTTTTGTGTCAGCAAAAAGAGGATTGCAGATTGGATAAAGTTTGTGATCGTGATCCCAAATGTGACCAACCCAACAGGGACGATGGTCGTCAGTCTTGTGTTCTTATCTTGCAGGATCACAACCGTGGCGATCAGGACGGCGGCGGAAAAGATATAAGATTCCAGGAAGGCGCTTAGGAGCAGGTGTGAGTTTGAAAACCCAAGGAGTGCCGCGATCGATAGCGCATACGGCGTGTTACCAGTCCTTTGCTTGAAGAAGACCCATACGAGATAAACACAAATCCCTCCAACAAGGGCGTTGAGGAGGATCGCCGCGTGGAATTTGTCGCCGTTGAGCAGGAGGGATAACAACCACACAGGAGGACGCAGCATCATCAACACAAATGGGTGCACCGCCCTCATTCCGTGCAATTCGTTCGCGTTGGCAGTCAGGAAATTCACCCAGATGGGGGAATCTGTGTCGAAGTAGTTATCCGCAAGTCCGAGGTCGGGACTCACAAGGACAGTCGCTAATAGATATGTAGAGGCTGATATGGCGGAGGCAAGTACCAGCCCGGGCAGGTTGCGTTTCATCCAGTTGGTGAATTGAGCTGTGCGCCAGTTCGTTATGTCCAGTTTAGTGAGAATAAATGCAGTCCAGCTTTGAGAGAGAATGGTCATTGCGAGGAACACAGGGATTGTTCCCTCAATTGGTAAAAAGAATTCGGTTGAGAAGTGGGTTGGATATTGAGCAAGCAGGCGAATCGTCAAGACAAGCAATGAAAGACCGAGCGTCAGCAGGATGACGGGGATGATCTTTTCGATGGAATCATTTCGCAATGAATTTATGAAATGTTCAAGAATAATGTCGAGTACAAGTGTGAAAATTATGTTGAATGCTATGGTGATAAGTATTAATTCCCAAAAGGATGGATAAAAGTTCTTGAAAAAGCCCAGGGCAAAGAATGAGAGCAACCCGCCAAGCGCCCATGCAATTACGAATCGGACAGCGCGTTTTTTGATGAGCAAACTATGTAACGATGTAAGCCCGGCTGAGACCAACAAGATACTCCCAATAATCAGTGCAATCAGGGATGGGAATTTTATATTGCCTGCCATACCGCTTGCAACAGCAAGCGTCATTCCCCAAACTTTGATTGAGAGCGGAACCGATGCAAATTGCTTCAAAGCGTTGGGAAGGAAAAAAAAATAGACCGCGCCGAAACCAAGTGCCAGCAAAGAAATTGTAACCACCCAGTCAAATGTTGAGGCAAGGTTGTTTTTATATATTGATGTGGAGATTACAAAAGCAAATACAAGACCCGCTGACGCACTGATTATGATGTTGAGAATAATTGAACGTTGATTCACTATTTATTCAATCCCGGTAACCCGCCTGCAGATTTTGCCATCGTCACAGCGCGGATGATCGCCTGCGCCATCACCTCCGCGGCGAACGCGCCCACCGACGTGACATCCGCCTTGCGTGTGCCGGTCGAGAGCGCGAAGATCGTGTCGCCGTCGAGCATGGTGTGGGCGGGGCGTATTACGCGTGCGAGCCCGTCCTGAGCCATCTGCGCTACCTTGGTCGCCTGAGCCTTTGTCAACCTGGCGTTCGTTGCCACAACGCCGATCACTGTGTTCGACCGCGCGGCAAGTTTCATGAGATTGCGCCCCGCTGGCTTCTTCATCATTGCAAGCGTATCGGCAAAATATTCCTTTCCGCCCACGCGCAATGGGCCGACTTTCCCAGACCTCAATCCTGCCACAATTTCATTATTTTGATTGACAACGTCGCCCCATGCATTCACGGCTACGAGCGCGCCAACGATCACTCCCCCGCCAATGTTCATGCTCGCGGTTCCTTCCCCCGATTTGGTTGAGAGCTTCGCACCGAACATTTTCCCCACTGACGCTCCCGTTCCCGCGCCGACGTTTCCCTCGCTGGGCGGAGCCGAAGAGGCTGAGGCGGCCGCTTGGTATCCCATAACGGAATCAGGTCGAACATCCGCTCGACCGAGGTTCAAGTCGTAGAGAATCGCCGAAGGGACGATGGGGACTCTCGCTGCGCCGGTTTTGAATCCGACCTTTTTCTCTTCCAGATATTTCATGACGCCGCCGCTCCGCCGCGAACGTCCACGCCTGCGACGGCTCCCTTTCGGCAGAGGATGACGGTACAGCCGGTTAATGCTTCATCGTTGTTCGAGTGGCCGACTTCGATGCCGCGCACGTCGGTGATTGCGTTGGAGAGGTTCATATGATCGATAAAAAAGGTGACAGTTAATTGTTCGGGTAAATGCCACCTTAACTCATTATCCCAAACTGCGTGCCAGTTGCAGAAACTCCTTCCACTCCTCCTCAAAGAAGTGCACTGTGACGCTGTTCAATTCGATGTGATAGGTGGTCTCGCCGTCGGGTTCGGCGGCTTTCCATGCAAGGAAGTTATCGGTTTCAGCGATCGTTTCTGTTTGCGTGTCGTTTTGCGGGTTGCTCATTTTTCTTCTCCTTGATTGGCTTAATTGTGTTCCTGTTAGTGTTAAATCGTGAACCAATGAAATGCACGAGGTTCATCATGATTTCCCGGATGCCCGGCGGGGGAGGCTCCACGGTGGTTGGAGGAAAGGGGTTGAGGTCGAACATTTTCCGCGTGATATACCTGCCCAATAACAATGCCGTTGCGAGGAAGGGAGCGGCAATGATGACGCCCAACAAACCAAGCAGATTTGCGGCAACAAGGGCGGCGACCAAGACCGCGGCGGGATGCACTTTCAATGTGCGCGCCATGATACGCGGGGTGATGAAGTTATCCATGAACCAGTCGATGATGGAGGTAGAGATCACCACGATCAACATATACGGCAGGGATTCGAGCCCGAAAGGCTTGAACGGCTGGAAGTATGTAACGAGAGCCATCACCACCCACGTGATTGCAGGTCCGACATATGGCAGGAATTTCGCCAATCCAGCCATCAAGGCAATGCCCAGTGCATAGCGCACGCTCAGGGCGGGCAAAAGGATCGAGTATATGACCAGCGCAATAAAAAAGATAAGTATCTGACCACGCAGGAAAGCGTTCCAGATGCGGCTCAATTCCACCCCAAGCCTGCGGATGTCCTCGGTAAATCCGGGAATCTCAACTTTTAGCATGTCTTCCCGCAGTCCGCTGCTCTCTGCCATAACGAAGTACGAGACGGTCAGTACGAAGATCGTCCAACCGATAAAGCCGGCAGCACTGCCTGCGACCGTTCCCAGCAGGTTGCCCGTCTGACCGAGCAGGGGCTCAATATAGGTGAGCAGTTGCTGATTGATTGCGGTCAGGTCGAACGTCCGCATGTCCAACTCATAGGGACCTATGGTAAAGGTTTGCGAAGAAAGTTGAGTGATATACCTTGGCAGGTCGTTGACAATGCCCTGAATGGAACCGACCAGATTTTGTATCTGGCCTGCCAACCCCACTCCGCCCAGCGTGAGAAGCCCCACCAGGATAATGACGATCAATAGGAAGAGAATATTGACCGAAGCCTTCCACGGGATGCGCAGACCGCGCGCGATCAAGGCATTCAAGGGGTGCAGGAGGTAGGTGATGATGAAGATCATCAACAACGGACCGACCATGTTCGAGAAACGATAGATTAGAAAGGTGAAAATGCCAAGGACGACCAGCCCGATCAATAATTTGGTTGTCGCGCTCCAGCGCGGTGATGCAGTACTTTTTTGAGTCATTAAATATCTCCGTCTCTATTACTATTCTACCGCTTGTATCGCAAAAAAGTAACACTTTATATTTTTCACAAGCCAAAACCTTACACAAGCTTATACATAAGAGTATATAATTTCAATAAACCGTAGCGGCGAGCCCTGCTTTTATATAGACCTATTAAATAAAAAAATTCCCCGCAACGCCACTGCGCTGCGGGGAAAACTTTACATGTCAACATCCACCCAGAAACGGGAAGAACGTACACCATAGGAAATTCGCATCGATATACCATAGGACACCTCCACAAAGGCAGAGGATGAACAAAACTGACACACCAATGATCACCGGCGTCATGTTGGTCCTTTTACCCTCATCAGGTCCCGCCGCCGGCGACATTGCCGGGCTGGCAGGTACGCTCCCTGCATATTCAGCAGGCGGAGGCGGCGGAGTAGATGCGGGGCGCGATGCTGAGGGAACTGCCGCGGCGCGCGGTGAAACCATGGTCGCGCCGGGGTCGTTGGTCGTCACCTCGAACACGAGCACGATCTGCTCACCGAAGGAAACCACCTCGCCAGCCTTCAAAACCCGAGGACCTGCTAATCGCTGGCCGTTCACAAATGTCCCGTTGGTGGAGCCGAGGTCTTCCAGCACATACTTCCCGCCTTGAAATGTCAAACGAGCATGGCGGCGCGAGATTTCTGCATCGTTGATCGAGACTTCGTTCGTTGAGTCGCGTCCAATGTTTAATTGATCGCCTTCCAGCGTAAATGTCGCTCCGGGTGTTGGTCCCGTCCGCATAATCAGTTGGAATTGAGACGCCATGATTTCTCCTTCAAGTCTGTAATGATATTTAGAGTCTAAATGTTTCAGGCGAAAAAGTCAACGGCAGGGTCTGCACTTGACATGAAATTACACGGGTATACAATCAGGGAGGAGATACTTAATGGACACAACAACCCTGCCCAACCCCGAATTCTTCGATGCCGGCAAAGTCGGCACAGTCTGGCGGATTCCTTATGAAGAACGAGCAAAACAGGCACAGGACTGGGCGCTTCGCACCTCCCTCAAACCTGCTGCAACAGAACAGACCAAGACCTGGCTGATGCTGATCGACGTACAGAACACCTTCTGTCTTCCCGAGTTCGAACTTTACGTCGGCGGCAGAAGCGGACGCGGCGCCGTGGAAGACAATCAGCGTCTGTGCGAATTCATCTACCGCAATTTGGGTAATATCACACACATCACCGCCACCATGGACACGCACAAGATCATGCAGGTTTTCCATGCCATTTTCTTTATAGATAAAGATGGCAACCACCCAGTGCCCTACACAGATATTCATGCATCAGAACTCCGCGATGGCACGTGGACTTTCAACTCCGCTCTCGCGCCTCAATTCGGTATTGCCCCTGAATACGGACAGCAAATGATACTCCACTACGCCGAAGCGTTGGAGAAGAAAGGCAAGTATGCGCTCACCATCTGGCCCTATCACGCCATGCTCGGCGGGATTGGGCACGCGCTGGTCTCATCGGTTGAAGAAGCCTTGTTCTTCCATTCGATAGCGCGAACCACACAGTACGACATCGAGATCAAGGGCGACAGACCCTTCACCGAAAATTATTCTGTTGTCGGTCCCGAAGTGCTGACCGGTCCCATGGGCGAGACGCTGGGAACTCACAACACGAAATTCATCGAAAAGCTGGGGCATTACGATAGACTCATCATCGCGGGTCAAGCCAAATCCCATTGCGTGGCGTGGACAGTCCAAGATCTGCTCAACGACATCAACGAGGTCGACCCCGAACTTGCGAAGAAAGTCTATTTGCTCGAAGATTGCTCATCCCCTGTCGTAGTCCCCGGCGTGGTCGACCACACCGAGGCGGCGAACGAAGCGTATGAAAGATTCGCAAAGGCAGGCATGAACAGGATCCAATCCAACCAGTTAATCGCCGATCTTTAATCATCAACCGAAAATCTAAAATCATAAATCGAGAACCCATGTCCATCTTTGATAAAAAACGACTAACCAATGAATCCTTCAAGCTCGATATCGAGCGTATGCGCCGCGGCTGGTACTCGGACAAATACTTCGAGAACATCGGTCGTATGTTAAGCTCATTATCGTCGGAGGGATACGCGTATGCGGGCAAGAATCACAACCTGCCTCTGGATGTTCCGCCTGAAGACATCGCAGTCGGCGACATCGAAGTGGAAATGCAGTGGTTCACGCGACGCGTGGGGAGTACGATCATTGTCGGTGTGGACAAATCCCTGGAGATGCTCAGGCACTGCACGGGATATTGGGAAGGGAACCAATTCATAGATACATCCGACAAACTTGAGGTGTGGGCTGTACACGATGGAGTGGTCGTCAAGTCTGACGGCGACCCATTGAACGCCGAACCCGTCATCAAGGTACGCGGACGCTACCGCGATTTCGCCCTGCTTGAAACGCCGACCCTGGGAGTCCTCACCCGCTCCAGCCGCGTGGCGACGAATGTCTATGAAACATTGATGGCAGCGCGCGGCAAACCCGTTTTATTTTTCCCTGCACGGTTCGACTTACACGAAGTCCAAGCCGCGGACGGCTACGCCTATAACCTCGCCATCGAACGCTTCAACATGGACTTCTCCCACCGCGTCGGCTCGTTCGTCTCGACCGATGCGCAGGGTGACTGGTGGGGCGGCGCAGGCGGCGGGACGGTTGCCCATGCCGCGATTGCATCTTTCCTCGGCGACACAGCGGAGGCGATGATGCAGTTCTCGCGCATCCTGCCCGCGCACATCCCGCGCATCGCGTTGGTTGATTTCAACAACGACTCAGTACGCGATTCCCTGCGCGTGATGGAAGCGATGTTCAAAAAATACAGGGAGTTGAATGATCTCGGCAATGAAGATGAAGCGTCGAAATATAACCTGTACGGTGTCCGCCTCGATACAAGCGGGACCCTGCGGGATGTATCCGTTGCACCCATAGGTGATACAACTCTCGATCTTGGAGTGAACCCGCGGCTGGTATTTAACGTACGTCAGGCGTTGGATTCGGCCTGGGAAAACTGGAGCATACCCGACGTCTGGAAAGATGCGGCGAATGAGTATTGCCGCAATGTGAAGATCGTTGTCTCGGGCGGGTTCAATCCAGACAAGATTCGCAGATTCGAAAAGTTGCAAGTTCCTGTGGATATTTATGCGGTTGGGTCATGGTTGTTCAATAATAATGGCGGGACAGTCACAGATTTTACGGGTGATGTTGTGCGCGTGAAAATTCACGGCGAATGGATCGATATGTCCAAGGTGGGACGCAGACCGCTCGCAAACCCAAATTTGGAGAGGGTGTGGTGACTGATTTTGTAGGGGCAGAGCAATCCTCTGCCCCTACAGTTTATATTGATATCCTCTCCACCCTGAATGGAGTCCCCTGGACCTTTTCCTCATCGAATTCCCGCGCTGCAAGATGACCTGCGAACACCGCCTGTGCAATGATGTTCGGCGCTTCGGCATCGCCAATTACTCGAAGTGAATTTAATTTACCGTCATCCAGTGCTGGTTTAAGTTCATAATATAAAGAATCGTTTGATGTTCTATCCGTCACCAACACCATTCCATCCCTCGGCAACTCGACCTCCTCCCCCGAAACAGTATTCGTCAACTTCACAAAGTTCATTCCGATCTCACTCAATACATTCTGCACAAATATCTTCACTCCCAGTTTCATCAACTTGTGTTGAATACGTTCCTGCTCTAACGTGTATTGCGACCAATATGAGATCATCGGCGCGGATGTGACCAGGGAAACATTGCATCCGTTGGTTGCGAGCAACTCCGCCATAACTCCACCCATGTAATAATGATCGTCATCGTAAATTACCCAATTACCAGCTCCCAATTTACCAATTATCGAATTGCTATCCATCAGATCATCGGGGCTAAATACATTTTCCAGATCATGCCCAACGATTGGCTTCCATAACGTCCGTCCCACGCCATCGCGTCTCCACGTTGCGCCCGTGGCAAGGATGATATTCTGTGTGCCCGATTCAAGGATGTCATCTGCTGTCATCGGGCTTGAGGGATAGATCGAAACATTCTCCATCTTTCCAATTTGGGTCAAGCGCCAATCCATCACTCGACGCCATTCGTTCAACCCTGGCAACGCGGACTCACGCAATACGCGTCCACCCGCTTCCTTGTGCGCATCCAGCAAAGACACTTCGTATCCGCGTTGACCTACTGCCCGCGCACATTCAAGCCCAGCAGGTCCTGCGCCAACGATCATCACTTCCTTATCGCTTTTCTTTGGTGAAATGATCTCAGGATGCCAATCGCGTTTCCATTCCTCGCCCATCGTGGGATTCTGTGTGCAACGAATGGGAATAAACCTTGTATCGCCTGTCACGCAGATGTTACATCCAATACACTCGCGGATGTCATCAACGCGTCCCTCCCTGATCTTTTCCGGTAAAAATGGGTCAGCGATCGAAGGACGAGCCGCACCGATCATATCCATCACACCGCGCTGGATCGCGGAGACCATCGATTCGGGCGATGTGTATCGTCCCACGCCCACGACAGGTTTTGTTGTCAGACTCTTCACGAAAGAAATATATTTTTCCTGATGTCCTTCTTTCCCGAATCTCGATGTGATCGAATCGTTGCTCCAGTCGCTGACATTCACATCCCATAAGTCGGGCAACTCAGCAAGCATCGCAACCACATCATGTCCCTCGCCCTGATGCGTGATGCCATCCTCGCCAAGCAACTCGTCCACGGCGAAGCGCACAGCAACAGCGCATGTATCGCCCACCGCATCCTTTGTATCCTCGATCAACTCACGAAAGAACCGCACGCGGTTTTCCAGCGAGCCCCCGTATTCGTCCGTGCGGTCGTTGTATCTGCGTGAAATAAATTGAACTGCTGCCGTCATGCCATGACCCGCATAACAATAAATAATATCGAAACCTGCGCGTTTGGCTCGTAATGCCGCCTCCCGATGCCAACGCCTGACATTTCGAATGTCCTCTTTATCCATGCGGCGGGTCTGCACGGGGTCATAGCCAGTACCGCCCACCACGCCCATCGAACGCGGCGCAAGCGGCGGCACGCGCGAATATAAATTCGACGCATCGATCCCGTTATAGGCAAGTTCCACGCCTGCCAGCGCGCCATGCTTATGAACCGCCTCCGTCATCAACTGCCACATGGGAATGTCATCGTCGCTCCACATGCGCCCCTCGAAATACGGCGACAAATCGCTTGAGTGATGGATCTCGGTTTCCTCCGTGCACACCACACCCCAGCCTCCCTCTGCCTTCATGCCGCGCATCGCCGCCATACCATGCGGCATGCGATGCCCAAATCCGTTACAGTGCGGCACTTGATAAAAACGGTTCGGGGCAGTCACAGGACCGATCCGAACCGTTTCAAATAAAATGTCATATGGATTGCTCATTGGATTAATCTCCATTCAAAATTTTCGGGATGACTTCCAGCATCTCGCTTCTTACCTGACGGAAAACTGCCATCTGTTCCTCATCATTTCCTTCCGCCTTGGCAGGGTCCACAAACCCTCGATGGACCCGTTTCCCCGCCTTCCCGACCCACACTGGACATTCCTCCGCCGCATCATCGCAGACTGTTACAACGATGTCGAAATCCTTTGTGGGCAACTCATCAATGTGCTTGGACTTGCCAATATGCACAACGCCGATCTCATTGAGAGCTGTCGTGACTTTGAGATGGACATAACCGGCAGGCTTTGTCCCCGCGGAGTATGCTTTCCACCCCTTACCATAATGTGCATTGACAATGGCTTCCGCCATTTGTGACCTGCATGAGTTGCCTGTGCAAAGGAAAAGAATTGTTTTCATAATAATGATCTTCTGTCATTGGGAGAAGAGAGCGATAGTGAGCGACGACACGTGCACGTGAGAAATCTCCTGTCGTTGTGGGGGTTGCTTCGGGCGGTAGAGCGCATCCTCTCAATGACGTGTATAGTTTTATCCAAACCTGCCCGTGATGTAATCCTCCGTACGTTTTTCTTTTGGCGCGGTGAATAATTTTTTCCCTTCGTCGTATTCCACGAGCTCGCCCTGCAAAAAGAACGCAGCATGGTCGGCTGTACGTCCTGCCTGTTGCACTGAATGGGGCACAAGGATGACGGTGTATTCTTTTTTAAGTTCGATTAACGCAGCCTCCACTTTGCCTGTTGAGATCGGATCAAGTCCCGATGTCGGTTCATCGAGCAGGATGATCTCAGGTTGGAGAGCCAGGACGCGCGCTAGACAGATGCGCTGCTGTTGTCCGCCTGAGAGGGCGATGGCGGGGTCATCCAATCGGTCGTGAACTTCGTCCCAGATGGCAGCCAGCTTCAGGCTTCGTTCGACCGCTTCATCCAAAACGGAGCGCCGTGTTTCGCCCGCGAGTTCCAATCCGTAGGTAAGATTTCCGCGGATACTCAACGGGAGTACAACAGGACGGGCAAACACCATGCCGACCTTGCGCCGTAGTGCAATAACATCCGTTTTGGGGTCGAGGATATTCTCTCCATCGATCAGAACGCGACCTGATGAGTTGCTGACCTCTGTAAGGTCATTGAGGCGGTTCAAGCAACGCAACAAAGTGGACTTCCCGCCGCCTGCAGGACCGAAGAGTACGGTTACCGCTTTATCACGGATGTTCAGGCTGATGTTGCGCAATGATTCAGTGCCGTCGGAGTATTGGATGGAGAGGTTTTCGATGATTATTTTATACATAGGATTTCGCTTGTCATTGCATGTGAAGCAAAGTAATCTCCTACCAAATGCGGGGATTGCTTTGTGCTCCGACATTGCAATGACGGGTGGTTACCACTGCCGCCTTGCCCTTGCTCTGGAGCGGATAAATGTTGCGATGAGATTCATCGAGAGCACGAACACAAGTAATACCAGCGCGGTACCGTATTGGATCTGGATCGGCATTTCAGGGACTTGTGTCGAGATAACAAAGAGGTGATAAGGCAATGCCATCGTTGCGTCGAACGGCGAGCCTGGGAGACGTGGCAGGAAGAATGCCGCACCCGTGAACAAAATGGGAGCTGTCTCACCCGCCGCGCGTTCGAGACCGAGAATGACTCCTGTGAGAATTCCAGGAAGGGCTTCCTTCAACACGATGCGTCGAATGGTCTGCCAACGGGTTGCGCCGAGAGAAATGCTGACGGTACGGAACGCCTGCGGCACAGAACGCAGCGACTCTTCCGCGGTACTGATGATGATGGGCAATGTCATGATCGAGAGGGTAAGCGAAGCCGCAAGGATGGATGTGCCGAAATTCAGGAACAAAACAAATAAACCAAGCCCGAACAACCCGTATACCACGGAAGGAATACCAGCAAGATTAATGATCGCGATTCGTATGGTGCGGGTCAGCGGCGTATCCGAAGCATATTCAGAAAGGTAAATGGCGGCGGCGATTCCAAGCGGAACGGAGAAGATGGCCGTGCCTACTGTGAGGTAAAGCGTCCCTATGATGGCGGGAAGGATACCGCCCGCGCGCATACCATCATATGGATATGCAGTTAAAAATTCCAGTGATATCGAAGGTGCGCCCTGGATCAATATGTAAATGATGGTTGCGACAATGGGAACGACGGTTGCAAATGCCATCAATGTTATGGCGGTGAAACCGATACGTTGTGAAAGATGACGGTTGAGAGTGAAAATGCGTTTCATGATTACGACAAAATCCTCTCCGCGCGTTTCCTGGCACGGAAGACTACTGACGAAGCTGCAATATTGACTGCGAGCGAGATCAGGAACAAGACCATCCCGATGAAGAACAGCACGTGATAATGTGTGCTTCCGTTGGCGACCTCACCCATTTCCGCCGCGATGGTAGCGGTCATCGTGCGGACAGGGGAAAAGATACTGCCCAGTTTGACAGCCAGAACAGGCGCATTACCTGTGACCATCATCACGGTCATTGTTTCGCCGATGGAGCGTCCGACACCAAGCATGACAGCAGTAAGAACGCCGGATCGCGCGGCGGGTAATGTCACGCGCCAGATGGTCTGCCAGCGTGTGGCGCCCAATGCCCAGGCACCTTCACGATAGGAGCGCGGCACGGAATCAAGCGCATCCTCCGCAACTGACACGACTGTCGGTACTGAGATCGCACCGAGGAGAATGGAACCCGCCAGGGCGGTCAGACCAGTTGGCAGGTCCAGAAACACGCGCAGGAATGGGGAGAGGACGAGAATCCCGAGAAATCCCAATACAACAGAGGGAAGTCCGCCCAGTAATTCCACCAGGGGCTTGAGTATTTCACGCACCCAGCGCGGAGCGATTTCCGAGATATAAACGGCGGTTCCGATCCCGAACGGGACGGCGATGAGCCCCGCGCCGATCGTAATGATGAGCGAGCCGGTAATGAGCGGCAGGATTCCAAAATAATCCTCGATGGGATACCAGCGCGTACCGGTGAGCGACTTGAGTTCAACTTCGCCAAGCGTTGGCAAACCCTCGCGCACAAGGAAGAAAAAAATCAGCGCGACGAATAGGATGGCTGAATAGCCCGATGCCTTGATCAGGCGGGTGATGATGAATTCTCGCCAGTTTAAAGATTTTTCCATTGGTCTCCAATTGTCATTGCGAGAGGCGTTCTTTGCGACGAAGCAACCTGCGCTGGTAATGACATGGCATTAATTGACAGGTACAAAGCCAAGCTCTTCCACGATCATTTGCGCCTCAAGTGACAGAATCCAATCGAGATATTCTTTTATAACACCCTCGGGCGCACCGTTCGTATACATATAAAGATCGCGCGCGATCGGATAGGTTTTGTCATTCACGGTCGCGACAGACGGCAACACATATGCACCGCCCGCCTCTTCCGCAATAGAAATCATAATTAGATCGTGCGGCACATATCCCAAACCATCATAACCAATCGCATTCGGGTTTTGCCTTACTTCTGCGATGATGCCTTCCGACGATGGAAGTAACAACGTATCGGTTGAGAAGAGCGTTTTATCCTCCTTGCTATTCAAACGCAAGACAGTTTCCAAAAAATATACGTGTGTGCCCGAATTGGTCTCGCGTGAAAGCCGCACAATGGGTCTGTCGTCTCCGCCGACTTCCTTCCAGTTGGTGATTTCGCCGCTGTAGATATCTGATATTTGTTGAAGCGTCAATTCGCGGACGGGATTGTTGGGGTTGACAACGACCGCTATCGCGTCACGCGCGATGATATGTTCAACGGGCTCGACGCCATTGGACTTTGCCTGCTCGATCTCCTCCGACTTAATTTGACGGGATGCATTGGCGATCCCAACCGTGCCATTAATAAGAGATGCGATTCCTGTCCCTGACCCTCCGCCCGTTACCGATATACGGACATCTGGGTGGTCGCCCTGATATCTCTCGGCCCACGCGAGCGCGAGGTTTACGATGGTATCAGACCCTTTATTCTCAATGTAAGCAGCGGGGGAATTGGAGTTATTCGACGACGATGACGTGCCGCAGGACACGATAACGATGGAGAAAATCAGCAGTAAGATAATTTCACGTTTCATTAAAATGAATTATATCCGATAGTTTTGAGGGTATCACTGACATGATAAAATCGTGGCATGTCTGACACACAAACCGTTTTTTCTGTGCGAGACCTCGATTTTTATTACGGGTCAAAGAAGGCACTTTCAAAAATCAGCGTTGAAGTGTTGCCGCGCAAGGTGACCGCGCTAATCGGTCCATCGGGATGCGGCAAATCCACATTTTTGCGCTGCTTGAATCGGATGAACGATACGATCTCCGGCACGCGCGTAGACGGCAAGATTCTATTGAATGGAAAAGATATTTATGCTGAGGACATGGATGTTGTCACGTTGAGGCAGAAGGTGGGCATGGTCTTCCAGAAACCGAACCCGTTTCCGCAGTCCATTTATGACAACGTGGCGTTCGGTCCGCGCGTTATGGGCATGGACGTGAATATGGATGACGTCGTCGAACAGTCCTTAACAGCGGCAGCTTTGTGGGACGAAGTGAAGGATGATTTAAAGAAGGATGCGTTGGGTTTGTCGCTTGGTCAGCAACAGCGGTTATGTATCGCGCGCGTGGTGGCTGTACGCCCCGAGGTCATCTTGATGGATGAAGCCACATCTGCGCTTGACCCCATTGCAACGCTCAGCATCGAAGAATTGATTTCCGAATTGAAGGAAGACTATACGATCGTGATCGTAACCCACAACATGCAACAGGCGGCGCGCGTATCAGACTTTACAGGATTGTTCTGGCTGGGAGAAATGATCGAGTTTTCAGAAACGAATCATATGTTTACCAAACCCAAACAGGAATTGACAGAAGCTTACATTACCGGTCGAATGGGATAATCAAATACAACGCATAAAAAAACCGCCAGTTCATTTGGCGGTTTTTTTATCATTCACCTTGCTTTTGTTTCTTCCAAAACTCATCATCAGAGGCTTTGATCTCGGCCATTTCGCCGGTGGCGATGAATATCGTCCGCTCGCAGATATTGGTCACGCGGTCAGCGACACGTTCGAGGTTGTGCGCCACCCACAGAAGCCAGTTCGCACGCTCGATATTCTTGGGGTCCTGGATGATGAAGGTCATCAACTCGCGATAGATCTGATTGTAAAGCGCATCCACTTCATCGTCTTCGATGGGAAGGGCTTTCGCCGTCTCAAGGTCCTCATTGACGAAGGCTGTCAACGCGCGGTGGAGCATGTCTGCGCATTTTTGCGCCATGCGCGGGATGTCGATAAGCGGCTTGAGCAGGGAAGCATCCCCCATGCGGATGTTTATGTTCGCGATGCCTTTTGCGTAATCGCCCATACGCTCCAGTTCGGATATGATCTCCATCGTGGATGCCAACAGACGCAGGTCGTGCGCCATGGGCTGTTGGGTGGCGATCAGGATCATCAGTTGATTCTCGATATCGAAGCGTTTCTTGTTGATCAATTTATCGTTGGCAAGTATCTCTTCGGATGCCTTGATATCCCGCTTCTTCAAGGCTTCAACAGTATCGAGGATTGCCTGTTCGACCATGCTTCCCAGTACGAGTACTTCGTCCTTAACCTGCTGAATTTCAGTTTCAAATGTTTTTCGTAACATAAATACCTCACAAGGTTATGAAATCAATTATACATTAACCAAATCTGCCGGTGACATAATCCTCGGTGCGCTTGTCGCTTGGGTTTGTAAAGATATGTTTGGTTTCGTCGAACTCAATGACCGTGCCCGAACGTTCATCATCGCTTGTAAGCATCATCATGGCTGTGTAATCCGAGGCACGGGCAGCCTGTTGCATATTGTGAGTGACGATAACAATGGTGTAGTCCTTCTTGAGTTCCTGCATCAACTCCTCAATCTTGAGAGTCGCGATCGGGTCCAGGGCGGAGGCGGGTTCGTCCATCAATATGACCTCCGGCTGTACTGCCAATGCACGGGCGATGCAGAGACGCTGCTGCTGTCCGCCGGAGAGCGCCAGCCCGGATTGATCGAGTTTATCCTTTACTTCATCCCAAAGAGCGGCTTGTCTCAAGGAATATTCGACTAGTTCATCCATCTTCCCTTTGAAGCCGTGTATGCGCGCGCCCCAGGCAATATTTTCAAAGATCGATTTGGGAAAAGGATTGGGCTTCTGGAAGACCATCCCGATCCGATGACGAACGATGACAGGATCGACATCAGGGGCATACAGGTTTTGTCCATTGAAAATGACCTCCCCTTTGATTGCGGTACCGGGGACAAGTTCGTTCATGCGATTAAAGGCACGCAGCAATGTGGACTTGCCGCAGCCCGATG
>DNDO01000213.1:18482-18716 GCA_003484265.1 Anaerolineae bacterium
GGCTGTGATCTTATTGCGCTCGATTTTCATTTGTACATCTGTCACAGCCTTGAAATTGCCGTAATAGATGTCGAGATCGCTGGCTTCCAGCGTATACAAGGAATTTTCAGTTTGTGTTTGGACCATGTTTTAATATCTCCTGCGAGACCGTTTACTGCATCTCAGAAATGGCAGACGGCGGATGATGAAGTTTGTCAGTGCAATTACGAATTTCATCATGGATCAATATTTTCT
>DNDO01000044.1:0-193 GCA_003484265.1 Anaerolineae bacterium
TCAAGAGTCTGAAACCGATCATAGAAAATGGAGCAAAATTACTAGTCACATGCGACACAGGCATCACTGCTCACGAAGCCATTGACTACTGCAACTCACGCGGTGTGGATGTAGTCGTCACCGACCATCATGATCTTGGTGAGACACTTCCAAATGCAAAAGCGATTCTCAATCCAAAATTACTTCCTGAAGA
>DNDO01000044.1:516-1831 GCA_003484265.1 Anaerolineae bacterium
ATGATCTTCTCGACATTGTCGGACTCGGCCTCATTGCCGATGTGGCATTACTCAAAGGAGAAACCCGTTCACTCACACAAAAAGGGATTAATGCATTACGCTCGACAAACCGTCTCGGACTGAAAGCTATAGCAGAACTCTCCAACACAAATCTCGAAACGCTGACCGAGGAGACCGTCGGCTTTACATTTGCCCCAAGGCTAAACGCACTCGGCAGATTAAGTGACGCAAACCCAGCTGTCGAATTGCTCATCACCAACGACCCCGCCCGAGCACGTGTCCTCGCAACACAGATCGAGGGGCTCAACGCACAACGCCGATTGTTGACAAGTCAGGTCACTGAGGCGGCTGAGGCTCAGCTGCGTGAACATCCTGAACTATTGACCGAACCAGTCATCGTGCTATCACATCCCAATTGGCCCGGCGGTGTGGTCGGCATCGTGGCAAACCGACTCGTAGATCGATACCATAAGCCAGCACTACTCTTAACAGAAGGTGAGGACGGAATCCTGCGCGGATCAGCGCGATCTGTGGAAGGTCTCCACATTACGGAAGCGATCACCGCGAACAAGGATTTACTTCTCAGTTTCGGCGGTCATCCCATGGCGGCAGGAGTTTCGCTTGAAAAAGACAGACTACTTTCGTTCCGCAAGGGGCTTGGCATGGCAATCGAAAATCAACTTGGTGGAATTGTCCGAGAGGAACCTTCGTTACAAATCGATGCGTGGTTGGGACTTGATGAGGTCAATCTTGCATTGGCAGATTCAATTGAAATGCTGGCGCCCTTCGGAGCAGGCAATCCAAAATTGACCCTGGCGACGCGCGGCGTGAAGATAAGGTCTGTTTCAGAGATAGGGAAAACAAAAGAACACTTGCGGTTGACCATTGAAGATGAACGCAGAAACACGCAAAACATCTTGTGGTGGAATGGTGCAGGAGAGGCTCTGCCAGAAAGTGGAGTCACGTTTGATATCGCATATTCGATACGCGCATCTACGTTTCGCGGTGAAAAACAGATCTCAGTACAGTTTGAGGAATTTCGCATCGCTGAAGGGATGCGAATTGATGTTATTCAACCAAAGCTCGAAATCATTGACTTTCGCAACCAACTCTCGCCTTATGACCTGCAACCATCAACTTTAATTTGGGCAGAAGGCGGGGATAAAGCGAAAGGCAGGTCTCGTTACGACTTACAACCAACCGATGAACTTGCGATCTACACAACGCCCCCATCCCCGTCAGAACTACGCACTGTGCTGGAAATTGTGAAGCCAAATAAAGTGTTCGTGATAGGAAATTCTCCTGATCCCGAAAA
>DNDO01000044.1:2042-3962 GCA_003484265.1 Anaerolineae bacterium
AAATTCTCCTGATCCCGAAAAGACTGATGCGTTTTTATCGCGCCTGGCAGGCATGACCAAGTATGCGGTCAACAACAAAGCAGGAAAAATCTCCATCAAAGAACTTGCATCGGCGACTGCGCATCGTGAGAGTGCGATCAGAATCGGCTTGGAGTGGCTGGCGGCAGGTGGTCACGTATCAATTACCGGCGAGGGGGAAGCGTTGGTCTTATCCGCAGGAAATGGCGTGGCGAATCAATATGTCCAAAAGGAATTGTTTATGGCAGTGAAGGGAATCCTGGACGAGACTGCCGCATACCGCGCGCATTTCGCCAAGGCGGAAATAAATAATCTTATGGGGTTGGAGTCAACGTAATCGTTGAAGTCGGGGTTGGCGTCGCGACATCAGGGATTGTGATCGAATCAAGATTAACCGAGCCGCCGCTGAGATGCGCGATCACTATCGTATGAGTTCCCCTGGAAAGAATCGCGGATTGCCAATTGGCAAGTTGTGTCGTAGGGCCTGATTGATCCACTTCAGTTACCTTACCGTCGAGCGATATCGAGATACGCCCAAGGCTGGGACCGGACTGGTACGAAACAATAACCTGCTGACCTACAAATGTAAACGTAACAAAATTCCCGACCGTAAAGGATATGTGCAATGTGTTTTGATAGGTATCGGTCACATTCGACTGGCTGACCCAATCCCCGTCATATAAAAGCTGGAAGTATGTATCGTCGACCTTGCTTAAAACTGACGGGATGGTGGGTGTCACAGTTGCCGCCAGCGTGGGCTGACGGGTTGGCAAAACGACATCGGTCTGTTGAGGTTCATCTGTCACCGGGCGGGGAAAATCATTGGTAGCGATTGGAGTGGATGTGCTTGTCGCTTCGGCCGTTACGGTGGAAATACCTGGTTCGGTTCCCAGGTAAATAAATTCGTAAGGGGTGTTTGTTTCAAGTCTCAAAGTAGACTCAAAAGGGTTATATAAACTTCCCAATAAAAATACAATCCCGATGCCAGCCACTGACAACCCGCCAAACAGGATGGGCAAAATTATTTCAAAGTCGAACAATCGTTTCTTATTCATATCCTAGTCCGAAGTTATGAGATAATCCAGCCTTATTCACAAGCGACGAGGATACCACAATCATCAATATCTTAATCCTGGCGCCGGCAGGATACAAGCCATCCAATTGAAATCCACATATAGTTGGGACCGCCAGATCTTCACAGGGCATATTCAAGAAGCCAGCGACTTTCACATCCAGGCATCTGACAAGAGTCACATCGAACTTTTTCTGACCGACAACTCAGGTCCATCATTGGCGGACATGGCAAGCAAATGGATGAATTGTATATTAGCTTATTCAATTCAATGGATGTAGATTGGGGAATTTCACTGCCTTATCAGTAATCTCTAACGCCTTGTCCAATATATCAAACCCCTCCTTCAACTGCTCCTCTGTAATGATCAATGGCGGGATGATCAAGACCGTATGCCAGTGTGTGTAGAGGAACAAGCCGTTATCCAAACAATATTTTTTCAACGCCGTCATCTCCGGCGACGACCCATTCCAAGGCGCCATCGGCTCCTTCGTATTTCGGTCTTTGACCAACTCAAGGATCCCGAATAAACCAATCGAGCGGACATCTCCTACAGAAGGATGCGCTTCGCCCAAATCGTTCAGCATCCGCTTCAAAACTGGACCCATGCCTTCCGCGTGCTCAATGATTTTGTCTTCTCTCATTGCATTAATGTTCGCCAATGCCGCTGCCAGCGAGACGGGATGCGACGTGTATGTTAGTCCGCTTTCAAAAGGAGTGTCGTTGAATGCCGCCGCTATTTCTGGCTTCATTGCGACAGCTCCCAACGGCGCGTACGCGGAAGTGAGTCCCTTCGCCATGGTAATCATGTCTGGCACGACATTCCAATG
>DNDO01000007.1:0-9853 GCA_003484265.1 Anaerolineae bacterium
ATTCCTGATACTGGTGGTAGTGGTGGGTATTTTGGTCGGTCCGCCTGTTTATAGGTTCATTCGGAGGATGGACATCTCCCAAAAACAAAAAGATAAGTAAATCGAATTTTGCTTCTACAATAAATCGGACATTATGTCCGATTTATTGATTAGATCACCCTATACTATTAATCTTGACATACTGTACGATATACAGTAATATATGACCACAAGGTGACCTATGGAAAATGATGAACTCGTACAAAACATGTTGTTGGAACTGCGACGCGGGACATTGTCCATTGCGGTGCTCAGTCAGTTGAGCATGGAGGAGTACGGCTATTCCCTGCTCAAAGCGCTTTCTGAAAAAGGCTTGGAGGTAGACCAGAGCACGCTCTATCCACTGCTCCGTAGGCTCGAGTCGCAGGGACTGTTACAGTCCGATTGGCGTGTCGTGGACGATGCCCGTCCGCGCCGCTATTATGTTATCAGTGCCCAGGGAAAAACGGTGCTGGCGAAACTCAAAAAAGAATGGTCTGCGATGACAGAGACCATTCAAAAAATGTTGTCCTAATGAAGGAGAATAAAATGAATCTATTAGATAAATATGTTGCCGAGGTCGGCAAACACCTGCCGCGCAAGGGACGTGCGGACATTGAAGCCGAGATCCGCTCGACGCTGGAGGATATGCTAGAGGAACGGAAGCAGGCGTCCATAAAGGATGAAGCGGCGACTGTCGCTTTGTTGAAGGAATATGGTTCGCCGCGCGAAGTGGCTGAATCTTATATCGGACCGCGGTATCTGATCAGCCCGCGTATCTATCCTTTATTTGAACTGGTAACAAAGATCGTCTTGTCAGTTGTGTTCGGGATCGCGATTGTCGGGCTTGGGATCAGTTTGGTCGGTTCAGATCTGACAGGGATCGGTTTCCTGTCCAAGGTAGGCGACGCGGCTCTGGGATTGCTTGGAGGTTTGGTGACGGTCTTTGGCAACATCGTGATCGTCTTCGCCATCCTTGATCGAACCCTGCCTGCTAGTGAATTTAAAAACGGTGAGGAATGGGATCCAGCAAAACTGGCAAACGAGCCGGACCCGGATGAAGTGAAAGTTGGAGAGCAGCTTGTTGGTCTTCTGTTTCTCGCATTGTTCCTGATCCTATTCAATATTTATCCTGAGGTGGTCGGCTTCGGTTTCTTCGATGAGAATAATTGGGTGTTCATTCCAACTGTCTTATCGAATGCGTTCTTCAATTATCTGCCCTGGATCAACATTCTGTTCCTGATCGAGATAGGTCTGGCAGTTTACCTGATCCGCGCAGGCGTATGGAGTGTTGCAACCCGCGTTGCAAACCTAATCGTCAATCTGGCAGGTATTGCGCTGGCTGTGGCAATGCTAAGAGGTCCCGCTCTGGTCGAACTGTCCCCCGAGCGTCTGGCGGGCACGCCCTTAGCAGAGAGCGCAGGTACGTTAATCGGTATAGGCAGTTTGATCCCCGGCATTATATTGATCATAGTGATCATCATATCAGGCATCGAGGTGTCACAAATGGCTTACAGGCTTTTCAATATAAAATATGAGACAAATTAATGGAAGCTGCATAATATAATAATTCTCCAAGGAAATTTGTCAGATAAGTGTTGCGAATATTCAGAAAATCTACAACTTATCACGACTTTCAATTATTATCTTAGCGTCATCACTAAACTACTGTTGGAGAAAACATGCAAGCACTCTGGCTCGAAGACAATCAAACCTCGTTGCGAGATACTCCGCAACCTCAGAGATCAAACGAAGCGCTGATTAAGATCCTTAAGGCAGGAATTTGCAGTACCGACCTTGAACTGGTCAAGGGTTATTATCCCTACACAGGAATTCTTGGACATGAGTTTGTTGGTGAAGTTGTCGAGGCAGATAATGTTTCATGGGTTGGTCAACGAGTGGTGGGGGAGATCAACGTCTCCTGCCATCAATGCGAGCAATGTTTGAACGGACGTCCCACACATTGTGAGAATCGAAATGTCCTCGGGATCATCAATCGTCACGGGACGTTTGCGGAGTATACGACTCTTCCCATCGCCAATCTTCATCAAGTCCCAGCTTCGGTTTCGGACGAGAAAGCTGTTTTAACTGAACCCCTCGCCGCCGCGTTGGAGATCCAACAGCAGGTGAAGTTCCAGCCAACCGATCGAGTCCTGCTTATCGGCGCGGGTCGGCTCGGTCAGCTCATTGCCCAGACGCTTGCATTGACAGGCTGTGATCTGCGCGTTGTTGCGCGGCATAAACGCCAACAGGAGTTATTGCAGTCGCGAGGTATAAAGATAATTTCTGAGCAAGATGTCCAGCCCTGGAGATGGGATATTGTAGTGGAAGCGACGGGGGGACCGGGCGGCTTTTCCTTGGCGAAGCAGGCTATTCGGCCGAGAGGAACGCTGGTGCTTAAGTCCACGTATAACGGGGGGATGAACGTCAACTTTTCTTCGATTGTCGTCGATGAGATCAACATCGTTGGCTCGCGCTGTGGACCATTCGAGCCTGCATTACGTTTGATGGAATCGAACCAGGTGGACCCATCCGTTTTGATCGATGCTGAATATCCCTTGAGCGATGCATTAAAAGCATTTGAGCACGCGGGGCAGAACGGCGTGCTCAAGGTTTTGATAGAATCGTAAAACAGCGCCAATGACAGCGGCGGACTTAGCTGATGCGCGGCATGGTGCGAGGAGAACGGGGGAGGAAAATGTTGAAGGATGTCCCCACTCCCATTTTACTTTTGACTTCTATACGCCCGGCGTGGCCTTGGACGATCTGTTTGGAAATGGATAATCCAAGACCTGTACCGGATGCCTTGCCTTCATGTTCGCGCACGCGATAGAATTTCTGAAAGAGGTGAGGAATAGAATCTTCGGGGATGCCCATGCCGGTATCCTGCACGCTTATGGAAATTTCATCATCTGTGAAATCACCCTGCAGGATCACTGAGCCGTTGGGGCGATTATATTTGAGGGCGTTGCTCAAAAGGTTGAGCAACACCTGTTTGATCTTATCGCGGTCGGCTTCGAGTAACGGCATATCGGTTGGAAGATCTACGCGAATCTGAATGTCTGTCTCCTGCGCCTTGGACATCATCACATCCCGGCACTCGTAGATCAGGTCTGCTGAGCTGAAGCGGGCTTTACGGAATTGTACGCGTCCCGATTCGAGCCGCGCCAGGTCAAGGAACGAGGAGGCAAGCGAGTTCAAGCGCAATGTTTCATTATGGATGTTATTGACAATCTGGTCGCGTTGTTCGCGCGACATCTCCGGTCGAAGCAGGAGATAGGTGGCAGTGCTGAGGGATGCCAGCGGGGTGCGTAATTCGTGGACGAATTCGGCGATCAAGTCTGATTGTTGGAACAAGCGCGCGTTCTCTATCGCGACTGCGGCCTGCGCGCCCAAAACTGTCAACATGGATTCATCCGGGTCGGTGAACTTGCCGCGTTTTTTGTTGACCACCTCCAGCACGCCGACAACCTTGTTCTTTGTGATGAGCGGTATGCCGAGCATGGATTTTGTGGAGTACCCAATGGTCTGTTCCACGTCGCTGAAGAAACGCTCGTCCTTGTGGGCGTCGTCGATGCGGACGGATTGACGGTTGGTCACGATCCAGCCAGCGATGCTTTTATCAAGCGGTACAACGAGTCCGCGCATGGTGGGTTCGTCGATGTTGGTGGCAACTTGAAAGTAGAGTTGACGCGCAGTGTCGTCGTACAACAGTATGGATGCGGCTTCAGCATGTGTGATGTCCGCTGCAGCGCGGACAATATCGTTCAACAAGGTGTCGAGGTCAAGCGTGGATGCGAGATCGCGTGAGATCTCGATCAGACGCAGGTAATAATCCAGGGTCTGTGTTTTAATCTCAGCCATCAATTGCTCGTTTCGCTATGGCTGGAAGCGTCTCGGCAACATCGTCCATGATGACGATATCGGCTCTAATGTTGATATACGTGGGTGTATTGTTGAGGACGATCAAGTGTGCACCTCGGTCAACCGCCTGCACGGGAAGACCGGCAACGGGCAGGACCTCCAATGATGAACCGGCGACAACCATCAGGTCGCATTGACGCGCCGCGTTTTGCGCTTCAAGCCATGCGGCTTGTGGGAGTTGTTCCCCGAACAATATCACGTTCGGCTTTAGTGTTCCATTGCAATTCTTACACAAGGGGATTGTCCCATGTTCGATAAAGGAATGTAAAAAATCCCCAGCTTCGAACTTTTGGTAACAACTCGTGCATGAAAGTGTGTTCAAAGTGCCGTGCATTTCTATCACATGTTTCGACCCCGCCTTTTGATGCAGACCATCTATGTTCTGTGTGACGATGGTGAATTTCCTGTCCGCTGATTCAAGCATAGCAAGCGCGGTGTGCGCAGGATTTGGCAACGCGTTGAATATCTGACCTGCCAGCGGGCGGAACCAGTCGAAAAATTTTTCGGGATATGTGCGGAAAGTTCCGAGCGATGCAACTTCCATCGGTTCATCACTGGACCATAAGCCTGTCCCCTCCGAACGGAAGTCTGGTATGCCTGACGAGGTCGAGATGCCTGCCCCAGTCAGCACGACCACTCGCCTGGCGTTGCGGAATAACTCCGCGGCATCATCAAGCGTAGTCTGTGTTGCGCCGGGTGGTTGGTTCATCGAGGCAGAGCCTCGCGCTCCGTTATAAAATCAACGAGTTTGCCCACTTGGCGGGTCATAAGACTTTCAGGCTGGCAAAGGACGGCAGGCGTTTGCAAACGCGTCGCCTGCACGAACAATTCGGGAGCGGGGGTCAGCGTCCCGATGATCTCGTGATCCAGATTGGTTTGCACCTGGCTTGACGGCAACTGTGTATCCGAACGGACGCGGTTATTCAGTACCACATTGATCATCCGCTTATTGACGCCCATCTCAGCAATGTCCTCGATCAACGCCTTGGTATGGATGATTGTGTTCGGAACGCCTTCGAGGACTATCAATATTTCATTACACAACGGCAGGACCTTTGCCGCAAAGGGTTGAATTCCCAGCCCGAGATCGAGCACAGTAAATCGCGCGAGCCCGGTAAGTTGTGAAACCAGCATCTCATAGTTTGACACCTGGTTGACCAGGTGCATATCGCGCGGACGGTCTGACGATAGCAAAATCTTCAACCCCGACCCATGGTGGGTAAGCGTTTCGCGCACTTTTTTGCTCGACAGTTCATTGGTTCTACTGATGCTTAATAGGTCTACAAGCCCAGTCGAGGCGGTGAGACCTAATTCGAGCGCTAATGTTCCCTGGCCGGGAAGCATCTCTGCCACAATCACCTCGTCCTTGGTCTTGGTCAACAAACCGGCCGCCAGGTTGATCGCCAGTGTGGTGGTACCCAGGCCACCGCGTGCACTAAGAATGCCGACCATATACCCGTTGCCGCCGCCACTTAATGCGGAATTCTCTTTCTTATCGCTTCTTGCCAGCAATGTTTTTACGCGCGCCTGTAATTCGGATGGGTGTGTGGGCTTTGTCAGATAATCGTTCACGCCCACCTCGAACCCGACCACTTTATCATCAAGCTGAGCCTTGGCGGTGAACATCAAAATGGGAGTATCAGACGTGGATGTATTCTGCCTCAGGCGGCGCGTCACCTCGTAACCGTCCATATCCGGCATCATAACATCGAGCAGGATCAGATCCGGGCTTTCATCGAAAGCCTTGTCCAATCCCTGTTGACCGTTGGTTGCCGCGCTGATTTGATACCCCTGCCGTTGGAGCATCAATCCCACCAAACGCAGTGTATCAAGGTCGTCATCAACGATAAGAATCTTCTCAGCCATTATGATTTGTTCCTCGGGTAATTATGTCAACAGTCTAGCATAAAGCAGTCGCTTGAGCAAGATGATGCACATTGCAACTATGCTATAATGAATTAATTCGGGGACGTGCCCCCGTTTTTCGGGGATGACAGGCTTCGACGGGAGAGGCTGGTTCCGGAATGCGAGCCGAGAGGCGCCGAACTCGTAAACTCAGCGCAAAAACTCAAGTGCCAATCGCACTTCATATGCTGCTATGCCCCTCGCCGCCTAGTGTGACGAGAACATAACAGTTGGCGCCTAAGGGCGTCACGTCCGCCGGCACCGTCCTCCACCCGGTGACGGATCGGGCGAGACAATGGTGTGAGTGCCGCGCACAACGCCGCTACATGCGCGAAAGACAAGCGGCTGGTCGCAGAGAGTTCTTGTCGGGCGAGACCTCTGTGATGACTAACCTCGACCGACTACGCTCGTAGATTTCCGAGGGTCGAATCTTTCGGACCCGGGTTCAATTCCCGGCATCTCCACTAACGTACTACCGCAAGGTGGTACGTTTTGCTTATAATATTCAGGTCGCCGTATACGGCGATGTAAAAGGAAAATATGAAAAAGTTTCTTCTTTTTGGACTTCTCATCCTGACGTCAGCCTGTCAAACAGCGACCCCCTCGCCTGCACCTTCTCTTTTCCCAACAGCCACGCCTCCTCCTTCGTCGCCTCCCCCGATACCTGATACGCCAACCCTCGAACCGACACTCACCCCCGAGCCGACGTTGACACCCCTCCCGCGTCTGTTCACAAATGGATTCGACTCATCCCTTGCTGGTTGGGTCATCCTACAGGCAGGTAACGACGCAGTTCCGAACGTCTCCACTGAAAACAACACCTTGCGTCTTCAAATGGATTCTCCCTATACCTGGCTCTACATTCTCTATGGCCCATTCGATTATGCGGACGTTTACATCGAAACACAATTCACAAATAGCGCGCTCAGCCCCGCATCCACCGGGTTGATCTGCCGTTACAGTGAAGAGAACGGCTGGCTGGAATACAACGTCAACGCAGACGGGACGTACAATGTTCTTTATGGACGTTGGCTTTCTGTCGGCATTCCAGATTATCTGCCTGTTGCCGATGGTTCATCGAGCGAAATCAAACAGAGCGGAGAGACCCAGCAGATCGGCATGACCTGTTCAGGTACAACGCTCCAGCTTTATATCAATCAAATCCTGATTCGCAATATCGATGTATCCCGCTTTGAATTTACTAATGGCAAAGTGGGACTCACCGCATCTTCTTATGAAAACGCGCCTGTGGTCGTTGTGTTTGATTCGGTCACTATCAGCGAATCCCCGTCCCCCTAAAGAATTCGACAGTTTTTCTACATACCGTTAACAGTTTTCTTGCATTCGGCAGGTATTATGTGAATATTCATAATTCTTAGAAGCGTCATTGCAAACCTTTAATGTAATGGCAAATGCAAGGAGTGTATCCATGGGCAAAATTATAGGCATAGATTTGGGCACGACCAACTCTGTCGTTTCGGTGATGGAAGGCGGACAGCCGACCGTCATCTCGACCGCGGAGGGGGGCAGACTCTGCCCCTCGGTTGTAGCGTTCAATAAAAACGGAGAACGACTCGTCGGTCAGACTGCGAAGCGGCAGGCGGTTGTTAATTCCGAAAATACAGTGTATTCCATCAAACGATTCATCGGTCGTCACTTTGACGAGACCGAGGCTGAACGTAAAACCGCATCCTATGAAGTAGTTGCAGGACCATCTGACGATGTGCGCGTGAAAATTCCCGTTACAAATCGCGAGTACTCCCCGCAGGAGATCAGCGCGATGGTGCTGGGCAAGTTGAAGACCGATGCGGAAGCGTATCTGGGCGAGCCTGTCACGCAGGCTGTCATCACCGTCCCTGCATATTTCAACGACAGCCAGCGCCAAGCCACAAAGGATGCTGGCAAGATCGCGGGTCTCGAAGTGATGCGCATTATCAACGAACCGACCGCATCCGCGCTGGCATATGGACTTGATAAAAAGAAGGATGAGACCATTCTCGTCTTCGACCTGGGCGGCGGCACATTCGACGTTTCCATTCTCGAAGTTGGGGAGGGCGTCATCGAAGTAAAAGCCACGAACGGCGACACGCACCTCGGCGGCGACGATTGGGATCAGAAGATCGTCAATTGGGCGGCGGACGAATTCAAGAAAGACCAGGGCATAGACCTGCGCAGTGACCGTCCCGCTTTACAGCGTTTGCGCGAAGCCGCAGAAAAAGCCAAGATCGAACTCTCGACCGTGATGGAAACGGAGATCAATCTTCCTTACATCACAGCCGACGCAAGCGGACCGAAACATTTGCAATTGAAACTAACCCGTTCGAAATTCGAGCAGATGACCGAGGACCTGTTGGAACGCTGCCGCAAGCCATTCGAAGCCGCGTTAAAAGACGCCGATATGGACGCAAGCAAACTCAATGAAGTAGTTCTGGTCGGCGGCTCGACACGTATGCCAATGGTTTCAGGTCTTGTCCGTAAGCTGACGCAGAAGGAACCGAACAAGGGTGTGAACCCGGATGAAGTTGTTGCCATTGGCGCGGCGATTCAAGGCGGCGTGCTTGGCGGCGAAGTCAAGGATATCCTCCTGCTCGACGTCACCCCGCTTTCATTGGGTGTCGAAACGATGGGCAGTGTCATGACCAAGATGATCGAACGTAACACAACCATCCCTGTCCGTAAAACGGAAATATATTCCACCGCCGCAGATAATCAGACCGCTGTGGATATCCATGTCCTGCAGGGCGAACGCCCGATGGCGGCGGACAATATGTCGCTTGGACGTTTCCGTCTCGACGGAATTCCGCCTGCCGGGCGCGGCATCCCTCAAGTGGAAGTGACTTTTGATATTGACGCGAACGGCATCTTGAATGTCACCGCGAAAGATAAAGCCACAGGCAAGGAACAGAAGGTCACGATCACCGCCTCCACGAATCTGGATAAGAGCGACATCGATCGCATGGTGCAGGAATCCAAAGCTCATGAAGCGGAGGACAAGAAACGCCGCGAAATGATCGACGCGAAGAACACCGCTGACAATCTCGTTTATCAAACTGAAAAGACATTGCGCGATCTGGGCGATAAGGTTCCATCTGCCGAGCGCGGCGAGATCGAAACCAAGATCAACGATCTCAAGTCCGCCGCGCAGGGTGATGACCTCGCACAGATCCAAAAAGCGAGCGAGCAAGTGCAACAGGCCTTCCATGCCCTGAGCCAGCAGCTCTATGCGCAGGGCGAACCCCAACCCGAATCAGGCGGAGGTTCTGCAGCACCGCCGCCGTCCGATGGCGATGTCATTGACGGCGAAGTGAAAGAATAATAAATGAATTAGACCCTTAGGGTTTGCAATCCCTAAGGGTCTTTCTTCTTTATACAGGGTGCTGCGTAAGCATGTATAATCCTCGCCATGCAAAATCGTTTTAATCGTAAATGGATTCTCCCCATCGCTCTCACGTTGGGCGTCGGCATTTTCTTTTTGCCGCCAGTATATTCGCGCGTCCTGCCTCGTCTCGAAAATTTACAAGCCAGCATTAAATATTGGATCAACCCTCCCGACGAAGCAGTGTTCCAACCTGCAACTCCAACGGAATCAAGCGGTATAACTTCGACTCGAACGCCCGCGCCAACTCCCACGCAGACTCAACCTCCAACCAAAGGACCGACACTCGCGCCGACGGTCACATCCACACCCCTGCCTGAATCCGTTATCCTGAAAGGGATTCGCTACGAAGACCAAAAGAACCGCTGGAACTATTGCGGCCCCGCGAACCTAAGCATGGCATTGAATTACGTCGGTTGGAACGGCAACCGTGATACTGTCGCCAGGTCCATCAAGCCCGGCGTGCAAGACCCAAAACTCGACTTCATCCAACAAGGCAGAACGGATATCAACGTCATGCCGTATGAGATGGTGGACTTCGTCAATGAAGAGACCGAATTCCGCGCGTTATCGCGTCTTGGTGGGAACATTGATTTGGCGAAGAAACTTCTCGCGGCTGGATTTCCATTC
>DNDO01000007.1:10044-13403 GCA_003484265.1 Anaerolineae bacterium
GGGCATTATCAGTTCGTCACCGGATATGACGATGCGCGGCAGGAAGTGATCGTCCAGGATACATGGAACGACGGTCCCAATTTCCGAATTGCCTACAGCGAGTTCATGGCAGAGGAAGCATGGCTCTCGTTCGATAATCTTTTCGTCGTGGTATATAAACCTGAACGCGAAGCCGAACTATTACAAGTGCTCGGTCTCTATGCAGACCCGCAATGGGCGGCAGGGTATGCTCTCAATCTTGCGGAGGAAAAGATAGTCACCACAAGCGGTATCGACCAATTCTTTGCCTGGTATGCCAAGGGGACTAGTCATGTGGAACTGTTCCAATACGTGGATGCGGCGAACGCCTACGATCAGGCATTCGCGATCTATAACTCCCTCGGTGCGGATGATGTCCAGCGTCCCTACCGTATGATGTGGTATCAAACAGGTCCATACAAAGCATATTTCTATTCGGGTCGCTATCAGGATGTCATAAATCTCGCTGATATCACATTGAATGAGACCATTTCCAACCCCACCATCGAAGAATCCCTCTACTGGCGCGGACAAGCTTATTATATGATCGGTAACACCAAAGCCGCCATAGACGATTATCGTGAAGCGCTGCGCCTTCATCCAAATTGGGGACCGGCGGTTCTGGCGTTACAGGATTTGGGAGTTCAACCATAAATTCGTCTTCTAATCTCCTTGTCACTGGTTACCTGGTCAAAACGAGTGATGAATGACCAGCAGACAAAAATACCAGAGGACCGGCAGACTATGAAACTATTACACTTCGCCGATGCGCACATTGATATGGCAAACTACGGACGGCACGATCCCGAAACGGGACTGCCTCTGCGCGTCCTCGATTTTCTCAAGTCATTGGACACCATCATTGATGCGGCGGTTTCCGAAAAGGTGGATATGGTCATCTTTGCGGGCGACGCCTATAAAGACCGCTCTCCCGCGCCGACATTTCAACGAGAGTGGGGCAAACGCATCATCCGTTTATCGCAAGCAAAAATCCCTACATTATTACTTGTTGGCAATCATGACCTCTCGCCAGCCGCAGGTCGCGCGCACGCGATTCAAGAATTCGATACATTGCAAGTGCCATATGTCAAAGTTCTACAAAAGCCAGAATTCCTAACACAAAAAGATTTATGGGACGTGCCTGTCCAGATCATCGCCATGCCGTGGATTTCACGTTCGGGTCTGATGGCATCCCTGGAATCAAGCGCAAGCGACACAAAGGAACTATTCTCGGATATTGAGTCTCGCATTTCCAGTCTCATTGAAGATTGGATTGCCGAAGCCGATAAAGACCTGCCGCTCATCCTCACAGCCCACGCCTCCGTCGAAGGCGCAATGTTCGGTGCAGAGAGAATGGTGATGTTGGGCAGCGATTTGGTATTGCCAACAGCACTTGTAAAAGACAAACGACTCGATTACGTCGCAATGGGACACATCCATAAGCCTCAGGATGTGAACAAAGGGAATCATCCGCCGGTCATTTACCCAGGTTCGATAGAACGCGTCGATTTCGGCGAGGCGAAAGATGACAAATTCTATATCATCGCTGATGTGGAACGCAATTCGACGAAGGTTGAGTGGAAAAAGATTCAAGGTACGCGTCCGTTCATTGAGAGGCGGGCTGTTTTAAAGTCCGGTGAGAACGTGACCGAGATTTTGAAAAATGCATTGCCCAAGGATATATCCGAAGCAATAGTCAAGCTCGTGGTTGAATATCCAAGGGAGTTGGATACATTGATCGACGAATCAGCTTTGCGAAAACATGCGGAGAAATCTTTCGAGTTCCATCTGGTCAAGCGCCCGCAAATTGAATCGCGTGTACGTTTAGCAGAAGGCGAAACGATAAGCAGTTTGAGCCCTTTGGATTTACTCGAAACGTATTGGAAAACAATTCATACAGAGAACCAGAATCTAGATGTAGATGAGTTGCAAAAACTCGCGCGGGAGATCATCACTGAGGAATGACTCGAAATCGTAAATTAAAAGAGGTGGTATGCCACAGCAAAAGTCTGGGTATCGTTGGTTCGTTGTAGGCATCTTTTTTTTCTTCATGCTTTTGCATCAGACCGACAAATTGATGATCGGCTCATTGCAGGTGCAGATCAGCGACACATTTCAATTGGACGATTTTCAATGGGGGTTGGTTAATTCGGGGGCGCTGGCCGTTGCGACAGTACTTTATCCTTTATGGGGTTATTTATATGACCGTTTCGCCCGCGCCAAACTTCTTGCGCTGGCTTCTTTTATTTGGGGAGCAACAACCTGGTTGAATGCAGTCGTGCGCACATACGGCGGATTCTTGGTCACACGCGCCTCCACTGGCATTGACGATTCATCCTACCCCGGCATCTTTACATTGGTTGCCGATTATTTTGGTCCGAATATGCGGGGCAAAGTTTACGGGCTTTTACAACTGGCACAACCTCTTGGATTTCTTATGGGACTGATACTGGGGCAAATTGTTGCGCCGATGATCGGAGGCTGGCGTTCGGTATTCTATATTACGGGCGCGCTCGGATTGGTGTTGGCATTGCTGATCTTTTACGGCGTCAAAGAGATGCCGCGCGGTAAAGCCGAACCTGAATTCGAGAACATGCCCGAAATGCAGACCTTCAAATTCTCATGGGCAGAAGCAAAAGAGATTTTTAAAAAACGGACGATGTGGTTCGTATTTCTACAGGGATTTGCGGGAGTCTTCCCATGGAACGTGATCACATTCTTCTTCTTTGGTTATCTCGAAACCGAACGCGGATACGACGCGAACGGCATTATCGCCACGATGGCTCCTGTCATCCTGATTCTTGCGGGCGGATATTTCCTCGGTGGCTTCCTCGGCGACTTCCTCTTTAAACGCACTAAAAAGGGACGCATTATCGTATCGAGCGCGGGCGTTTTGCTTGGCGCGATATTTATCTTCCTTGCCATGACCACGCCTCTCGACAAGCCAAACCAGTTCTTTATTTATATGTGCCTTACAGCCATCTTCATGCCGCTATCGTCAGCAAACGTTATCGCGACTGTCTATGATGTCACTGTCCCCGAAGTTCGCTCGACGGCGCAGGCGATGGAATACTTTATTGAGAACAGCGGAGCGGTCGCCGCTCCCGCATTGACTGGCTGGCTCATATTAACATCACAGGATAAAACCTTTTCGATCCTCGTCATCTGTGTCGCGGCATGGATCCTTTGTTTCTTCTTTTATTTAGGGGCGCTTCGTTTCATTGACAAGGATGCTGACGATCTCCGTGCGCAAATGGCGGAACGGGCGAAGGCGATGTAATTTTGAAGGCATAATTACCCACGAATTTAAGACCTCAGCCACGGATATCACTGATCACAGG
>DNDO01000007.1:13712-19101 GCA_003484265.1 Anaerolineae bacterium
TGGTGGCTAAATGCACGGAGGAATAAATCAGGGGTGAGAGAAGTCTGCTTTTTCCAAATGGTATAATCCCGACACTCATAAAAATCCCCACAGATGTGGTTATAAAAGCAAGGAGTTCCCAATGTCTGGTCATTCAAAATGGTCTACCATCAAACGCAAAAAGGGCGTGGCAGATGCCAAACGCGGCGCGGTTTTTACGCGCTTAACCCGCGAGATCGTACTGTCGGCGCGCGATGGCGGCGGCGACCCTGAGTCCAATTTCCGTTTGAGGCTTGCAATCGATAAAGCCCGCGCCGAGAACATGCCCAAGGACAACATCGAACGTGCCATCAAACGCGGCACCGGCGAGGATAAGGAAGGCGTCGCCTTCGAGTCAATCACCTATGAAGGCTATGTCGGTCATGGTGTGGCTGTCATGGTCGAAACTGTTACCGACAACCGCAACCGCACCGTGTCCGATCTTCGTCATGTGCTATCCAAAGCCGGCGGCAACATGTCGGAACCGGGCGCAGTTGCATGGCAGTTCGAGCAGATCGCCTACTTTTCATTCCCTTCCAGCGCGATGAAATTCGATAAAGCCTTCGAACTCGGCGTCGAAGCGGGCGCTAACGATGTCCTTGAAGACGATGGCACCATCGAGATCATCGCACCGGTCGAATCGTTCAAACTTGTTGCTGACGCGCTTCACAAAGCCAATGTCCAGCCGGAGGAGGCGGAACTGCGTATGTCGCCGAAGCAGGAAATGGAACTTACCACCGACGATACCCTGCAAGTGCTCAAAGCTCTCGAATCCATCGAAGACCTCGACGACGTGCAGAACGTCTATTCGAATCTCAAGGTTTCGGATGACGCCCTCGCCGCGCTCGAAACGGCGTGATCCATCACAAAGGACACAATGAGCACAAAGGTTTTTACTTTGTGGACTTCGTGTCCTTTATGTTTAAATAAATATGACTCTCGCATTAGGAATTGACCCCGGCACCGCCACCACAGGGTACGGACTCGTCCGCCTCTCTCCCGACGGGGAACTGGTGGCTGTTAAATATGGCGTGATATTAACTCCAAAAGAATCCCCCGCTTCCGCGCGTCTCGAAATGATCTACGATGAGATGCGGACACTCCTCAAAAAACTCAAACCCGATACAGCCGCTGTTGAAAAATTATTTTTCTCAAGGAACGTAACAACCGCCCTCGCAGTTGGACAGGCACGCGGTGTCGTCATCCTTGCTTTGCAAAAGGCGGGGATCGAATCCTTTGAATACACCCCGAAAGAGATCAAGAATGCCGTCGCTGGTTATGGCGGCGCAGACAAACGCCAGGTGCAGGAAATGGTGCGTGCGTTATTGAGCCTAGATTCCATCCCCAAGCCCGACGATGCCGCCGATGCGCTGGCAGTGGCAATCACCCATCTAAATACAAAGAGGTATGACGACCAGTGAAGTTCTATCGTTTTGATCCCGAGGTTGGAAAAAGTGTCGATGCTTACAACAGCACAGGTGTTTTAATTTCAAGGATCGCCCACTTATTTGAAGAGGCTGTTGTTAATTGTGCATATCTCGAAGCGACTGGAAAAATTGGATATCATCAGGCAACCATCCAGCAATTGTTTCTGGTCGTACAGGGCGAAGGCTGGGTAAGAGGAGAATCCTCAAATTCGCTTCACTCGATCAAAATGGGGCAGGCTGTCTATTGGGAAAAAGGGGAGTGGCACGAGTCAGGGACTGAAACAGGAATGACAGTGATAATTCTCGAAGCGATAAAGGTTGATCCGTCAATGTTGACGGCTACTGTATAATACAACCATGATTGCGACCCTGCGCGGTGAAGTCACCCAAATAGAAGATAATGCCGTCATCCTCGAGGTCGGCGGGGCCGGGTTGCGGGTCCTTGTCCCGGCGCCTTTGCGGACAAAAGCCAGGACGGGGGAAAAGGTTTTTTTGTACACCCATCTTGCAGTCCGGGAAGATGCGTTGACATTGTATGGGTTTGAGTCACAAGTTGACCGTGAGCTCTTCAATATGCTGCTTGGCGTGGATGGTGTCGGTCCAAAAGTTGCGTTGTCCGTCTTATCCACGATGACATTGGATGCGATACAACGCGCAGTCTTTGCCGACGAACCTGAAGTGTTGAGCCGTGTGCCAGGTGTGGGAAAGAAAACCGCGCAAAAGATGGCGCTTCACTTGAAAGATAAACTCAAACCAACAGACGCATTGTCACAAGTTGCTTCGATGTCTGATAAGGACAGCGAAGTCCTGGCTGCGTTGACTGCATTGGGTTATTCAGTCGTCGAAGCGCAAACCGCGATCCAGTCCATTGCGAAGGACGCGCCGGATGATGTGGAGGAACGGTTGAGATTGGCGTTGCAGTATTTTCAGTAAAATCCGGTTATTAATTAAATTAATAAGTGACGGTCTCCTAGAAGGAGACCGTCACTTATTGTTTATAGGTTAGTCCACATGAATGATCTCGATCGGAATTTTTGACTTGAGTTCAAAGATGTCCGTGCGACGGTCGTATAAGGGCTTGACGCTCCCGACCTCACGCTGCTTGGCGAGGTTCGAGAGGGCGAGTTCGCCAACGACGACGGTTTCAACGTTCGGGTCCGCTTCTGCGGCGACGGCGTGGGTGGGGAAGGCAAAGTCGCTAGGGGTGATGATCGCGCTTTGAGAATAGTTTAACAGGTATTGTCTGTTCGGAAGATTGCCCGCATTGCCCGCGATCACCGTGTAGATATAATTCTCAACGGAACGTGCATGTGCCGAATATCGGATCCTGTTATACGCTTTTTTCTCGTCCGTGCTAAATGGGACGAAGATCACCTCGGCACCAGCCAGCGCGAGCAGGCGCGTTACTTCGGGGAATTCAATGTCATAGCATACCTGGATCGCGATGCGCCCCAGGGGCGTGTCGAATACCTTCAAACCGTTGCCTGGGCGCACATTCCACAGTTCGCGCTCATAGGGCGTCACATGAAGTTTGTCTTGCGTATATACTTTTCCTCGGGGTGTAAAAAAGTGCGCCACGTTATACAATTTTCCGTCTTTACGTCGTATGACCGTTGAGCCGCCGACGATGTAGAGTTGGTGTTTTTTGGCGAACCGCTTGAACATGGAGATGTATTTATCCTCCATCCCGGCAAGTTTTCTTATCGCCTTGGTTGGTTCAAGGTCGCGAGGCATGGTCGAAAACATTTGGGCGGTGAAGTATTCGGGCAGGACGAGGAAATGACAATCATAAGTATCCGCTGTCTCTACGAAGAACTCGACATTTTTTTCCATATCCTTCCAGGTTTTAACCGGGCGCATCAGGTACTGGGCGGCGCAGACCCGGATCCTTCTTAAAGGACGATTGGCTGGTGTGCCGGCGATCGTCCTGCGGTTCTCGTTGAAGGTCGGATTCAAATACTCGAGATAGGTGCAATAGTCCATGCTTTCGCTGTCGTGCATCAGATCGAAGACAACCTTCTTTACTTTATAACCCGCCTTCAGATGGGCGTTCAACGAAGAGTCCTTGATCTTTCCTTTCACCACCTGCTCGACATATTCTTCAGGTGTGAATTTGTTCATGTATTCAGGGTAGCCGGGAATTCGCCCGTAAGCGATCATGCGCCGCAGGTTGAATTTCTTGAGGACGCTTCGGCGTCCCTTGTAAATTTCACCGGCGATTGCCATGCCGCGATAATCTGGGTGGACAGCGATGTCTGCGCCATATAAAGTGTCTCCAGAGGGCGTGTGCGGACTGAACGACCCGCTCCCTGAAAGCTCAGGATACCGATACAGATCGTCCTCATCGTTGATCTGCACGATAAGGGATGTTGCGTATCCGACAATCTTGCCGTTAACTTCAGCGATAAATTGCCCATCGGGAAATTTATTGAATTGCAGGCGGTATTTGCGCTCGTTATAAAGTTCTGCCTTCGAATAAACATGTCCATACACATCAGCGTGCAGTTTCACAATCGCAGGGATATCCTTTTCCCTCCAATTACGAACGACCACATCGGGTTTTGTTTGTTTTGTTTTTGTAGCCAAGAATTCCTCCATATATTGGTAAAGATAATAAGAATTTATAACATATATCGATCATAGTCATGTATATCACTTATTTAATGGCGATGTTTACATAATGTTAATTGATTATCTCTCGCTTTCATGGTATAAGTTTTAATCCGGAATTTGGTGGGTTAGGGGGGATTATAGGAAGGAGAATACATGATGAAACAAAAAACAGTAGTGGCTGGAGCATTGGGCGAGTGTGTCCATGTGGCGGGGGTGACGAATTTCCTGCGTCTTGCAGAATCCGCGGGATGGAGGACTATATTTCTTGGACCATCCGTGCCGATTGAAGAAGTTGTTAAAGTTGCAAAACGTGAAAAGGCAGATATGGTGGGCGTCTCTTACCGCCTTACACCAGAAACGGGTGAACGGTTATTAGGAGAGTTTGCCGAAGCCGCATCAGAGCTGCATGAGAAGGGGGTTCGCTTTGCGTTTGGGGGAACTCCGCCGATCGTGGAGCGGGCGCGAAAGATCGGTTTTTTCGAGCGAGCGTTCGATGGCAGTGAACAGTCAGAGGCGATCGTCGCTTATTTAAAGGGGAAACAGACTGAAGCATCGGGTGAGGCGGATTTTCCCCAGTCCACAATCGAACGAATTCAATGGAAATCTCCGTACCCGATCCTTCGTCATCATTTTGGCCTTCCAACAATGGAGGCGACGATCGACGGTATTGCGAAAATCGCAGACGCGCATGCATTGGACGTAATCTCACTAGGCATCGATCAGGATGCGCAGGAAAATTTCTTTCATCCTGAACGGCAGGACCCGCGTCAAAAAGGGGCAGGCGGCGTGCCTGTGCGCTCGGCGGACGATTACCGGGCATTGTATCAAGCCAGCAGACGCGGCAACTTCCCGATGCTGCGCACGTATTCTGGCACTGACGATTTTATTAAGCTGGCTGAAATGTATAGGGACACGATCAACATTGCATGGTGCGCGATCCCGTTATTCTGGTTCAATCAAATGGACGGGCGCGGACCGTGGGATTTGGAAGGCTCAATCCGCGAGCATCAGGGTGTGATGAAATGGTATGGCGAACATAACATTCCTGTGGAGTTGAACGAGCCGCATCATTGGGGTATGCGCGATTCGTCGGATGTCACATTTGTTGTTGCGGCGTATCTAGCGGCGTATAATGCGCGCGCGTTTGGAGTGAAAGATTATATTGCCCAATTCATGTTCAATAGCCCGCCTGGGCTGTCAGACGCAATGGACCTGGCGAAGATGCTGGCGGTCATGGATATGGTTGAGCCGTTGCAGCACGACAAATTTAAAGTTTGGAAACAATCGCGAATAGGTTTGCTCTCGCATCCGCTTGATACGGATGCCGCGCG
>DNDO01000056.1:0-4623 GCA_003484265.1 Anaerolineae bacterium
GTCAATGCTGGGCATAACCGGCATAAACGGCTGTCACGAACATCCCTTGTTGGGTATCGGGCACCAGCAGATCGTTCACTCGTTTCAAAGTTTCGGCGGGTGAAGCAGCCTCGATCACGGCGGCATGGACGAGGGTCCGTGTGAGCGCCATGAAAAGGGCGGCAGGGACTCCCTTGTCGGAGACATCCGCGATGAACAAGCCAAGATGATTGTTCGGGAGGCTGAACACGTCATAAAAGTCACCGCCCACCTGCCGCGCAGGTTTCCAACGTGCAGCAAGTTCCCAGTTATCAAGCTCTGGTAATTTTTCGGGCAGGAATGTCTGCTGGATCTGGCGCGCCAATTGCACTTCCGTTTCGAGGCGTTCACGGACGACCATTTCCTTTTGCAGGAGGTCATTCTGAATCGCCAGCGCGGCTTGCTGCGCAATGCCGGTAATGATCTCCAGCCTGCGCGCGCGGAAACGCAAGCCGCCTGCGGTTTCTTCGACCAGCATCACACCATACAACGCGCCTTTGACGGCGATCGGAACCGCGAACAGGAACGCGCCCTGATAACCAAGGTTGACCTCCTGGGAAGGGTCGAGGGAAATCCACGCTTCAAGATCATGCTTGTCGTCGAGCTGGCAGGCACGTAATCCGAGTTCGTCGCGGCAGGCGTCCAGAAAGGCAAATTCACCTGGGGAAAATGTGCGCTCCCAGAATTTCACCTCGTCCTCTTCGCTCAATCCATATTCCTGTGTGGGGATAAAGAGTTCCTTGTCCGCATCCCATTGATACAGTGTCGAACGCGCGATGCCCACAAGGATCGGCATGATGCGGATGATCGTGCCAAGGATCTCATCGAGGTCGTTCAAACTCACAACCGCCTGCGCCACCTGCAACAACGCGGCGGACGCGTACGCCTGCTCCTGTGCAGTGTCATACAGGCGGGTATTCTCGATGGCGACTGCGGCATACCCTGCGAAGGTGGTCGTCATTGTTTGGGCTTCAAGCCCGTACCTGCCGGGCGTATGATGCGCGATCGTGATCACACCCAAAGGCTGCTGCCCGACCCGCAAAGGCACAGCCAGCGCTGAATACGTTTTATCGAACCCGGCTGTCAAGCCTGTAGCCCAGATCGGGTCGTCAGGTTTACGGATAATGGGCTTATCGGAATACAAAGCATCCATCAATCCATCGTATGACTCTGAAGATTCGTATAAGGTCTTTTCGAGAGCCTCTTCATCGCAATTGCGGCATGCCGCGAGATATAACTCTCCGTCGTCGAAGAGCCAGATGGCTGAAATATCCACAGGAAGGTTTCGGTCCAGTTCATCAAGAATGGCTTCGATCACGTCGTCCACGCCCACGTTTGCAGATACCAGACCGGCAACCTCGTGCAGACTTTCCCCCACCTGCCGCCGCCATTGTTCGGATCGGTAGAGGTCTGCGTTGTGAATGGCGATTGCAATGTTATCCGCAACGGCTTCAAAGGTTACGAGGTCATCGTCGGTAAAGGCATTGACCTTGTCGGATTGAATATCCAAAATACCGACCACCTCATTATCATAAAGCAGAGGGACGCAAAGTTCTGAACGCGTGTTTTCGGGCGGCAAGGGTGACGGCAGATATCGTTTATCCTTTTTGATATCGTTCGCGAGGACGGATTTCCCCTCCCGCGCCGCCCATGAGACAATTCCCTTTTCCGCATCGAGCGAAAGCGTAAACCCGCTCAGGGAATCCTTTCTTTCGCCGCTACCCGCGCCATAGGAAATCAACCGTCGATTCTGATGAACGGTAAACAGGTAGGCATGGGAATACCCAAACCTCTCATGGATCAACGATGCAACATTCTCCATCAAGGTATGCAGGTCAAGCGACGTGCTCACGCTCTTACTGACATCTGCTATAAGAGCCAATTGATTCGCGCGCCGGCGCAGGTCGCTGTATAAACGTGCGCCTTCGACTGCACGCGCGATCGTATCCGCCAATGCCTCCAACACCAAAAGGTCATTGGGATGGAACACATTCAACTGATCAGCCTGCACATCCAGCACGCCAAGCACCCGCCCTTCGATCTTCAATGGGATGACAACCTCGGAGCGCGTCTCCGGCAGGGCTTTAATATAACGATAACGCTTATCCTTCTTCACGTCGGCGACGAGGATCCGTTCTCCCTCCGCGGCAGCCTGCCCGATGATCCCCTGTCCTAATTCCACATCCAAAACGACTTTCTTCCTCCACCTGCCTTTATGGGGGGTCATCGCGCTCGAACGGAACCGCATGGACGAGGACGAATCCTGCAGGGTGAAAATGGCGACATAGTAATAATGAAACGTCTTTTGAATGAGTTCTGTCACGCGGTCGGCAAGTTCCGTCAGGCTGAGGGCATTGGCGATCTGCGCGCTGACCTCGCGGACGAGGTTCAATTGATCCAGCCTGAAGCGTTCCACTGCCACACGATGCGATGCTACAAGGCTCACTGAGATAATGCCCGCAAGCCCTTCCAACAGATTGAGTTCGTCTTTTTTGAACGCAGCTCCCTTGGGACGGTGGATCTGGATGGCTCCCAGCGTGATCCCCTGTTCTTGAAGCGGAACCACAGCCCAGACTGCGTTGGACGCGCCGCTCCTGGTCGCTTTATCCTGTTTGCCGGAAAATAAATCCCCCGTCTGCATGGCGCGTTTCATATCTGTAGACGGAGTTTTTTGCTTGAACTTTGTTTTCGCCGTCATGCCCGGCAGGTGGAATAAACTCTCTTGAAGCCAGACTTCCACTTCGCCCTTTATAATGCGCGATACTGTGGATATGATCTGTTCCCGTTGCGTGGCAAGCGAAGTGGCACCTACGATCTGCTCCCCCAAAGTGGCGAGGTCGCTCCAATCCAGCGACCGTGGCGAACGAACGGCGGTCATGCCGTCATCCTTTTCGTTTGATCAGTGTAAGGGTGTTGCGGTTATTCTTCGCGTCTGCTTCATAATGGACTTCATCCATGAGTTTGCGCATGAGAAACAAGCCCAATCCCCCGATCTTTCTTTCCGAGAGGTCCGCTTTCAGGTTTGGCATGGGAACTTCGGACGGGTTAAACGATTCGCCATGGTCCACAAGAATGATCGTGATGGTACCACCCTTCAACCCGCATGAAATTTCGAGAACGCCGTCGCTGACACCTTCGTAGGAATGTTCAATGATATTCGATGCGGCTTCATCCGAAGCCAGTTGGATATTGTAAACATCCTTATCATTAAAGCCGCCCGTACGTGCAATATCCCCGACAAAATCACGGATCTCATCAAGGTATTCGAATTTGGCAGTGAATTGCATGGTTTGCATGGAAATGGTTAAATGCCGCCCCAGCAACAAACGACTGGTGGCGGCGCCCCTTCATGATTTTTAGTATGGATCATCCCGAGATCGAATGAGAACGGGTTAGAAGTGTCCCACTGCGGCGAGGGCATCATCAAATGTTTTGAAAAGTTCGGTGAAGCCTGCCAGTTCAAGCGCTTCGCGGATACGGTCCGGCACGGAGGCAAGTACCACTTCTCCGCGATTATATTTCTTGCTGTTGCGTTGTGCGGCGAGCAATGCCCGGAAACCTGCGCTTGACATGTATTCCAGATTTTCCATATCAACCACAAGTTTATACTTCCCGCCGTCATTCGCGGCTTCAAGCGCTTGTGCCAACTGCGGCGCGGTTGAACTATCCACGCGGCCCTTGACTGTGATCATATCGCAATGCTTGAATTCCTGAACCTTGATTTCCATGGGGCATCCTCCGAGTATGATTTGATATTTCTGCCTGCATTAAGAATTATAACATGGATGGTTCCAGCAAGAAGGCAGGCGATGCTCTCATGAAAAGGTCGAAATCCATAATTGATGGAGTTCCGATGGAGATATCCGGGCGGAATTATATCTGCTTACTGATACCGTGATTTACCATATTATTTCTGCTACATGATAGAGGAAAGAAAACCCATGTAACCCCAAAAAGGGATTAGAATAGCGTTTACATAACTATGGAAGAGTTCACGGATTACGCAATGGCTGAAGAACCGAGACTGGTAATGCTTGTGGAAGATAATGTTGACCACGCAGAACTCGTTATTCGGACAATGGAGGAGCATAGGATTGCGAACAAAGTACAGCACTTCCTTGATGGACAATCCGCACTCGATTACCTCTTCCATCGCGGCGAATTTTCCAGCGTAACAAACAAGCCCCGCCCTCACGTCATTCTATTGGACCTGCGGCTTCCGCGCGTTGACGGGATCGACGTATTAAAAGCGATCAAAGAGAGCGACGATTTAAAGGCAATTCCTGTCGTCGTCCTGACCACATCCGAGGCGGAGAAAGATGTGGCTCGCGCCTATTACAATCATGCCAACAGCTACCTCGTAAAACCAGTGGGTTTTGAAGAATTCAAAAAACTAATGGACGACCTCGCGTTCTATTGGCTGGGTTGGAACACCAACCCGCAAGCCAAAGAATAAGACCAGAAGACGTGCACGGCCGGCTGAGATGATCATAACCCGGCTATTCGCGGTGGTCGGTGGTACTCGTATGGGATGCCCTTTGAATCGATCGCTTATTTCGTAAAAAATGCCACTCACTGAAGTGTTGGAGTATCTGAAAAAAAGAA
>DNDO01000056.1:4896-12972 GCA_003484265.1 Anaerolineae bacterium
ATCGATGCGCCGTATTTTGTTCGGGATTATTTTTCCCGCGCCACACTTACAAGGACTGCCCGAATTACAACGCGCTTCCCATAGGTGTTAGTTTTTTGATCATACTCCTTGCATGTTACCAACGTAAGCCATGCTTTTGTCTCGTGCTTGAAGACCGACGCATCGTTCGGTTCGACCACTGTATTTGCACGCACTTCGTAGGTAAATATTTGCCCGTAGGCATGCACCAGTATCTTATCGCCAAATTTCAGCTTGTTCAAATTGACGAATGGGCCGGGTAATCCATTGGAGCCGTAGACATGTCCGGTCAGAACACTATTGCCGCTCCAGGAAGGAAAAGCGCTTCCATCCAACCATCCAGCTTGATTCCCCAACCACGACACATCCCACTCCCCATTCTTTAACGGAACCCCAACGATCGGAATATTGATACCCAGTGAAGGAATTTCTACCGTCACACCGCCGGTTCGCTGATAAAAAACCGGTGAGACACTGCCCAGTTGGGTGGCAATGTTCGGCGCAAATCCGGTTGACGGCACCTGGTTGAACACATCGATCCGGAGGGTATCGCTGTTGCCATAAATATCGATCTGGCTGGGGGGATCATAGTCCCTCTCTGTTGAGAAAACATTGTCATTCTGCTGACCGACCGGCTGACCGCTACCCGCCGGTGGAACACCAGGCAGACTTGTCCATGCAACATTGGCAGTGTTGCTGATGCCAGTTGATGCCACAGACACAACCTGAACACGGAAGGTTACGAGACCGGTTCCACCGCCCAAGGCAAAGTCATTCCATGTTGCACTGATAGTGCGCGTGCCAGGATCGTAATTGCAAACATTTGCATCCTGCGGACCGGATGTGCATTCCAATGTCCCAGGTACGATCTCGAGTTCTGGGGGCAGGGCATCGGTAACAAGAGTATCGTAGGCGTTCGTTTCACTGCCGCCCGTATGTTGAATTGTCAATGTGAATATGATCTCTGAACCCACAGACGCCAGGGTCGTGCTGGCAGATTTCGCGATTGAAAGTCCAGGTTCGACAATTAATACTGCGACCGATGACAGAGGTTGAACTCCAATATCAGACGCCCATTCTGCGCTGTTGTTGAGGACAACTCCAGATACATTTGCGGCGCTGTCCAATACCACTCCGGTGTATACAAACGTGAGCGTTTGACCTGCGCCTGAATTGTTCGAAAGAGTGCCGAGATTGAAAGTCACACGACGGTCCACGTCAACAGTCGTCCCGCCGCCCGCGTCATCAACTGTCGGGTTGGAACAGGCTCCAGTAAAGGAACCAGTCACATCGGTGGTCAGAAGCGGGTCTGATTCTGTGATGGTCGAGCAGGTCATGAACGAGAGTCCTCGATCCATGGTATCTACCAATCTTGCGTTGGTAAACACGCCGGGCGGAATATTGATGGTTACCGTATATTCAACGACCTCGCCGATCGCCACTTGCGGGTTTGTGGTAAATGTTTGGTTACTGCCGCTTAGTGTTTTTCCAAGCGATAGGTCTCCCAATGACGGGAACCCGAAGTCGAGTGTGGGATCGTAGGTCGTGCCGGTGGCATTCGTGACCGTGTTGTTGGTCGCTGCACCCGCGCTGCCCGGCGTCAATGTGACAGCATTGCTCGAGACCGCGCCGCCTGCCGTACCGACACCGTTGTCATTGTTATCCGTATTCGTATCGGGATCAGTGGTGTCAGCAGAGTCTGCTGTGTCCACCGTGCTGACGTACCCTGATGGCGGCGTTACTCTGACGATGTAGTCGCCGGCAGGCAGTCCGCTTAACTGATATGTGCCGCTTACTCCGGTTGTCACACCGCCAGCCGCATCATCTGTAGTTCCCAATATTCCATCAGGACCGACATTGATCTCGGTCGTGCCGTTGCTGGCAAATAGCTGGACGGTTGCTCCGGACAAAGCAGTATCACCACCGTCGTAGGTGCCGTTATTGTTGGCATCCACAAACACCAGATTTCCCAATTGTCCGCGATAGAAACCAAAGTCAACAGTACGGTTGCTTCGGTTGTTTGGAGCTTCACCCGCATCAGGGTTTGTCGATGGGTCATCGTCGTTGGTTGGTTCCGGTGTTCCGGGTCCGAGCGTCACGGCTCGGCTGATGACAGCGTTGACAAAACCAACAAGAGTGGTCTCGCGCGTGCCGTTATCGTCATTATCCGTATTGTTGTCTGGGTCCGGTGCCGCTGTTTCCGAAATAACTCCAGCGCCATTGACGGTTGTGCTGCTGCTCCAATATCCTTCCAATACGCCGCCGCTAAATTGAGTTGTCGGAATCACTGCAACGTAATCGCCCGCTGTCAGGTTATCGAAACGATAATACCCGCCGCCCGATGTTACTTGTGTCGCCAAGATTCCGCCGGTCGGGTTGCCGCTGACATCTGCCGCATATAATTCGACAGTCACGCCGTCCACGCCCACTTCGCTCCCGTTGATCGTTGCGCTGTTGTCTGTGTCAAACCACACACGGTTTCCAAGGCTGTACGAGGTAGAGATAAATCCGAAGTCCACGCTTACATCATTGGTTGTACCGGCGCTTTGGGTTACCGTGATATTTGAACCGGTTTCACCTGCGGTCATGGTAAGGATGCCGCTGCTGCTGGGCAAGGGGCCGATCGCAGCGCCAATCCCGTTATCGTTATTATTAACATTGAAATCCGGGTCGGCTGTATCGCTGGGACTATTTGTGTCCACCGTACTTGTGTAACCGGCTGGCGGTGTAACGCGCACAATATAATCGCCGCTGGGCAAGCCACCCACGATATAAATACCGTTTGAGTCGCTTGTCGTCCCGCCTGGCGCATCATCTGTGGTACCCCAAATACCGTCAGGACCAATGTTGATTTCTGTTGCCCCGTCACTTGCAAGTACCTGCACTACGGCGCCCGGCAAACGGGTATCACTGCCTCCGAAGGAGCCGTTTGAGTTTACATCCACAAATACAAGGTCGCCGATCTGAGTTTGATAGAAACCAAAATCTACGGTGCGGTTGCTGCGATCATTGGCTGACTCGCCAAACGGATTGGGTACGGGTGCATCTGTATCATTTGTAGGCTCAGCGGGAGCAAGGTTTGTGCCCAGTGTAATTGCGTTACTGATTACTGCTCCACTGAACAAGCCGGCGTTTTGAAGCGTGCCGTTATCCTCATTGTCAATATCATTATCCGGATCGGGCGCAGCAGTTTCAGAAGGGGAAGCTCCAGCGAGTGTCGTGCCGCTGCTCCAGTATCCAGCCAAGGGATTGGAAGGAGCGACATCGCCAACTCCCACATCGCGGAAGTTATCGGATGGGATCACAACAACATAATCACCTTCCGGCAGGTTGTCAAAACGATAATACCCGCCAAAGTTCGTGGTTTGTGTACCAAGAACAGCGCCGGTCGGTGCGCCGCCTGCATCAGCGGCATATAGGTGCACCACCACCCCGTCGCTTCCGAATTCGCCTGAATCGATCTGACTGTTGTTATTGGTATCAAACCAAACCCGGTTTCCTAAACTAAAGAGCGAACCTACTGTGAGCGAATCGGTAGCCGGGTCATTATTTGATATTCCGCCATCGGCGGTCAGACCGCCAGCTGGAATAGTGTTTACATATACACCTGGCCGGGTAGATACGACATCCACATCAATTTGACACACGGCGCTTCCCGCCAACCCGCCACCGACCAGACTAATGGTCTGTGACCCGGGAGTTGCCGTCAGAGTTCCGCCACATGTATTCGATGCATTTGACGGGTTTGCCACTTCGAGACCATCGGGCAAAGTTCCCGGCAAATTATCATTAATGCCCATATTTACGACCGGGATGGTGCTGGTATTGGAAATGATAATGGATAGAGTTGAAGATTGATTGATCTGGACGGGATTGGGATTAAATACCTTGTTTACACTGACCCCTGGCAGGTTCGTCAACGAAGCTTCAGTGGCCTGGGTACTGCTCGTGCCATTCGTTGTTGTCACCGCCCCGGCAGGGATCCGATTGGTGCGGTTGCCGTTCACATTCATCACAACACTTAATGTCAGGCTGCAACTCGTATTTGCAAATATAGTTCCGCCGGTGAAGGAGAAGGATGAGTCTCCCGGGTTGCCTGCCAGCGTTCCTCCACAGGTCCCTGTGTTGAAGTCTGGCGGATTTGCCAAGATAATTCCTGGGTTGAGAAGCGCCATATCGTCTGTAAACGCGACCCCTGTAAGGATGGTGGTCCCTGGATTGATCAACTGAACGGTCATGGTCGACGTCGCGCCGCCATAAACCAGGACAGGGTTGAAGCCTTTAACTATCGCAATACTCAAGTTGCGAATCGAGAGAGCTGCGGTGGCATTACTTGTCGGATTTACCGTGACGCCAACGCCGGTGTAATCGCCAGTCACATTAGTTGTTGGAATGGTATTGGTTTGAGTGCTCGGGGAACCCGGTGATGAATCTCTCCCCTGCACATCCACGGTGATCGTACAAATACCCGGCACGCCTCCCGCCTGCCCAGGTACCGTGCCTCCGCTAAGGGTAATAGTGGAACTACCTGCAACCGCGGTAACAATACCTCCGCCACAGGTCGTAGACGCATTTGGCGAGGGTGCAACAACGATTCCATTAGTGGCATTTCCCGGCAGATCATCTGTCAAACTGACATTTGTCAATGCCTCAGAAAATGAATTTTGAAGGGTTATCGTCAATGTTGAGATGCCGTCTGCCTGAACCGCAGTCGGATAAAAAGCTTTACTCATACTCATACCAGTCACACGCAGGGTAGCGGTGTTACTGTCAAACTCATTTGTCCTGCCCTGCGTTGTTGTAACTGTGTTGGCAGGTATATTGTTATCATAACTTCCCGGGTTGGCGGCCACGACATATACATCAATATTACATGAAGCGCCAGCGCCAAGGGAACTGCTTGTTTGCGTAAATGTAATCGTGTTCGAACCCGGAGTCGCGGTAATAGTCCCACCTCCCGGACAGGATTCAGTTGGTGGCGGGGTTGGCGGCGTATTCGGGGCAACCACGAGCCCTGCAGGCAAAATGTCTGTAATGTTAATGGAACTGATGCTTGTATCAGGCGGCGCAGTGATGGTGATACGAACACGGCTTGTCTGGCCGGGTGCAATGGTCCCCGGTGAAAATGACTTGGAAACATTGACGGGGAGAACCAGCGAGTTCACTACAACAAGATCTGTGCCGGTTGTAATGTTTGATCCATTGCCAACACAAACTGGCAGTGCGGTACATGCTGTAACAGAATTGGCTGGAATCGTATTTTCGTAGGTCCCTGCGACCGAACTGGTCACATCAAAGACAATAGTGCAGTTACTGTTTCCCGCAATGGCTCCGTTTGTAAGAGTTACAGAGTTTGCAGTACTTGTGATCGTTCCACCGCATTGAGGAGTTGCAGGGGTTCCTGATACGTTCAAATTCGCTGGTAAGGTATCAGTAAAATCTACGTCAGTGAAATCAGTTGAACTGTTGTTATTCAATGTAATTGTGACCGTTGCAATTCCATTCAATGGAATAATCGCATAAGACGGTGTAGTATAAACCTTTGTACCCGTCAACGCCGGCGCTACGGTAAGCGTACTTGTCGCGGGCAGAAAATTCGTCACACCAGGCACGGATGTCGTGACTGCGTTGGAAGGAATAGTATTTGCATAATTTCCCGATGCGGTAAGGGCAGATAGGACTGTGGCTGTTATGTTACATGTATTTGGCGTTGGAGGTGAGACGCTTGCTGGAACGGTACCGCCAGTCATTGATAGCGTATTGGAGCCAGAATTATATGTTACCACCCCAGGACCACAGGTTGTTGTTGGCGTTCCTGTCACGCTCAACCCGGCAGGCAATACATCATCAACGCTCACGCCGGTGTATAAGGTTGCTGTCGGGTTTTGCAAAGTTATCGTCAATGTGGAGCTATCCCCGGCATCAATTGAAAGGGGGGAAAATACTTTTGTCACCCCAATTGGTTGGACGTTTAAGTTTGCATTTGCCGGGCTTCCATTGGTTACGCCCTGGTCAGTTTGTAGCGAGCCAGGGTTGGATGGGCCGGCAGGGATGGTATTCGTATATTGTCCATGATTTTCCCCCCGGACATTCAAGGTCACTATGCAGTTCAAACTGGGCGTAACAACCGCGTTGTTAAGTGTGATTGTGGTGCCGCCTGAAGGAGCGGTAACTGAGCTACCGCTCCCGCAATTTGTACGCGTAATATTCGCAGGCGTGGATACCACCAGACCAGAAGGCAGCGTATCAGTATAGGTTGCGCCGGTCAAGTTTGTATCGGCGTCATTATTGTTTACCGTGATCGTTAATACGCTAGTTTCTCCTACAAATATCGTGTTTGGAGAAAACGATTTTGATAACGAAGGTGGTGACACAGCAACGACCGTGATCGTGGCGCTTGCCGGAGATGTATTGGTAATCGTTACCGGTGTACCGGCATCATTTCCATCTGCGGTCAAACCGATATCCGTCGGAGGATTATGCGCCGGGATCGTGTTTATCAAATTCCCCGCAGTGATCGAGGATGTATTTATTTCAACATAACATTGCCCGGGTGTGGAACCCACTTGAGCAGGGACGCCTCCTCCGCTCAAGGTTATCGTTGTCGAACCAGGCGCAGCGGTTACAGTGCCACCACAGGTACTCACTACTCCATTCGGAGTGTCAACAAATAAGCCTGGTTGTACTCCAATCAGATTGTCTGTGAACGCAACATTTGTTAAAGGGAATGTATTTGGATTAAAGATCGAAATTCTTAAGACCGATGTTCCCCCCGCATCGATCTGGAGCGGTGTAAATTGTTTATTGATCTCAGCGGGCAATGATGCCGCATGGACAGTCTGCGGGTGGAGGAATATCCCAATAATTAATACGAATGCCATGCAATAACGAAGAAGTGTAGCGAAGCGATACATGGATTAATCCTATATTACAAAATAAGACCGCTGCTTTGATAGCTAGCGGTTCCTACGGTCGGTTTCGCTACTTGCTCGCCTAAATCTTTGACTGAAAGTATATAATAATTGAAATAGATTTCAGGTCAAGCGACCAAATTTAAGATTCAGGGTCTAAGCATCCGTTTAATTGGTTATTTCCTTGGTTCTAGATATGAATTTTACGACTAAACAATTCAAGTGACAATAGTGAAAAAAAACAATATTGTAAGTATGTAACGAACTGTTGACACGTATAAAGCAAAGTTGACACTGCACCTCTGTTCGGGTATGCTTGCCACCGTCCGGGCAGGCCCGGCGCGGCAGAGCCTGCCGAACCCCGCCAGGGTCGAAAGACAGCAACGGTATGGGAGTGTCTCTGGGTGCCGCCGATCACCTGCCCGGATATTTTTATGAAATCAACCCGCTGGATTTTCATCGTACTCGCATTTATCCTCGGCATCGGCATGGGACTCGGATACGGTTGGATAATAGACCCGATCGAATTCTTCGACCTCACACCCGATACGCTTAGGGCAGACTACAAAACCGACTATGTTCTAATGACGGCGGAAGCCTACCGCCTCGAACAGGACCCCGGATCTGCCGCGCGGCGATTAGCCATTTTCGGCGCACAATCCCCTTCTGCTATTTCAACAGCAGCACTCGAATATGCCCGTTCTAACGGATTCCCAGACTCAGATATCGCAGTGTTGCAGGAACTCGTCACAGCCATGCAAGCCTGGAGCGGAATTCCTCAATGAATCGATTTCCCTGGAAGATTCTGTTCGCACTCCTTGCCGGGTTAGGGCTTGGTCTCGCTTACGCATGGGTCATCTCGCCTCAGCGTCTCGCAGACTCGGAACCCGCTACATTACGCGCGGATTTTAAAGACCAATTCAGGGTCGCGATAGCCTCATCTTATGCCGCCACTGGCAATCTCCCGCGCGCGCAGGCCAGGCAGGAATTGCTGGGCGACACTGACTCTGTAGAATCTCTAAACGCGCAGGCACAAAGAGAGATCGCAGGCAGTCAATTTAATCAAGCCGACCAGCTTGCCGCACTTGCAATAGCCATTGAAATCGGAGCAAAAACTCCTCAACAAAATACCCCACTAGCCGAAATC
>DNDO01000056.1:13219-13600 GCA_003484265.1 Anaerolineae bacterium
TATTCCAGTGATCGGTACCGGCACACCCCAAGCGATAGAAACACAACCTGTTGCGCCACAACCGGTTATTAATAATGCCACCGTCATCCCGCGCCCTACGCGGACTGCACTCCCCACACAAGGCGCACCCTTTCAATTGATCGCTCTTGATATGGTCTGCGACACAAATCTCCCGGATAACTTATTACAGGTGATCGTCTACAATTCCAACCGAAGGCAACTGGCTGGGATTAAGATCGTCATAGCATGGGATTCAGGGGAAGATGAATTCTTTACCGGGCTCAAACCTGAGCTTGGCAACGGATACGCCGATTTCCTGATGACCCCAGGCACATCCTACTCCGTCCTGCTTGGTCCCGGAAGTGAAACCGCCACTGAATT
>DNDO01000056.1:13858-27081 GCA_003484265.1 Anaerolineae bacterium
GGGAGAGGGGTTAGTGGTAGGGGAAAGTCATACTACGGCATCGGATTGCTATTTGCCCAATCGTTACCAAGCCTAACTTCAATATCCACCGTAGACGCAGGGTCGGGCTGTATGCGTATCTGCGTACTGGAAGTGATCCCAAACAATGTCTGGAAATATTTCAATGTATACAGTTTTGGCGAATATACAATAATCAGCGTCCGATCATAGGCACGGTCTGCAGGTCCAACTTCCGTTACGGGCACGCCTTGTGCGAGGAAGTAATTCCCTGAATTCACTTCAAGCCCCGGCGTGAAAGAACCATTCAAAATGCGAACGCGCGCCGCATCCGCTTGCATCAAGGAAATTGGATCGCCTTGCGCCAATGGACTCAGAGGTCCGCCGGAAGTAAATACCTGGTCGCGCAGTTCACGGATCTTATCTGGGAACGGCTTCATTACGCTCGCATTCTCCCCGCCCAAAGTAGTATTATCGAGCGAGACCATGGTGTAATCAATGACGCCTTGTTTGATGCTCTCCACTGGAATATCCCTTGCAAGTACGGCAAGTTGAATGCCCGTTTCAATTGGCATGTTAGTCCTGATACCCGCCGAAAATTCTTCATAGAAACGACGTGATTTGCCGAGCAGTTCGGTGAAATTCGCAGGATCTAACACTTTATTTCTAATTCCTAAAATCACCTTTTGCTGACGAATTGCACGGTCAATATCACCGCCTTCAGATTTGCGCGTGCGGGCATAAGCAAGCGCTTTTTCCCCGTCCAATGGACGCATCCCACAACACGTGATTACCAGCTTATCCTTTCCTGAGCCTAGTGGATCAAGTACCAACCGTTCATCTGAATATACTTCAATACCCCCGATCAAATTAATGAACTCGATAAAAGTATAAAAATCTATCTGTGCATAATAATGGACGGGCACGCCGAGGAACTGTTCCACTGTCTTCATGGCGAGCCCAGGACCACCGCCAGGAAGTTTGTTGCCCTCACCTGATGAATAAGCGGTATTGATACGGCTGTATCCGAAACCCGGAATGTTCACCCACATATCGCGCGGGATCGAAAGCATACCGGCAGTTTTAGTTAGAGGGTCGATAGTGAACAGGATCATCGTATCAGACCGCGGAGCGCCTTCACCTGCCGTCCAATCACGGTAATCCAAACCGATAAACAGGATATTGATGCGGCTTGCGCCGTCCCATGCGGGCGGCAGATCCGAATCAGGAATAACCGAGATCGGAGGAGGTAATTCATCCACGCCGGCGACCGGCGTACCCTCATCATTCAATACGGGTCCATCCAACCCGGCAGTTACCGTCCCACAATCAGACGGCGTCGCGCCGGGTAGAGGGCTGATCGTCCAGCAAGTGACGATGCTTCGTACAAAGAAGAAGCCGCCGATTGCCAGCGCCGCGGCAATGACCCAGAAAATGATCTGTCCCATGGAGGGACGTTTTATGTTTTTAAGTGTATTCATCATAGTTATTTATACCGGCTTTATATATACCATATCCAGACCGAGTCGATCCAAGCCTTCCTTCGCCCAATGGAGTAACAGGGCGGACTCTTCCTGCATAACCTTCATCATGATCGGGATGGCGCGATGGTCTTTAATCTCTGATAGTGCCCGCAATGCCTGAATTCGGGCGGATTGTTTTCCATCCTGCACTGTTTCGATCAGGGATGGGACTGCCTCCCTGCCGATCCTAACCAGTGCATTCACCGCCAAGTTTGCCACCATATTGTCATCATCGCTCAATGCCTGGACGAGGGGCTGGATCGCGCTATTATCAAGCTTGATCCCCAGCCCAAGCGCCGCACACTGACGAACTTCCGGAGCAGGGTCGCTCGATAGAAACGGGACCAGCCATTCGGTCCGGCAGAGATGCGATTCTGCGAGTGTGCGCAACGCCCACCAGCGGGAGTCCACATCTTTATAATGGGTCAAATCCAACAAAGATGGAATCGCATCCATGCCCAGTTCGATCAGCGATGGGACCGCAGCTTCCGCGCGTGCCTCGTCTCCACTGGTCAGGTCATTCAACAGGCTCTGCAAGACTCTCACGCTTATTTCGCAGGCGGGGGGACGGGTAATTCGCTTTCTTCAACGCTGATCCATTTATCGCCTTCGTCGATCAACATTACGGGGATGTCATCTACGATCGGGTATTTTCTATTGCATTCGTTGCAGATGAACCATGCATCTTTGTGTAATTTCAGTTCGCCGCCTGTAGTGCGGACGCAATTCGGACAGCGCAGTATTTCGATGAGTGTTTCACTTACCATGGATACTCCATTTCTTAACAGCGTGGGATTTTACCATCAACTACGAGGACGGGTTCCTGCACAAACTCTTTTCGTTTGCAAGTTTCTCAGGGTTCTTCGAGTCGGGTCCGTATTCGCAAACCGCCCGCCAGGGTTCGTAATGCGTAGTGAATTGATCCTGGAAGAGGACCACACCATCACGCCAGACTGAGCGTGTGACGGTTACATTTGCTCCGTTTGCCGCCCAATCAACCTGTTTCATTTCATTCTTCTTTAGTTCCGGGTTTTCTTCAAATAATGGTGAAGGCGCAGAAACGACTTGTGTTGGTCCGGTTGTATCCCATGTAACGGACCGGCCGTCGTTCGTCGAATAGAACTTCCACGTCAGCGTGCGCGCGTTGACGTTGATGTAGGTTTCCATCAATATCCAGTAGGGTGAATCGTTCTTGAATTTGAAATCCACAAGTGGGAAGTATACGGTCGCGTCCAGCCCCGCGAGGCGGGGATCCACTGCGCCACTGGCTGTCTGCTCATAATACGATACGCGATAGGCATGGGAATAACGTTCCATAATGGGGAAGCCAGCGTTAAACGCTGTACGAAACAAGGTCGTACTGACCTGACACACACCACCGCCAACGCCTTTGATCGTGCGTCCGCCGTAGATGATCAAGGCTTCTGCAAATCCGTTTTCGAGACTTACATCTCCCATGTTCGCGCCCATCGAAAAGGTTTCACCGGGTGCCACAAGCAAACCATGGAACTGCGAAGCCGCTGCCTGTATATTTTGAATCCGTTCGGCGCTGGAACCGTAAAAATATGATGTCTCGGACCAGAGCAATTCGGTGATACCGAGTTCCGCGCCAGTGCTTGTGGACGGGATTTGAGGCTGGTCTTCCTTGACCACCAACGTGACCGTATGCTCGCCGCGCAACAGCGATTCGTTGATTGCAAGGACGGTTGCATCCGTATCTACAACAAGACCGGTGCGGGATTGTTCGAATGCTTCCAATTGACGCGTTTCATCATTAAATATAAATTTGGCGTTCGACGACGGGCGGTCTGTGAGGGCTTTGACAGGGTCGAGCATATCCGTCAGCCCGGCGGTATTGAGCACCACCTGCACGCCATCCTCAGTACGCTGAACACCAAGCATATTCGCCAACACCTGCACATCATAAACAAACGGACCGGGGTCGCCCTCTACAGCATTGGGTACGACAAGCGTCAAAGGCTGGCTCAAGATCCGGCGCGCCGTCTCTGCTTGCGCGCTCACATCCAGGATCTGCGGCTTGAGTTCCTGCACAACGAGCGGCACTTCACCGTCGCTGAACGTTTGCAACTGCGCGCCGAGGTATATCAATGACGCATCGATCTTCAGCTCACGTCCCACTTGACCGGGCGAAGCAACAACGGTCGTGCCTTCCAGACTCAACCCGGCTTCAACAAGCGGTTGGTCGATCTGGGTTGATACCTGCCGCAGGAATTGATAAGCGACACGCTGATCAAAGACGATGACCGGCGGGACTACTACCCCATTTCCGCGCGCGCGTATCTGACCGGCTAACGCCCCGAATAAGCCCCCGCTTCTTCCCACGCCGTAAGCTGTTACCGCGCTGGACGAAGGATCGAAGACCATGCCTAATTCTGCCGGGGACGCCACCCATGCTTTTTCTCCATCACGGAACAAGACCTTGCCGCTGATCGGGTACGATAAAGTCCCATTCAACTTCACAGCCGCTTCAGACGGCGTCAGCCCGGAGACATCCACCCCTGCAACCATAACGCCGGGGAAGATGCGACCCGCATACAAAAGTTGATACGCCAGAGTCCACGTGAGGATAATGACGAAGAAAACCGTGACGCCGCTCACCAATGCGGCAATGAGCTGGGGAACAACTGGAATTCGCTGATAAGGCTGTGAGACTGAGGTCATATTGGGAAATTATACCTTGCGCAGGTCGAACGGAATTAACCTATGATGAGTATCGAATTAACGGAACGCGCCTGTTATTTGTTCCCGCCAGATATTAGGAAGAACAATCAAAGATTTCTTACAAATACTCAAAATGGCATCAATAAAAGTTATCGGATACTCTCGCCAAACGCAGGGACTTCGATGGTCTCTGAACCTGTCTGCACTACATAATAAGGCACCCAGGCAACGCCAAACAGATTCACGAACACGTCTGATTTTTTGGGCGTGACAGTCACTTCGCTGATGTCATTGACCACGTCCCCCCAGCGGCTGTTAATCTCGGCAATTGTTTCTTTGCGGCGTTTTTCAATTTCTACGATCTGTTCTTTATATTGCGCAATGGCATCAACGGATTCTTCGACTTCTGCTTTTGCCTTTTCGGTCAGACGTCGTTTGGATAACTGTGAACTCAGGCTCTTTTTTCGTCCTAGACCAATCAGCCCTGCACCCAGTTCAGCGAGGTTTCCGCGCTCCTCCCATTTGCGATGTTCGTAGTCGACCTGGTCTTCTGTCAATTCACGTTCTTCGCGAGCCAATTTATCTTCAAGGGTTTTGAGTTGGCGGTCAAACTGTCCCGTTTTCTTGGCAATTTCTTCGTCCCGTTTTTGACTGGCGGCATCGGCGCATGCCCGCATAAAGTCAGCCTTGCTGACATCGGGACCTGCGTATACTTTCAAGGCGCTATTCACGCGAGCCTGAACGGAAGAACCTCGAAGCACCCAGTCTGCAAAATCTTTTTCGATCGCAGACATCAACTTCGCATTATTCAACGGCGCATCGATCGTCCCGAACCGGGAAGAAGGTGCAGGTGAATTTTCTACCTGTTCAAGAACAGTTTCATTGAAGGCATATTCATCCCAGCGGACAGAGCCGCGTTTATCAAGGGTTTCAACAAATGCGGCGCGCGCGCGTTCGATGTCCACGCCAAGTTTCCGGTCAAGGATGCGCACTTGTGCGGAGGCGATCAATGCAGGACGATAGACAACTCCCTCGATCATGGCTTCGGGGGGCATTGATTGGCCAGCGTCCTTGAAGGCTTCCGGCAGACTGAAATTTTGCGGGAGGAAATATTCTTTTATCCCCGAGGGAACGGGCGGTTTGGTCTGGCTGCCTTCCATTTTGGATTCTCGATTTACAGTATTCGTTTGAGGCGACGAAGCCATAAATGATGGAGATTCCGATTCGGATGAGGGAACAGTTCGTTGAGTAGAATCAGGTCCCGGCATGGTTTGAAACGAAAGATCCGCATTGACAAGTTTGTTGAGATCGGGGATTTGTGTCCGTGTTAGAGGACCTGCCAGGTAATTCATCGCCCAGCGGGATTGGAATAAAACAGGTTGTTTGGAGTGTACGTTATGCAAAACAAAAACACGTTTTCCTAGCGATGAGATCAATTTATCAAATACACCTCGTGCAACACCGCCCGCCGCGCTCTCAAGTCCATCAAGCAGGCGGTCTTTATCCTGTTCGGTTTGAAGTTTCCCAATGAGCCACGTACCGGCGTTCGATAGCGCTTTGTAATCCACATCTACTGGATTTTGCGTGGCTAGTAACAACCCCAGACCAAAGGCACGCGCTTGTTTCAACATGCGTAGAAGCGGTTGTTTGGAGGCAGGGTTCCGTTGCGGAGGCAGATAGCCAAATATTTCATCCATGTATAGAAGCGCGCGCAAAGATGTTGCGCCTTTTTGAGTACGCATCCATGTTTCAATAGCAGAGAGCAGGAGTGTTATGAAGAACATACGCTCTGTATCTGATAGATGCGCGAGATAGAATATATTGTGACGCGGACGACCGTCACTTGTGTAGAGCATCGACCCAATATTAAGCGGCTGGCCTTTCCGCCATGACTCAAACGCAGGCGAGGCAAGGATGTTGTTCAGCGCCATTGCCAGCCCCATGCGGTCTTTCGCCGGGAAGAAGGTATCCACAGAAAATGCGCCAAGGTTGGAAAACGGAGGCGTTTGCGTTTGCAGGATGAGTTCAGTGAGATCAATATCCCTGCCTTTGCTCCACGAATTTTCGAAAAGGTTGGCTAGCAGAATATGCTCGCGCGAATGAAGCGGATCGATATCGTCATACCCAACAAGCCCGAGCAAGGCTGTGACTGTGCTGGCAATCTTTTCGCGCAACACCTCGCGGTTTTCATCCCATGAAAGTTCTGGCGCAGCAAGCGATGACAACACGCTGACCGGGATACCCGCATCAGAGCCTGGCGTGAAAATACCAAATTGCGCTGAGTTTTTGAGCGCGATCAGTCTCTCTTTCGCAATCCCCCACTCGCTCAATCCATTGCGCCAATTCAGGGATGTTTCCATCGAGACCTGTTCGATCGTTTTCCCTGAACGGCGTGCCTGTTCAGCATCGATCCATGGTTGAAAATCTTGTGGGGCAAGATCAGGAAAATGCAATAATAAGTTTGTGAGATCGCCCTTGGGATCAATAATGATCGCGGGGACGCCCTTCAATGCCGCTTCTTCAAGCAGGGTAATACATAAACCCGTTTTGCCGGAACCGGTCATACCTGTTACAACCGCGTGAGTTGTCAGGTCGGCAGGGTCATAGGTCACTCGAGAATTTGTAACAGATTGTATGCTAGGGTCGAATGTGCGTCCAAGATAGAAGTTTGAGTCGGTCATATGGATGTCTCCTCCTCTCCCAATAGGAAAGGGCTGGGGTAATAGAAATTAGAACGAACGTGCTAGATGATAAATTTACTCCATTTTCGCACATCTTTCAAGAACTCCCCCAGTTAAAAAAAGAAAACTTACGATGATGGGTTATCCAATCGGATGCCATGTCCTCGTACCGTATTGATGTACTGGTGACTCGGGTCGAGCCCCGAGATGCGGTCCCGCAGGCGGCGGATCAATGCATCCAACGCTTGGTCAGATACCCCGGCAGACTGATCCTCGCCCCATACCTCCGTCACCAGGTCTGGGCGGGTTACCACTTCTCCCTTACTCTCGTATAGCATCCATAATAACTTAAATTGCTGTGCAGACAACGGAGGGACAAGTTGCTGGTGATTTACCCACACACGCCGCGATTTCAAGTCCACCATTAATCGCCCCGAGGAAGGAGAGCCATCCGTCAATGGCATGGTTGCGTCTGAAACCAGGAAAACGAATTGCTGGGCTGTGGCAATGGAGACAAAGTCGCCATCCTGCAGGACAACTGGAGCAGTTAACGAGGTTCCGTTATGATGCGTGCCGTTCTTACTCCCCAGGTCTTCAAGGATCACGCCTTCAGGTGTCGAAGTCAAACGCGCGTGAAAACGAGAGATCTGCCGGTCGGTCACTACAACATCACAGGATGGGTCGCGTCCCACAACGATCGTTTGACTTAATTGCCAGCGCTGTCCCTTCAAGGGACCTTCCTGCGCGACAAGTAAGGGATAATCTTCTTGCGTGATCATAAGTTAACCAAACCATAGTTTATAGGCATAAGGGTGTATATTATAATACTATAGTAGAAACACGCATATTGATGCAGACCACGCCGAAACATCTGCTCAACATGCCGCATCTTTACCACGAAGCAACCAAGGAGAATCATTGCTCGCACCCCTCAAGAAAGAGGAGGTACTACGTGGCCGCTATAAGATTCGCGAACGGATCGGAAAAGGCGGCATGGGGTCGATTTACCTCGCCGACGACATACGCCTCAAAGGACGCCAATGCGCCTTGAAGGAAGTCGAATACGACCACGCCCTCCCGGAAGATATCAGAGATGAAGCCCGCGAACAATTTCTGCGTGAGGCAACTGTCCTTGCGCGTCTTGATCACCCCAATCTGCCCAAGGTTTCGGATATATTCTCGAGTGGTCCACGCGATTATCTCGTGATGGATTACGTCCCCGGTCAGGACCTTCGCTCACTTTTGTTGGAAGCGCGCCGCAATAAGAGACACCTGCCAGAAAAGGAAGTGCTTACATGGGCGGAGCAGATCGCAAACGCACTCAGTTTCCTACACAGCCAGGAACCTCCCATTGTGCATCGGGATATAAAACCAAGCAATCTAAAACTCATGCCACAGGGCTTAATCAAACTTGTGGATTTTGGTTTGGTAAAGATTCTTGCCCCCGAAGAAGTGACCATCACGATCATTCAAGGACAGGGCACAGCATTGTATACACCTCTTGAACAATATGGCGGAAGCGATGTTCATACGGACATACGCTCGGATATATATTCATTTGGAGCGACGCTCTACCACCTGCTCACCAACGAATCCCCGGCAGACGCGCGCAAGCGCTTCCTTACACCCGAAAGCCTGGCCCCGTTACGAGAGATCAACTCAACCCTTACACAGCGCACTGAAAGAGCCGTCATGTGGGCAATGTCCATGCACCCCGATGAACGCCCTCACACTGTCGATGACTTCAAACAGGCATTACTCGGCTATAGAGAAACTCCTACCCTTCGAATCGCCAAACGCATCAATCAGTCATCTCAATCCGTGTCTGTATTGGACTATCTCGCGAATCCCCCGGAAGCCACGCTCGCATGGAGCGCGGCTGTGTTATTCCTTCTCAGTCTGCTTGCGACTCTGATCCGCTGAACCAACGGAACCAGACCCAGGCAAGAATAATCCCCAACGCCTCCCCAGCCAGCGTAAATAACAAGACCCCGAACGCCCCGCCTGATTCAGATGCGATCCATTCCAATGCACGAGGGAATCCTAAGGCAAGGTAGTTGTACGCGCCAAAGCCGCCAATCAAGGCACTGAGCGCAAAGCGGATACCCCAGCGCGGCGCAATCACTCGGCTCATTGCCCAGTAGATCAAACCGGCGCTGCCAAAGGCTCCCAACAACACTAAAAACCATATTCCCGAACGCGGATACCCTTCTGATGAAATAAATCCATTCTCGATAACCAAAGTCGGCGTTGGCATGATCTCGATGGGCGTTTCTGTAATGACTGGCGCGATCACTGTCACTGCTACACCTTCAATCGTCGCGTCGAATTGGATGACATCGGATATCACCGCCGGTTCACTCACCGCATGCACCTCTACTTTGCCAGGCTTATCGATAATAAAAGGAGCTCGGGCGATACCGTCGGCCGTTGTGACGTCCACCTGCTGTAAGATACCTCCTGTCTCATCCCGAGTAGATAAAGTGAAACGTACCACTGTCCCGTCCGGGACGATATGACGGTTATGATCAAGAATGGGTCCTGCGCGAACCGAGATTGAATCCCCAATTTTGAGGGAGGGGATCGCTGTCGGTTCGGGAGTCAGGGTACCATCCGGCTCTAGGTCAGGCACCTCTTCCTGGTCCAATTGCAATGGGATAACCTGGTCAGGATCGGGGGATGTCTGCGTGATAAGGTCATACCCAACAGATGGAATGGAGACAGGTGAAGCACCCTGGACTGTAGCTTGCTGAAAAAGAATCCGCGCTGCAGCATCTATAAAAGCAGGCTGTTTACTGTACATTGCGTAATATGCAGTGAGTTTGGAAATGTCGGTCGCATCCAAGTAATATGGAGCTGTGAACGAGAATAGGATCACACTCCTATTACGGATCAAGTTTGGGCGTTCCGAAAAGAACCGGCGCAACATATTGATCTGTCCATTGCTGACATCGACAATCGAGATCACGATCCAGGATGAATTGCTCAATGCCGATTCAATATTCGTTTCGGTTGTACCGTCCAGCAACAACCCCAACTCGTTGAGAGAAAAGGAATTCACCCGGCTTCTGAATACCTGACCGCTTCCATCAGGACCAAATAAACGCAATACTGTTTTCTCGAACGAATCAACAGCCAGCGAATCATAAACAGGGCAGGCACTGCATTGGCTGTATCGTGATATATCTGTCAAAAAAACGATGCGGTCACTCGTAGTGGGAGGCGATGGCAATAGCGTGTTCAACTCTTGTGGGTCGGGACTAATGAGCGTAGCTGCATTGCGTGCAACATCGAATGAAACCTGCCCGTTGGAACCGACGTCCAACAAAGCACTAGTCGTGCTGGTCACATTCTCCACGTTCAATGTTGGGTACATACGGAGTTTCTGCGTGAGTATTCTGGTAACTGCCGCATCCACCATTTGCGCGAAGATAGTATCGTTTCGATATTCCTGCGAGAATGATGCAAGTATCCGTAAAGTGGCTGAATAGGTGTTGTCAAAATCATTCGCTGTGATATTACCGAGGTAGATCAGATCATTCCCTGCAAGAAAAGCATCGCGCGCCACAAGACGAGGAGAAAAGTCCTCGCCTCCTGTGGAATAAAACGCCCGCACTGCATCACTCCCCAGGTCATCGCTTATCATCAATCCGCCGTTTTCTCGCCAAGTAGATAACTGCGGAAGCGCAAGTATGGCAGATAAGGCTGATGCGTCAAAACTGACCGGACGCGTCGTCGCACGGATATTCCCCTGAAAGCCCTGATACCGAATATGCGAGACGAGCAGTGCATCGGTATTTGCAAGCGGATCTGTTGCGCTTGTCACAGCGAAGAACGGAGGCAGTTCGATCTGCTTCAATTGTTCAAGCGATTTTCGGACAGTGGCAACATCCTCCTCTGGAGACCGGTCTGAACCGCCGCGCCCCGGGAAATGTTTTGCAACAACCACCATACGGTTGTTGCTCCCCTCGTGCAAACCCGATATGTATGCCTGTCCCATCTTCCCCACCCAAAATGGATCTCCGCCAAAGACACGCGTCCCCAGGTCACTGCGTGCAGATGGGTTGGGAGATTCGACGACATCCAAAGATGGTCCGAGATATATATTAAAACCGATCGCAGATAATTCACTCCCCATAACAGAGCCAACCTGCATCGCATATTCAGTCTTCCAGGTTGCGCCGATCGCCATCGCATTGGGCAGAGGCGTTACACCGCTCAATATCTGATCGTCCGGGACTCCATCTCCCTCCTGTGATATGCCTACAAATAATGGCGCGTACACCTTACGAGGAGACGTCTCGGCGATCGTTGCATTCCATTCGATATCCTGGAGGGCAGTTATCAATTCGTGTGTAGATGCAATAGTGTCAGGTTCAGGATCAAAGTTAGTATTTTCTTTCAGCAGGATCGCGCCGCCCACATGCTGGTTTGCGATCAGATCATAAATTTGCGAGGTTTCGCTTACATCGGTTCCGCTGAATGTAACAAGGAATAATTGTCCCACACGTTCTTCAGGCGACATCGAATTCAATAACGCCCGCACCTGCGGAGGCGGAGTTTGAGTCTGGGCTTGTGCAACAGGCATAGGTATGGACAGAGACGCAAGGATCGTAACCAAGACCAGGCATCGCAGGATATTCTTCATGCCGGCAGATCCCTCGTACCGATATAAACGCATATTTCGTGAACCTTATTTTGTTCGTTGTTTCCCATGCCTAATCCCACCTTCATGCAAATTCACCGCGTACCTTTACCGCCAATTGCGGGTCGTCAGTAAAGATTGCATCCACCCCCCATTTAAAAAGGCGGCGCATTTCATCCTCTCCGTTCACCGTCCACACATGCGCGCGTCGATTCAGGCGATGCACAAAATAGATCTGCTGTTGTGTGGCATCTTTGATATTCGGATGCAAAGCATCGTATTTCCCAAATGCAAAGCCGAACGAACGGTGCCATGCCCCAAAGACGCCGCCCAATGCGAGCAGACCTGTCGGCACATCGGGCAGGTAGCTCCGGGACTTGGACAGGTTGGATGCAATGAAAGACGAAAACATGACGCGATCTTGAAGTCCGAACTGTTTCACGAGCATACACACCGATTCAACAAGATGATCACGCGGTGTATTGTAGTTTGTGAGTTCCACATTGATAAATGTCTTTTGCCCGACGGCTTTAAAGACCTCTTCGAGCGTGGGTATCTTCTCGTTCTTAAAATCAGGCGAGAAAAAACTGCCGGCACCCAATGCGCGCAATTCATCCAGCATCATATCCTTCACACGTCCCTGGGTGCCGGTGGTGCGGTCAACGGTAGCATCGTGAATAACGACAACGCGCCCGTCGGCAGTCAATTTGACATCAAGCTCTATGCCGTCAGCGCCCTGTTCCACGGCGAGCTCAAAGGCAGCAAGAGTATTCTCGGGAGCATGAGCTGATGCGCCGCGATGGGCAAAGATGGTGGGGGAAGGTAATGTATTTAACATGGTATAAAATAAACGGATCACGCACTACGTTTGGAAGGTGATGCGTAATCCGTAACGTGTATTGTAAGCCCGGTCTAAATATCTACAAAATAAGCCTTTGCCGCGCGGTCCAGCATTTCACGCGACATTGTCGGCGGTACTGCGAGATAACCGGAGATATCCAATATCTGGTCGCAAAGGTCACGGGGATGTGACGCGCGCAACTTTCGGTTGCGTTTGATATACCATTCCTGCAACAAGTATGCCAATCCCTGGTCGCTATATTCCACTTTTTTGCCCTGCGCCACACGCTTGAAGATCTCGCGATATTCCTCATAGGATGGGTCACCAATCTCGATCTTATGTCGGAGACGGCGCAAGAATGCTTCATCCACTAGGTCTTTAGGTGGAAGGTTGGTCGAGAATACGATCAAAACGTCGAAGGGCACTTCCACTTTACGTCCGTTGTGAAGGGTGAGGAAATCCACACGGTTTTCGAGAGGGACGATCCAGCGGTTGAGCAGATCCCGTGGCCGCACTTGTTGTCGTCCAAAATCATCGATCAATAAGATACCGCCGTTGGCTTTGACTTGAAACGGCGCTTCGTAAAATTTGTGGACATCGTCATAAACAAGGTCCAGACCTTCAAGTGTCAACTCGCCACCCGTTACAATGAAGGGACGTCTTATCTTCACCCAGCGCGGGTCGCGGCGAGGATTGGCACGCAAGTTGCCGGTCCCGGACGCAGATGATGCTCCATCTGATTCTGGCGCAAGTGTATGGCTGACCTGATCATAAACCTTTATAACCTGCCCATCGAGATATAGAGCATAAGGAATATACATAGCCTGCGTCAAAATGAGGTTGCCAAATGCGCG
>DNDO01000056.1:27366-28836 GCA_003484265.1 Anaerolineae bacterium
GCAACGCTCGTTTTTCCGTTGCCTGGGGGTCCGTACATAAAAATAGACGTGCCAGAGTTAAGCGCAGGTCCCAGTCCCTGAAATGTATCCTCGGAAATAACCAGTTGGGATAAAATCTGGCGCATTGTTCGTGAAGTGACCGTCATACGACCGGGTTTTTGACGGCGCATCGATTCGTTATACATTTCAAAAGGTACCGGGGCGGGTCCCGCATACTGACTTCGTTCCAATGCCTCCCGTGCTCGGGTAATACCAGCGCCAGTAATGCCGTATGTATATGCTCCTTCGCCCAAACCGCCTTGCGATGATTTTACTTCGATCAACTTTTCTCGCTTCAGGGATTCGAGTAGTCCGTCGGTAACTCCGGCAAATGGCAATGCAATGAATTCGGCGATCTTAAATCCGCTCATGAACCCCTGTGAATATAGAATTTTCAATGCCAGGTCTTGAAGCCATAGGGCGTTCAAGCCGGTGTCATCTATGGAATTTATCGGCGGCGGAGAGAATAAACTTGTGCCTCCGGACGGCTTCATCGGATTACTGGTCATGGCACCTCCCATGTGGGATGTCCTTTTTAGGATGAGATGCTCAAATTATAGCACGCTCATCTTCGATTCGAATCAGAACTAAAATATCGAATATAATTTGCAACACTTATGAACCTTTCCGTAATCATACCCGTGTTCAACGAAGTGAAAAACATAGAAGAAATAATCAAACGTGTGCAAGCCACCAAACTTGCAAAAGAGATCGTCGTCGTAGACGACGGATCTCAGGACGGCACACGCGGCATCTTGAAAAAGTTGGACGGCAAAAAAAAGATCCGCGTGATCATGCACGAGAAGAACCAAGGCAAGGGCGCGGCTGTCGTTACTGGCATCAACGCCGCAAAAGGTGATGTGCTTCTTATTCAGGATGCCGATCTCGAATACGACCCCCGCGATTACCCGGCGCTGCTCCAACCCATTGAAGAAGGACTTGCGGATGTGGTGTACGGGTCGCGGTTTCTTGGCGCAGCTCACCGCGTAGCAATGTTTTGGCACCAGGTGGCGAACCAACTCCTTACGCTGATGACCAACGTCCTCTACAATTCGATTCTGACGGATATGGAAACAGGTTACAAGGTATTCAAGCGCGAAGTAATCGAGGGATTGAATATTCGCTCCAAAAGTTTCAATTTCGAGCCTGAGTTCACAGCAAAAATATTGAAACGCAATTACCGCATCTTTGAAGTTCCGATCACCTTCAATCCGCGCGATTATTCTGATGGGAAAAAGATCAAACTCAAAGATGCGTTCGAGGCGGTTTGGGCGTTGATACGATACAGGCTCTTCGATTGATGGCTGATTGGCAGGAAAATCTCGACCTGGAATTCAAACGGGCGGAACAGGCACGTGCAAAAGGAAATGAGGGGCAAGCCCGCGTTTGCGCCCGACGCGCGGCAGGGATAGCGATCAAGGAATTCTTGAC
>DNDO01000006.1:0-12826 GCA_003484265.1 Anaerolineae bacterium
GCTGAAGGCGCCGCCGCCGTGCGGGCACGCGCCGCCGTACGTGTCGACGATGATCTTGCGGCCGGTCAAACCGGCATCACCCATGGGACCTCCAACAACAAAGCGACCTGTCGGATTAACGTACACCTTGATGTCTTTGTCCACCATGCCTTCGGGAAGCGCGGGCATGATGATCTGGTCTGTGACAATCTCAGTGATCTCAGCCTGCGATACTTCGGGAGCATGTTGTGTGGAGATGAGGACAGTGTCCACGCGTTTGGGCTTGCCTTGCGAGTATTCGATTGTGACCTGACTCTTCGCATCGGGACGAAGCCAGGCGATGCTCCCATTCTTGCGAAGCTCGCTTTGACGGCGAGTCAGCTTATGTGCCAGATAGATCGGAAGCGGCATGAGGGTGGGTGTTTCATTACATGCAAAGCCGAACATCATTCCCTGGTCGCCAGCACCTACGTGTTCAATGTCTGCATCGGTCATTTCGCCTGCTTTATCTTCCAGCGCATGGTCAACACCCAGTGCAATATCAGGGCTTTGGCTGGCGATGGCGGATAATACGGCACAGGTGTTTCCGTCAAAACCTTTATCACTGCTGTCGTAGCCGATGTCGTTCACGACCTGTCGGACGAGGTCATCAAAGTTGACGTAGGCTTTGGTCGTGATCTCGCCAAGCAATTGTACGAAGCCGGTCTTGACGGCGGTCTCACATGCCACGCGGGACATGGGATCCTGTTCGAGACAGGCGTCCAGCACCGCATCCGAGATCTGGTCGCACATCTTGTCGGGGTGTCCCTCGGAAACTGATTCAGAAGTGAACATCAGTTTTGGGGAGTTCATAAAAGTGTTGCTCATTGTTTTTTCGTTTCTCCTTAAGAAATAAGATTGCCCCATCAGACGAACAGAAAGGGCAATCTTATATTTTCGATTGTAGCCCTCTCATCTCCCAGAACATCCGTCTGTCGGAATTGGCACCTTTTCAGTGATTGTCTAATGATGACGTTTGCTGACAGGTTGTCGAGGCATCGCAGGGCCGTTCCCTCCGCCTCTCTGGATAAGAGCGCCTTGTGGGGCTATTGAATTGTGACGAGATATTACCACATGGAAATTGATGAGTCAATTAACTTATCGTTCATCCTGCGCACAACGGAACCCGATACGTGGGGAGTAATCGCCGAGATATTCGGGTGTGTTCTTGAGCGCACTCAAGTCCGACCCCAACACAGAGGAACGTTTCGATACGCGGATATTGATCTCGGCGTCGCCCAGACTTCCGCCGCGCACCACGCGAAAGAAATTTGAACTGGTGATCGGACCTTTTGGGTTTACAAGTTCTGACGTCGAGTAGTAATTGGGTTTGTAAAAGTCGTTCGTCCATTCGGCCACGTTGCCTGCCATATCCAATACACCAAACGGACTTGCACCAAGCGGATAACTTCCCGCTCGCGAAGTATCTGTGACGAGCATGTTGAAATTGACGAAGCGTTCATCGGGTTTGTCTTCACCCCAGGGGAACGTCCGCAGGTCGTCGCCGCGCCCGGCGCGTTCCCATTCTGCTTCTGTGGGGAGACGTTTGCCTGCCCATTCGCAATAACCTTTTGCCTGTCCCCACGTGACGTAGACGACAGGATAATCCTTGAACTCGGGATTGTTGTAATAATTATCCCTTCGCTGGGATCTAATACTCTGCGGCGGTGTGCATGCGCCTGCACTGACACATAGTTGGTACATCCCATTGACCACTTCGAGTTGATCCATCCAATAGGCATCAAGCGTGACATCATGCGCTGGGAACTCATCCGGCGCAGCGCGGATATCGTAGCCGCCCATATGGAATGTGCCGGCAGGGATGTAGACCTGCGGCATCCCATCCATGGCTGAAACGCGGAATGTTATGGCGTCTTCCGTGGGGGCAATCGTTGTAGCGATGACCTCCCGAGTTGGATGGATGATTGTTGGTTCAATTGTGGTAATTTGTGTGAGAGTTGCATCAATGACCGGTACTTCTGCTGCCGGGCTTCCACATGCCGAAAGAATGAAGATGAATAACAAGAGGATTGTGATGTGTCGTTTCATTGATGACCCTTGATTATAGAAAAAATACAGTCACCTTCTTGATGACTGGACGTAACATGGTAATTCTACGGCGTTGCCCCGACAAAGCTCAAGGCATATAACGCATCTTCATACCCCGGGTGGATCGACAACGCCCTGCGCCAATCCTTGATCGCGCCGGTTGTATCACCTTGACGGTAAAGCGCCCAACCATGCCATAGCCATGTCTCTTCAGACATGTCCGTTCGTTGCAGGGCGTAATCGGTTAGCGCAAGCAGGTCATCGATACGCTGGGCGTGGAAGTTGGCGATGAAGGGTCCGAATTGGTATCGGAACATGCGTTGGGGAAGCCCGAGTTCGCGCGCCTTATCATAGGCAACGTTGGCTTCCTGGTAGCGTTCAAAGTACACAAGGTTACTGCCAAAGTTAAACCAGGCAAATGCGTCAGACGAGTCTTCGGCGACTGCGGTTTGGGATGCGAGCAGGCTGTTTTGGCGATTCAGGTCCGGGTCCCAGTTGGAGGCGAGAAGTTGTTTCATCTCATCCTCCCGCTCGGGATAATAAATGACCATATATAAATAGTTGAACGGCTTCCATTCCGATAAGAGCTGTTCGTAGGGCACGCTTTGGTCGGGTCCGCGATAGGTATCCTGCACGGTAAAGGTTTGGGTTGAATCGTCATAGGCGGTGAGTAAAAGATAATGCGCCGCCCATAAATCGTCGTCGGGCCAGCCGGTATCGCCGGGGTTGAGCGAGGTGGTGCCTTCGATGATGACGGGATACCCAGAGGCAATCAGCCGCTTGAGTATTTCGATGTCGCCGCCGACGCGGTATTCAAGGCGCAGCCAGCCTGCGTAGTTATGCACCCAGAAAGCCATTTCTTCGGGGTTGACGTTGCGGTCGCCGTTGATGGGCTTGATGACATCTGAGATGTCGAACTGCGTGCCGCTCCAGCCGTACATTCGCAAGGTCATCGCCAACGCGGCGGGACCGCAGTTATTCGGACGTTGTTGTTCATATTCAGGAGAGGAGAGCGATGCAGACAGCGGAAGCGGTTCAAGCGTGGACGTGGGGACTGACTCTGTTTCGATAACCCCTGTCGTCGGGATGGCTGTATCTGTAACCGTTATTGGCGTGGAGGGTGTAATGTTCGTTGAGTTGGAAATCGCGGTTGGCACATCGCCGACAGGATCGACGACGTTCTTAATAAACGTCTTTGCCACATCGTAACGCCATGCAACCCTCTCGTTGACAGCAGGGATCTGCAAAAGGATGACGACAAGCAGGAGAACGCCAGCGCCAGCCAATATGATCGTATTTCTTTTCGACATGCGGGGAAGTTTACCAGAGGAGGATGAATACAAATTAATGTGCCGTTATGAGAAGATTGCTTCACATAGAACGCTCGCAACGACAGACAACTACTGATGTCCCAGCAATTCTAATGCCGCGGCAATGGCAGGGTCGGTTTCGAAGTAGAACGTGTCCCATTCGGCGTGGGCTCGCAGGTGAGGGACGATGCCTGTTTCCTCCCAATTGTCATCTGAGAAGTCAGAATCGAATGTTTCAGAGGCTATCCACAACACAGAGCCGTCTTCGAAGTCATAGCCATGCAGGACTTCAACATTGCCAAGACTCGTCTCGCCGACGATCTTCGCGCCGCGCGCGTCCCTGAGCACACCTGAAAATATTTCCCCAAAACTGACCGTGCTTTCACTGACCATGACGACCAGCGGAACCGTCTGAGAATTTTGGATCGGGTCGGCCTTGAGGGTCAGCGGGTGTGTTTCTGACCGGCTAATAAAATCTCCGAGTTTGCCGTCCGCGAAGAAGGATAGGATCGGGTAGGCGACCGTACTGCTGCCGCCCCCGTTCAACCGGACGTCCAAAACCAATCCATCCAACTGACCGAACTCCTGCAATGCATTTTTGATCTGCGGCGGGAGTGTCTCATCGAAGAATGACGGGATGAAGATGTAACCGACCCTCGAGCCGTCCGTTGTCGGGATGATGCGAGCATCAATGGGGATGTTTCCGCCAATCGAAGAGCGGATCAGGATCACGTCACGTGGAGATTCGCCCGGCGATTGCACCGTCACCACAACAGCCGTGCATTGCGGTCCGCGAGTGCGGATGCCGCCATCGAGCGTTATCGGCAGTCCATCCACAAAAAGAATGCTATCGTGCGATTGGATGCCCCCATATTCGGCGGGGGAACCGGGGAAGGTCGAAATCACAATCAGCCGCTCGCGTTCGAAATCAGGTTCGCTGTAGATGCCAACGCCCACATACTCGACGTTACCTTTGAGTTCAGCTTCCGATCGTTCCACTTCGATGGGAGAAATGAATGCCGAGTGATCGTCTTCCAGTTCATCGATCATGAACTGCATCTCACTGTAGAACTGTTCCGTCCCGAGACCGGCTTCGATCATTGCGCGGTATCGCGCGACGATACCCTTCCAATCCTTGCCGTTGTAATCGGGATAGACGTATACATCCTCAACGACCTTTTCGATCTGTTTAAGGATACGCAATTGAACACGCGTTGATATTTCCCTGGTCTCGAATTGCGCAGTAGGTTCAACTGCAAAGTCGGGCGCAAGGGTTGCGATGGGTTGGGATGTGCATTCAGGCGGGATAAATGCCGGTACGAGCGGAGTAGCCGTCGGTGTGGGAGGAGGCGTGAATGTCGCAGTAAATGTCGGTATCGGAGTGGCTGTTGGCGGTGCGACCAACTGAGTCACATAGTTGCATGATAATAACAATAAGATCAATAACCCAAATAAGATTCGTTTTGTTTTCATTTGCTCCATTCCTTCACGCGTTCCAATAGATCTGCTATCGACCTCAATTCATGCACCGGGACGCCCAAATTCTTTGTACGCGTACGGTCGTATTGAAAGACACGCGCACCCTCGCGTATCGGCTTTGCGCGCTGGTTGAACTCCGCGCTTGTCAGCCAGCCAGCCAGCAAAATATCCATGCCGTATATCCAGATGTTGCCCCACTCCATCACGCCGATCAGATGGGTTTCATTTCGTGCAGAGCTATGGATTCCGATGCGCGCATCCGGCAAAGACTTACTGTGGATGTATGCCACCGAGCAGAATTCAACCTCGATCTGGACTCTCGTATTCGGCGGTAACTTCACGCTGACGGTTTGCATGTCACGCCCTTCATCCTGCCCATTGACATCGACAACTTGTGCCTCTGTTGATTCGGATTTCAAAACCAATGACCCAAGCGTATTCCACTTGGACGGTCGCATCCAATTATCCGGCATCACATGAATCAAATGATGAGGCTGTTTTTTGTATATGACTTTTTGCAGATCAGCCTGCGACGCGGCAACCAATCCCGATAGAAAAGCGAAGAGATAAATATCCTTTTCAGAATGTCCCTCGCCTGCATTCTGGTCAGACGGCACGAGCGCAGGCGCATTTAAAACCACTTGCGGATTACGCTTCATCTCCGCGATCTGGTCGCGGTACGAAATAAGGAAAGATTTGATGTCGCATCTTCGCCCTCCCAACGCAACATCGTAACGATCAGGGTCGGTGAACGGTCTCGCCCCCTTCACCTCAAACGGGACATCCTGCCCCGCAAGAAACCGCCGAAATGCCAGCTCCACTGCCACGCTCCCAACAACCCTCCGCAAACGATCATACGGTGACCCGCCTGCGCGATTAAAAGTATTTGGCAATGAACGAAGCGCGTAGACTATCCCGCCTTCGGTCAGGTCAGGGGTGTAGGGGAGATGGATGAGGTTGGATTCAGTAATCATTAATCAATTGTATTTTTGTGCTTCCTTACTCTTTTCCTTTTAGGCTGATCAGAAATATCAATGTCATAACCTTTTCGGAATTTATTGAATGACAGGATACCTATAGCTAAGGTAATAAAAAATAGTGAAACTATTATGATTGCCCCAGTTTTCAAATTGTTACGATCAAATTCCGGGTCTTTGATTATCAAGACACTAAACATTACAAAAAAGGTAAATATTGCGAGGATCGAAACAATAAGATCCCTGCGTTCCTTTTTCATGTTCCTGAACCGCTTTTTGGGTTTATTATTCCTAGGTTTGCCATCGCCTCTATAAGGTAATTCTCTCCACCAGCCCATAAGAATCTCCTACTCATTCCTAAACTGCAAACAATAGTGATGGAATGTGTTGCTCACCCACGCGGACCCCATTCCATATGGTGCGAGGGATTGGTTATCCTGCAACCATATCTTTTCATCTTTGAGCGTATACGTCTTTCCGAGTTCACGAGCGATGTCCCATGCCAAAGGATAGATCTTCCCGCCCTTCTTTACGTTCTTGACGATGATCGTCAGGTAGGCTTTCTCGCGTAACAAAGGTTGAAGCCCTTTATAAATGTTGACCAGCCTCTCAAGGAATTCATCGTAATTGCTGATATTCCCCATATCGTTCGGATCATCCGAATAGTGGACGTCCAGATCACTTGATTCGCGGCGCTTCTTTTGTGTCCCTGCGCCTTTGGCATGGAGCATGTCCCAGTAGGGAGGGGAGGTTAATACGTACTCCGTAATTGGTAATTCGTAATTGGTTGCAAGAAGCGCATCGCCATTAATGACCTGTGACGTTAGACTTTCGACCTTTTCACCCAATTCAGCCCGTTCGCCTTCAATAATTTCCTGCGCGATCTTTGCATATTTTGGATTCAACTCGATGCCGTAACTGTTCCGCCCAGCGCGCAACGCCGCGACGAGGGTCGAGCCTGTCCCTGCCATGGGGTCAAGGACGGTTTCGCCCTCTTTCGTGAAAAACTCGATGAACTCCTGCGCCATCGTCTCAGGATATTTGGCGGGGTGCACCAACACTCCCTTTTTGCGGGGCGGCGGGTTATGAATGAACCACGATTTCTGGAACTTCAGCCATTCTTTGTTCGTGAGGTTGTTGAGTTTGTTTTTTGGCATGTTCATTTCCCGTCATTGCGAGACACCGAAGGTGTCGAAGCAATCTCTTATATTTTTATGTGTATTGCTTGGATAGCCCTTCGACTTCGCTTCGCTCAGGACAAGAGTTACGCAATGACGTTACGGTATGGGTGGCACATAATCCACATCATAAACGATTAGATCGGAAAATAGTACGCTGATGGGAGTATCCCCCGCGCCGCGAGCGAAGACCCCGAAACCTCCGCTCGGGAAACTTGGATCTGTCATGCTAAATTGGAAACGTCCGTTGAGGAAGAATCGCATTTCGCTTCCAACCGCCCAGATGCCGATGCGCGTTTCGCCCGGCGCGCCGGGAGGCGCATCTCCGCTGGCGATGGGCTCCTGCATCAACAACCGCACACTGGACTTGACCCGTTCCATGAAGATCATGGAATTGCAGGTCAGCGTAAAACGATAGAACGAATTGCCGTTCGCGCGGACGATGATGCCATAACTATCCTCACCCCTGCATAAACTGGGACGCGCGGTGATCTCAGCATAGAAGTTGCTGATAATCGCATCGCGGTTCATGCTCACCAGATAGATATTTGGTTGCGCGGCAAGCGTGAGACGATTACGGCTGATGGCGGCAGTCCCTTGATCGGATGCGGCGGTGTCCCAGGCTGATTCATCGGAAAAATCGTCGCTGAAGATGACCGACCCGATGCCGGGGTTCATTTCAGGCGTGGGTGTGAGTGTAGGAAAAGTTTTCAGCGTCGGCGTGGCTGATGGCGGGAACCAGATAATGGTCGAGGTGGGAAGCGGCGTGACTGATGGAAGAGGGGGGGCGGTCGGCGGAATCGAATCCGCTGGCAGGCAGGCTGTCAACAGCGTAAATCCGATTATAAGAAGTGAAACAATTATTCTCTGCATGATGTTGTAAAATTATGAAGTATTCTACCTCGACATAAAGGAGATTCAATGACCGAAACTTCGGTGTTGGTTACGGGTGCATGCGGCGAAATCGGGCAGGCGTTGGTGCAAAGTTTATCAAAACGCGGAGGGTATCGCATCGTCACCGCAGACCTGGCTCCGTTACCCGAAAGTATCAGGGCGATGTCTGCCGAACATGCGCAGGGCGACCTGGTGAACAGGGTCAAGTTTTTTTATGACCATGATTTCGACGTGATCTTTCACCTGGCGGCATCGCTTTCGTCAAAGGCGGAAGTGGCAAGCGAGGAGGCACACCGCATCAATGTGGAAGGCACGATGCAGCTGCTGATGATGGCGGCATACCGTTCGGAGAAGTATAAGAAGACCGTCAAGTTTTTGTTCCCGAGTTCGATTGCGGCATATGGGTTGGAAACTTTGAAAGAAAAACAAGAGGCGGGCATAGTCAAAGAACACGAACACAATTCACCTCACACGATGTACGGATGCAACAAACTATATTGCGAAAAACTGGGGATGTATTACAGTAAATTTAACGGTCAAAAACATCTGGACTCAGACCCGCCTCACATGTTGGACTTTCGCTCGATCCGTTTCCCGGGCTTGATCTCAGCTTTTACCGTTCCCAGCAGTGGGACGAGCGACTACGGTCCCGAGATGCTTCATGCAGCCGCACAAGGCAAACCGTATGCGTGTTTCGTGCGTGAAGATACGAAGATTTCCTTTATGGCAATGCCGGATGCGATCAAGTCATTGTTGATGTTGATGGATGCGCCTAAGAAAAGTTTGAATCACCAGGTCTACAATATCACTGCGTTCGCCATCACTGCCGCTGAGTTCCGTGACCGCGCGTTGAAAGTTTTCCCAGACGCGAATATCACGTTCGAGCCGAACACGCGCCGTCAGGGAATTGTCGACTCATGGCCCGAAGATGTGGACGACTCACTTGCCCGCTCCGAATGGGATTGGAAACCCGATTACGATGCTGACAAGTTCTTCGACGAATATTTTTTGCCGGAGATAAGGAATAGATACAGTAAATAAATTGCCCCTCGAGATCGCTCCTTCCTACAGCTGTTTCCGTCCTGAGCGGAAGCTTGCTGTTATAATCCCGTCCGATGAAATTACGAGTTGGATTTTTTATTGGTTTGTCCCTGATCGCCATGTTGTCGATAAGTATCGCCCTACCTGCGGGGGACGCGTTTGCCGCGCCGAACTTGCAGGGGTTCATCACCGCAACACCGGGACCCGACGGGCGCATCCTGTATATCGTTGCGGAAGGGGATAACTGCTCAAGTGTGGCGCTCAATCATGGTATCACTGTCACTCAGTTACGTCAGTTCAATACCCGTTTGGACGAAAACTGCACGCTCAACCTTGGACAGCAAATTGTGGTCGGTCTTGCCGCGCCCAATGCCGCTCCAACAGCCGGCGCCATACCCACGCCCACACCTCCGCTATTTACGCCCACGCCATTCACTGGAACGACCGAAGTCTGCATCTTATTGTTCGATGATGAGAACGGCGACTCCCTCCGTCAGGAAACAGAATTCGGCATAGACGGCGGCGCGGTCAGTCTCACCAATTTGAATGGATCGTATTCGCAGACGCAGAACACAACCTCTGAAATTGATCCTGATCTTGTTGAACCGATCCGTTCGTGTTTCGGTGATGTCCCGCCTGGGAAGTACAATGTCAGTATGGCGATCCCCGATGGATACAATCCGACCATGACATTGACTTACACTTTGGATGTGAAGGCTGGCGACCGAGCCTCTGTTGATTTTGGGGCACAATCCAAAACGGTGACGCTCGACGAGCCGGGGGCAACAAATGAAGGCGGCGGACGCACTCCAATACTTGGCATATTCGGATTAATCCTATTGCTTGGTGGAATTGGTCTTGGCTATTATGCGTATCGTTCCAGCCAGCCAAAAAGCAGGCTCAAGGGAAGCCCGTTGTCGAAGAGATGAACGCAAGAGACCACCGATACAGGTGGTCTCTTTATTTACGGACTATTTGCATATAGACTAATTACCCCATCGGGTGCTTCATCATCTGCCCGCCGATCAAATGCAAATGGACATGGAACACGGTCTGTCCGCCGTCCGCGCCCGTGTTCATGATGAGGCGGTAACCGCCTTGTTCGATCCCTTCTTTTTTAGCGAGTTTTGCTGCGGTTGTGATGAGATGTCCCATTAACTGCTCGTCTGACCCCTCGAGCGCGTTGACAGATTCGATATGGCGATTTGGCACGATCAGGATATGCGTCGGCGCGACGGGTTGAATATCCCGAAAAGCGGTTACCTGTTCGTCGCGGTGGATCACAGCCCCCTGGATTTCGTTCGAAATGATCTTGCAGAAGATGCATGAGTCTGACATGATTGGCTCCAATCCTTGCTCAATTTATTCAATTTTAACCGTTTATTCGGACAAAGTTAGAAATATCTTACCTTACCCTGTTGTCTTTTCAAAAGAAGATATAATGACCGCAGAAGGAATATATTATGAATGAAACAGTAATTACCTGGTTGGTTTTTATCATCGCTTTCGGCGGGATGATCATCATCCACGAACTTGGGCATTTCATTGCCGCGCGAATCGTAAAAGTGGAAGTGGAGGAGTTCGGCATCGGATTACCGACGCCCGGCGCCATCACACTCTTCACCTGGCAGGGAACGCGTTTCACGCTTAACTGGCTACCGCTCGGAGGCTTCGTACGCCCAAAGGGTGAGAACGATCCGAACGTTGAAGGAGGTCTTGCCGCCGCCACGCCGTGGAAGAGACTGTTCGTCCTCGCGGCGGGTCCGTTGATGAATCTGGCTACCGCAGTCGTCATTATCGGCGTCATCATCGGTCAGATGGGCGGCGTGATCAACGCTCCCGCAGTTGACTCGAACTCCGGGCAGATTCTCATAACCGAAGTGGTACCGAACAGCCCGGCAGAAGAGGCTGGCTTGCTGATGGGCGATGTACTTGTATCGGCCAACGGACAGCCATTAGTGGATACAGCCGCGCTTGATGCAGTTGTCCGGGGTAACGCAGATTTGCCGACGGTTTTTGTAGTGGAAAGAGCGGGCGAACAGTTCGAATTAACCATCACACCGCGCATGAACGAACAAGCCGGCAGACCGATGATCGGCGTCGGCTTTTGTACAGGATGCGAATACCAAGCCATAACGACACTGCCCGAGATCGCCGAGTTTAGCGTCCGATTTACCGGCTCACAGATCTATGCTCTTGTGACACTGCCTGTGCGGCTGATCCAGGGTACGATCCCTGCCGAGCAGGGACGCCTGATCGGGATGAAGGGCATCTTCGACATCATGGAACAAAGCGTGACGAACGACGTGGAAGCCGTCCGCACGAACACAACCTCGCCTGCATCGAGCGGTAATCCGTTCAACCAGCCGGTGCAAACCCTGTTCATTCTCGCTTCGTTGTCCATAAGCCTCGGCATCTTCAACTTATTCCCGTTCCCCGCACTGGATGGCGGACGCATCATTTTCCTTTTGCCCGAACTGATCTTCCGCCGCCGCGTGCCGCATCAATTTGAGAACCTTGTGCACGGGCTTGGCATGACCCTTCTGCTGGCTGTGATGATCTACGTCAACGTGAGAGATTTTATCGACCCCGTCACTGCCAACTTCCCATAAATATGAACGAACAGATCACATCCTTTCAAACTGTATTGGATTCCCTGCTCGGGCCGGGCAAGGAATTTCCGCGCAAATATCTGAAACACTTTTCGGACATACAGCCGCTCGAACTCCAGACCGTTATGGACGTATGGGAGCGCGTCAACCTTAACCGCAAGCTGTCTTTGCTCGATGGGCTCGAAGCCACACTCCAGACGGATACTCTCGTCTCATTCGACGACTTTGCCAGGGCGATTCTCAAGGATCCCGAAGCGTCTGTCCGCATTCATGCCATCAAACTGCTGGATGAGTGTGACGATGTCAAACTGATTCCCATATATCTTGATCTGATGCAAACCGACCCGGATGTAACCGTCCGTGCGGAGGCGGCGAATGCGCTGAATCTTTTCGTTGACCTCGGCGAACTGGAGGAGATCTCGGAAGAAGCCTACGGGGAGATACGGACTGCTTTGCTGGAGTCTGCTCGCAGTGAGAATGAGGCGCGTGTCCGCCGCCGCGCATTGGAGTCGCTTGGATGGACGTCGCACCCCGAAGTGATCAGGTTGGTCGAATCCGCGTTTGAAGGTGATGAGGTCGAGTGGAAAGCCAGTGCGTTGATAGCGATGGGACGATCCGCCAACGACATCTGGGAAGACCGCGTGTTGCGCTCACTGCTCGATGAGAACAATAAGATCCGCAAGGCGGCGGTGCAAAGCGCGGGGATGTTGTCTCTCAAATCTGCGCGTCTGCCTCTCCTGAATATGTTGGGCGAAGAGGAGGACGATGAAGTGATGAGCGCTGTGATATGGTCTCTTTCACAGATCGGCGGAGAAGATGTAGGAACGTATCTCGAAGCTGTTCTTGCCCAGACGGAAGACGATGACTTGATCGCATTCCTGGAAGAGGCGTTGGATAACCTCGCCTTTACCGAAGACCTCGACCGATTCGATCTGCTGGCCGTTGACCCCGACGACATCGAAGACCTTGAGTTGCTAGATGGGGAAGAAGATGACGAGTAGGTCTGGCTTGTAGTTGAACTTATTAGCTGCGGATTCCACGGATCCTGACGGAACAAACAATTAATTAATCTGTGCAAATTTGTGAATATCCGTGGCAAGGAATTCAGTGTTTGAGCGAAAAAGTAAGTGCGTTCTCCTATTCAGGAGAACGCACTTTTTGATTGCGAGTATCATATAATTTCCGTGATTTTTGTTAGGCGGTCAATCCATGACATTTGCCACACTTGTATCCACGTTCGCGAATAACATCCTTCCGATCATCCTATT
>DNDO01000006.1:13096-14867 GCA_003484265.1 Anaerolineae bacterium
GGACGTGTTGTATTCTACGTATTCAGCCCCGTCTTGATCTTTGATCTGCTCGTGCGAAATGAATTGAATCTGGTCGATGCGGCCGTTGTCATCGGGTTCACTTTCTCCATCGTTACCCTGATGGGACTTTTTGCATTTGTGATCGGCTCCCTCTTGAAACTGGAGAGACCCGTTCTGATCTCCATTGTCATCACGACCATGTTCGCCAATACAGGGAATTATGGTTTGCCCCTCGTCTCCTTTGCGTTCGGTGAGAAAGCCCTGCCCTTCGCAGGCATCTACTTTGCGACAACAACAATGATGTTCTATACGATCGGTGTCCTGCTGGCGTCGCTGGGACATATGAACTTCAGGGAAGCTTCTCTCGGCTTGTTCAGGATACCCACCCTCTATGCAGTCTTGCTGGCCCTCGCCATCAACACATGGAACGTTGCCATCCCGCAATCCATTGACCGCGCGGTGGAGTTGGCGGCAGGCGGAACGATTCCCCTCATGCTCGTGTTGTTGGGCGTGCAGATGACGAAGGTCGAATTTTCCAGCAACCTGCGCGCGTTGCAATTGAGCGTGTCGCTGAGATTGCTCATCGCGCCGCTTGTTGCATTGTTGCTGACTGGTTTGTACGGCATTCAAGACCATGCCCGCCAGGGAAGTGTGGTCCAGGCGTCCATGCCGAGCATGGTCAGCGCGACCGTTCTTGCAGAGGAGTTTCATTTGGATTCAAAATTGATCGCCGCGATCGTGTTTATCAGCACTCTGTTAAGTCCGCTGACGTTGACACCCCTGCTGGTTTATTTGGGAAAATGAAATGAATTTATTCCGCCGTTTGTCTGTATTAAGTATTGTTGCCGGGTTATTGGCATCAACAAAACAAGTGATGGCACAATCTACAATCGAACTTGACCTTTCAGCCTCATCCAAATTTGGCGAACAAATTACCTTTATCGCAAATCTTAACTCACCTCTCTCAATTCAATCCGCGTCGATTCTGATCCACGACAGCACGCAAGTCATCACACGCATCGAACCTGTGACGTTCAACGAGCAGGGCGTATCAGAATTTCGATTCGATACGCAACAGAATCTGATCCGTCCGTTCACGACCGTCCTCTGGCGTTATGAGCTGACGCTCGCTGATGGGAGCAAACTCCAAAGCCAGACCGCATCCGTCCGTTATGACGATGACCGTTTCGCGTGGCAGGCGCGTGAGGGGAACGGATTTCGCGTCCATTGGTATCATGGGGGCGACGGGTTCGGAATGTCCGCGTTGAACGCTGGAAGTGCAGGCATGCAGAAGATCGCGGAGTTATTCACGCCCGATCCTTCCAGTCCCGTTGATATTTTTATCTATGCTAACGAGAGCGATCTGCGCGGCACGTTGTACGGCGCGGGAGAAGCCTGGGCGGCGGGCCATGCCGATTCGGAGGCGGGCGTGGTCACGGTCACGATCGAGGCGGGCGCCGACCAGAACATCCTGATGGAACAGCGCATCCCGCACGAACTCATGCACGTCATGCTCCATCGTCAGGTCGGCGTTGGATATAAAAATATTCCCGCGTGGCTGCGCGAGGGGGTGGCGATGCTGGCGGAAGTTTATCCGAACCCTGAATATGACAGGTTCCTGATGGACGCCGCTGCGCGCGAGCTCGAGCTGGACCGGGTGGAGCTCCGGCGTCGCAACGTGGTGCGCGCCGCCGAGCTGCCGTGGCGCGCGCCGGGCGGCGCCGTCGTCGCCGGGTGGAGCAGCAGCAGGCCGCCGGCGGCGAGCAGGCCC
>DNDO01000237.1:0-1119 GCA_003484265.1 Anaerolineae bacterium
ACAGTGAACGATACTCGTGTCAGAGTCCAAGCATAATCGTATCTGAAAATGGGAGCCAACTCCACAGTCGATGCGGCAAAAGTTGTATGCATCCACCACGTCCCGACGATTGCCAGAAAGACCGAAGCGCTGGAAATGAACATCTTCACGAGGCGTGGACGTATCAAGCCGCTGATTGAAAAGGTGAATGAGATCATGATGCAGCCAAGTGTAATCAGCCATCCCCTGGGTGGCGTATTAAGGAAGAGTATATGGAATACGAATAAGGCAATGTTTATTGTCAGGCCTCCGGCAATCGTCCCGACAAGAACCCTGAGAAGGGTATTGGACGCCTCGAGCCGTTCGATAATGACTCTCGTCAGGAAAATGCCAAAACCAAAGATCGACCCGATGATCAGCCCGCGTTCTAGGGATAAGGTGATCCGTACATTATCGAACAGGTCTGTCAGGTTATAAGTCAAATAAACCTGAAGACCGATGCCCATTGCTGCGCCCAGGAATGCAATGAAATACGCACTGACAAGGTTGACCGGGCGTTGGATCAACCTTTGCACGGTCCATTCTAATGACACTCTTCTTCGAATACCGCCTTTTACGATCGAAGGCAAACTCCCTGCAGTCTGCCGGATCAATAGAAGTACGGCGAACTTTCTTTTCTCATCAAAGGAATCCAATATAACCCGTAATGCAGATAGGGGTCGCAAGTGCCCGATCAATTCTGCCGCCGCATCACCAGTCTCTGTATCATCAAGAGATAATTCCCCAAGTTGTCTCATTGGCATTGGATCAAGTGAAGCGTCACTCCATGCGTTCACGGGCTTTGTCAGGGTACGGATCCCTGTAAAAACTTGCTGGCGTAGAAATGGGTTGTCTGTTTTTGCCCCGATTTCCAACAAAGATGTCGTAATGCCTTTCGGCAGTCCCTTTGGAAATGTGCGAATATTCAGGTCGTTTGTCAGGTGTCCAATGATACGCGCCGTGACCGACTCATTCTTTTTCCCGAGCAATATTGATGAAACTGCTAGTCTTTTGCGAGGATCGTCTACAACTGACCACCAATGATCGTCGTTATAGCCGTACGTCAACGACTGGGACAACATGAACTGACCGAGGACATCC
>DNDO01000237.1:1383-9384 GCA_003484265.1 Anaerolineae bacterium
ATGTTGTACATGCCATTGGTCGATTCCCACTGTGCCAATCCTTGTTTCAGTAGTTCATCTGCAGTGTTGTCATTTGTTGGCTTATTCGAAACGGACTCAATTGTGGTATTGAAAACGTAATAAAACATTTTCATAACCTCGCCTGCAGAATTTGGTCGTAATTTTGGGTCAGCGGCAGTGACACGCCGCAATATATCCGCGACTTGATGAGGCAGATTCGGATCGATCTCACGCGGGTCGGGAATCTCTTGTTTGGAATGAGATTGGACCACCCCCAACTGTTTACTTCCATTCCAGGGTAAATGTCCGGTGAACATTTCGTAAAGCAGGATGCCGAAACTAAAAATGTCTGATTTTGGCGTGATCGCCTTCTGTTTGACCTGTTCAGGCGGGGCGTACGGAGGGGTTCCATGCCCGGTGTGGAATGCCAGTGTGGATGTTGATACCAGGCGTGCTATACCGAAATCAGCAAGAAAAGAGTTGTGGCTGAGATCGAGCAAAATATTCGATGACTTAAGATCACGATGGATCACCCCCTGCGTATGAAGGTAATCCAGAGCAGACGCTATTTCAGCGCCAAAACGTAAAATCTCATCGAAAGAAAGAGGCTCTTTCTTGATCCTCTCAGATAATGTCCCCCCGGCAATATAGGGGCTTACCGTGAAACGCACCCTTTCTTCAAATCCATATTCGTTGATCGGAAGGATATGTTCGTGATGGAGGTTTACCAGCTTCTCCAATTGGTGCTCATCCCGGATGTTATCCGCTTCGGCTTCGTCGGTGATTGGGAATTCGTTGAACTTAATCGCAAAAATACGCTTTTGTTTTTGGTCCAGGGCAGACCACACCATTCCCTGCCCGCCTACGCCGATCTGTTCAAGCAGATAATACTGGCGGAATAACGCTCCGGGTGAAATAGCACTCGCTACAGGATGTGAAAGGGAGGCTGTTATGCTCATGTTATTCGAGTGATATTCACTTGCTTCCGGTCACTCGACAGCCAATATCAAAGATAATGTGTATAACATAACCGGTTGATTGGAGGTTTTCCCGATATTGGACAACAAAGGTTCGAGTGGTTGCGTTTGGAATGGTTCGGTCTGACCCGCTTCGCCAGTTTCCCTCGGTTGGAAAATCACTAGGTGAATTGTTGTCAGTCTGATTCCATATCAGATCGCTATTAAGGACCAACATATCAAGTGCCTGAGTTGATGGCGAATCCACCCAGTATGCAAAAAACCTGTCGATGGTAATGGTGCCGCCGCTGCTGTTCGTTATATCCATGCTTAATTCGTTGGGGTTTGGGTTTGTAATGGCGCTGAGAGATACCGATCCGCAAATCGGTTCGGACGGTCCTCCAGGTGTGAAAGTTGGACTCGGTGTATTTGACGGGGTATTGGTGGCAGTGTTAGTTGATGTGTTCGTTGGAGTGTTTGTAGATGTCGGCGTGTTGGTTCGAGAAGGCGTGCTTGTCCTGGTTGGTGTGCTCGTACGGGATGGTGTCAGAGAAGGGCCGGGGGTCTTCGTGGGACCGGGAGTTTTCGATTTCGTCGGAAGCGGGGTTGGTCCCGGCGAGCCCGTCGAAGAGGGGAGCACCAAAAGAGTATTTGTTGCCGGAACGGTGGATGACGGTGTGAGCGACAGGGTGCGTGTGGGAACAATAGAAGGTGTGGATGTGATTCCGCTCTGGATCTCACCCTGTGCCTGTTCCTCGGATACAGGCGTTATCTCACTTTCTGAGCAAAATTGCCCTGTCATTGTGCAGGCGATGGCAAGTTCTTCTTCGCTGAGCGGCTCTGGTTCTGAAGGAACGCTGATCGACCTGTCTCCCTTCTCCCCGCCCAACTCGATACTGACTTTTTGACCCGCGCCAAAATACTGTTCCTGGCCATTCGAGACGATTCTTGCCGACCCGCGATAAAGACTTACTTCCATTTCCCCATTCTTGATTGCTTTTATACTGGCATCGCCGATCAAAGTCAGTTCTGCTCCATTGATATTGAATGTTACTCCACTGCCGTCGGGCGAGGTGACCATAAGTCCGTCAAACGGGACTTTCTCACAGGATATTTGACCAAGTTCACTGGAGAAATAGAACGATTCTAAATTCTCGCTGTCACCGCTATCGTTATCCAATGTAGCATTGCCGAACACAACCATTGTAATAGTCTCACCCGGAAGAGAACGCGGGAGGTTTGCAATGATCTTGAAGACAGCAATACCCCATTCGTTGCTATCCAGATTTAGGGGGGAAGCGGAAAGACGGCGCAATTCATTGACAGCAATGATATCGCCCCGTTCAGAAAATCGCTGAGTGGCATCCGCAGCGAGATCTGCCATGATATTGATGTTTCCATAACACACCTTATTCGAACTTGTGTCATCGCAATAACTACCTGAGACTTGGATCGCCTGATCTATCAATACCTGACAACTTGCGCTTTTCTGGGCGAGAGCGGTAGCGGTCAGACTGGATGACGAGCCAAAAGGAATATACCCGCTGCGATAAAGAGCGAACCCCGTTATGCTTACACACATGGCGGCAATGAATGCGCCCAACAATAAAAACAGAAGTGTGGATTGCTGTTTCTGTTTGCGCGCGGCAGGTCTGTGTATTGGACCACGCGCAGTTAAATAACCTGACTCGTAACCTGTCGCTCTGATTCTATCTATCCGTTGTTTCGCGGTCGCATGCTCTGGGTCGATGGCAAGCATACGGTTCAGGCAAAATAATTCCTCCCTGGTATTATTTGCCGCTTGCAATAAAAGTTCCCAGCCTGCCAGGTTATTGCGGTCTGTAGAAAGTATTTCCCGTAGTAACTTGCGCGCTTTCTTTTTATGACCGGCGTTGAGAAACTCAGCCGCATTACGAAGTTTTTCTTCCTGGGAACCGCCGAACTTGTTCATGATAATTAATGATAATACAGATGCATAAATCTATGTCCCGGGTTTGAGACCAGAATGATAAATGATCAGGATTTGTAGCAGCCCGAAACGCATTTGCGCTCCGCTTCCAAGTTTATAGGGTTTATTTGGTACGAGCCGCTCGTTATTCAACCATGAACCATTTGTACTGGAAAGATCGATAACCTCATAACCTGTTTCCACATGGCGGATCACCGCATGGCGCCTCGATAGACCCAAATTGAAACTGTCCAAATCTGACAAATCAAGGAATTTCTCTGATGACTTTCCTTCCTTGCGCCCGATGATAAGCTCTTTGTCGATATGCAAATATGAAGGTTTGGACGCACCTGCGGCGTAAAGGGCAACTCCATTTTTCGGAATTAACTCATAGTCAATGAATGATTCCGGGATATTTTTCGGGATATTCCTCAAACCGCTGGTGTTTCGAGTCGTTGTTGCCCGGTCTGTATGAGTCTCAGTCAACTGCGCACCGCAGAACTTACACGTACCAGCCTCTCTTTTATTCTTATTCTTACAGATGGGGCAAAATTTACCAGACATGTTCACACAACCTTTTTCAATGGAGGGAACACCTGATCCCTCGATTTTAACTATATTACCTCTGACTATCTGAAATCTCAAGAAAACAAACAGAGCAATGACATCATAAATATGATATTCTTTTATTTGGATGGTTTGATACTAGACGTTCTGAACACCGAATTGGTACATTTTCAATGCTTCCTTGACATGCCTTCTCTCAAAAAGGTATAATCATTTTAATCATTAGTTAATTTGTCCGTATTTTTTTCTTTTATCGGGGGGGAAGTAATTGAATATGCCTTGATTGAAATAATAGGTATATAACTCGTCTCATGTCCAAACAAAAAAGGAACAGACTCGTGACCCAATCAAGCAGTTTCAAGTTGACATTACTGAACAATCAAAACCCAAAAGCATCGGAAGATTTCGAACTCACAAAACCTGAGATTGTCATCGGGCGAGATGAAAGCGTCGATTTACCGATCCCGTCTCAGGGTGTATCCCGCAGACATGCGAAATTATCTCGTGAGGGGGACGGTTATGTGATCGAAGACCTGGGTAGTAGTAACGGTACCTTCGTAAACAGCCAGAAAGTGACTGGTCGCCGTCTGTTGAAGGCTGGTGATCAGGTTCGGTTGGGCAAGGCAGTTACCCTTGTATATGAAGCGCCGAGAACGGCTGTTGCATCGAGCCCACCTGATTCCAAGGCAACTGTGGCACACCCTGTTCCGGATGTGCCATCGCATGTCATGGCTACGTCAATTGGTGAAGAGCCCATGGCATCCCAAATTAACGCGGATCCGCCTCAATTAGTCATTGCAATCGCAGGGGAGAACCCTCAGACATATAACCTGACAAATCAAAATCTGACGATCGGGCGAGTGGATGGGAACGATATCATTGTCGCTTCGCAGATCGTCTCAAGCAGGCATGCAAAATTGGAGAAAGCAAACGGCGGCTACAAATTACAAATGCTGCCTGATGCTAAGAATCCGATCATGGTCGAGGGACGACCGTTGGAAGGTTCGCGCATTTTGCGTCATGGAGATATTCTCCGCATCGGCGGTGTTGACCCCGGCATGATGGTTACAATGACCTATAATGCCCCGAGCCAGGCGTCTCAGGAGATTGAACAGGATATTGTCTTCGGCGAAAATACTTTGATCCAGATTGGTCGCGACATCGGCAATGACGTAGTATTGTCCTCTCCGAACGTTTCGCGTTTCCATGCGCAGATCGAAAGGGTCGGACAGCGCTATCGTGTGGAGGACCTGCGCAGTTCAAATGGTACATTTGTCAATGGAGAGCGGGTCGAAGAGGCTGTATGGCTTAAGCCTGAAGATACCATCCGCATCGGGCAATATCGATTTGTCATGGGCAAGGACCAACTTGCTAAATTCGACGATACCAACGGATTAAGAGTCGACGCGATCACGTTGAACAAGTGGGTGCGCAAAGACTTGAACATTCTTCAAAACATATCAGTTTCGTTTAAACCAAGGGAATTTATTGTTGTTGTCGGGCAAAGCGGCGGCGGCAAATCCACATTTGTCGATGCTGTTGCCGGGTATCGTCCTGCAACACCTCCGTCGCGCGTATTGGTCAACGACATCGATATATACGAACATTTCGATTCCATCCGGAACGACATCGGCTTCGTGCCGCAAAAAGATATCATTCACATGGAGTTGACTATCTATCAGGCGTTGGATTACGCGGCACAATTGCGTATGCCTGGCGACACGACGCCTGATGAAAGACACAAACGCGTGATGGAAGTTTTGGAAGATCTCGACTTAACCCATCGCAAAGATGTTCAGATCAGCGGCTTGAGCGGTGGACAACAGAAACGCGTCTCCATTGGCGTTGAGCTATTAACCAAACCCGGGCTGTTCTTCCTCGATGAACCGACCTCCGGACTCGACCCCGGAACTGAAACCGCCCTAATGCAGTTGATGCGCCGCCTCGCCGACCAGGGACGCACCATTGTGTTGATCACGCACGCCACAAAGAATGTCATGCTGGGCGATAAGGTCATCTTCCTGGCTCGAGGCGGATACCTGGCATGGTTCGGTCCCCCGGAAGAAGCTCTGGAATATTTCGATAAGTATCGCTCTGAACGTGAGCGCCGAGCCGGCAAAATCGAGTTCGACGAAATTTATGCGATCCTTGATGACCAAAGCAAGGGCAAAGCCGAAGATTGGGCAAACCGATACCGCGAAAGTAAGGCGTATCAAAGCTATGTTTCCAAACCGCTTGCTGGAAAACTAACCAGCGATAGAGCCGCCGCTCCTCCTCCACAGGTTGAGAAAGTTGCGAAAAAGACCACAGGCGCTGGTTCAAAGCAAGTTTCTGCGTTACGACAATTCATGATCCTATCTGCCCGCAACATAAAAATATTGACAAGGGACCGCTTCGGTTTGATCCTCATGCTGGCAACTGCCCCTCTTGTGAGTCTTTTGGATGTGGTCTTATCGGTAGTAATGGGACGGAATCCGTTTAGTTTCCAGGAAGGTGACATGGCTCAGGTCATGATCACGCTTTTCCTCCTGACCATTTACGGTGTGATGGTTGGCGGTATTTCGCAGATGCGCGAGATCGTCAAGGAGAAGGATATCTACAAACGGGAACGTCTGGTTAATTTACAGATACTTCCCTACGTGTTATCGAAAATTTGGGTTGCCGCTCTATTGGCTTTATTTCAAGCCATCATATATACCTCTGTCCATTATCTGGCGTTTAAGATGCCGGGCGGCGCGGCGGAATTCTTCCAAATATATATCACCATGACACTGGCGACACTTGCCGGAATGATGCTTGGTTTGTTCGCATCAGCATTAGCCCCGAACAGCAGTTCAGCGCCTTTATTGGTCATTATCCTGATGTTGCCGCAGATCGTTCTTGGCGGGGCACTGATCCCCCTACCGGGATTCGTCAGCGCGCCAACATCTACTCGATGGGCGTTTGAAGCGTTGATGAGTATTACAGGTCCGGGGTCCGATGTTGCGGCGGATAGTTGTTGGGCACTGCCCGAAGATGTGCAGGCATCAATGAGTATCGATGACAAGGTGGCGAATAACTGCAGATGTATGGGTCCCAACATGCTGAAAGAGGAATTTTGCAACCATCCTGGTTTGGGCAAGTTTTATAGCCCTGTAATTGACGGACCTGCCCCTGTTGAGCCTGAACCTCTCGGCGACCCTCCTCCGGAGCCGGTAATTCCGGAACGACCCGTACAACCAGCAGATCAATCCGATACTGTGGCAATGGCGGAATTCTTTACTGCGCTTCAGGAATGGGAAGTGCAGGCAACCGCCGTACAGGATGATTACAAACGGCAGATCGAAGATTTTCAAGTGCGCGCCAAAGTATACGAAGCCGAAAAAATCGCCTATGAGACTGCCCGCGTGGAACTGCAGGTTGCAGTAGCGCCAGCCGAGGGTATCGTGCGGAATTTCTACAACGGAGCCGGCTTCACGTATGTAAATAAGGAAGACACTACGGCTTATTTAGCTAAGATTAGTTTTACATGGTTGGTACAGTCCTTTATTATATTGATCTTGTTTGTGGCGATCCTGTATCTGCAAAAACGGAAAGATGTAACGTAATGACGAAGATGAATTTTCGATTGATAATCAATCTGCTGGTGCTTATAAGTATATTAAGTGCCTGCGGTTCAAGCGGTGAAGATGTCGCGGCTCAAAGCACACTGGATGCGATCAGCGCTTCGGTTCGTGCGACTGCCACTGCCAAAGCCGCGCTGGATCAGAATCCAAATGCTGCCATCGAGACAGCTCATGCTTTGGCTACCGCCCAGGAACAATCCGTTGCGGCAACCCAGGCGGCCGGGGTGGTATTAAGCGACGAAGCAAAAGCGGCAACAGCCTCTGCCGAGGCTCCCATACTTGCGAAATTACCCGCTTATGGCGTCGATCCCTCCGCCGGCAGGATGGGATGGATTCATCCGCCTGAGACCCTTGAGGTGGAAGGTTTCATGCAGTACGACTACGTTAATTATTTTATTTCGACTATTGCGCAGGATTTTGTAATTTCTGCAGATATTACATGGAACGCAATAGGAAGTGAATCGAGCTGTGGATTCGTCATTCGTTCGGATGGGAATCAAGATGCAATGGATACATATCTGGCAACCATCTCACGGGTAGCCAGCGGATATTTTCTCTTCCTCACGGTGGCGAAAGGCGAGCCTGTCACCGGGCAGGTTTATTATGCCAACGGGCGCGATCCAGCCTTCGACTGGCAGAACGGCGCCACCAACAATTTGACGGTGGTCGGACGTGAAAATAATTTCTGGATTTACACCAACGGGACTCTGATCGGCGAGGTCGATCCGAGCGCCCCGCCTATTTTGAACCTTCCTCCAGAGCCTGAGAAGCCGGCGGATGCTTCGAATGTAGAGGCGATGGCTGCATATAGGTTGAGAAAAGCCGAATATGATCTTGAGGTGACACAGATCACAGCAGAATACCGCGCCCGCCAGCGCGCACTACAAAATGCCGATACCACATTTGATCGCGGATTTATGGCATT
>DNDO01000237.1:9694-11333 GCA_003484265.1 Anaerolineae bacterium
ATGGAATAATTCTTTTATACTTGGAGCATACAATGCCTAAATCTAAATGGACTGGAAAGAAATTAAGTAACCGATATCTCATCGAAGAATTGTTGGGACAGGGAGGCATGTCGGCGGTGTATAAGGCTTCCGATCCGAATTTGAAGCGGGTGGTAGCAATCAAGATGATTCATACACACCTGTCAGAGAATCCAAATTTTATTCAGCGGTTTGAAGAAGAAGCATCGTCTGTTGCTCAATTGCGGCATCCCGGCATCATTCAGGTATTTGACTTCAACAAGGACGATGACGTGTATTACATGGTGTTGGAATTCGTACCGGGGGAAACATTTCAGGATCACCTCAAGCGCTTGAATGATGATGGCAGGCAGTTGCCTTCGCGTAAGGTGGCTGAATATATGGCAGAGATCTGCGATGCGGTTGATTATGCCCACCAGCGCGGAATGATCCACCGCGATATAAAGCCTGCCAACTTGATGTTGAATACACAGGGTCATGCCATCCTTATGGATTTTGGGATAGCCAAAATTGTTGGCGGACAAAGCCACACCGCAACCGGTGCAGTAGTCGGCACAGCCATGTACATGTCTCCTGAACAGATCAGAGGGGAAAGCCCTGATCGTCGATCAGACATCTATGCATTGGGCGTGACCTTGTTTGAGATGGCAGGCGGTCAGCCGCCGTATCAGGCTGATTCTGCCATGACGTTGATGATGATGCATGTCAACGATCCCATTCCTGACCTGCGAAAACTAAATCCAGAAGTGCCGGATGAATTGGTGGCTGTGATCAATAAAGCACTGGCAAAAAACCCCAATGATAGATATCAGACCGCCGCTGAAATGGCTACCGCGTTGCGAAATAACCTAAAAGGAATAGGTGCAGGAACCTCTGTCGAAATGTCTGCACCTGCAGCGACTATGCTCGAGGCATTGCCATCAATGGACTCACCTGATGCAACTGCATTTGAAGAGTCTATTCAAATGCCGCAGGGAACTGTAATTGAAAATGCTCCCATACCTTCACCGGGTAGTAAAACGGACGTCGGCGGGACGGCAATAGAGAGTCCCGCAGTCAGACCCACGCCGTCTCCCAAAGCCCCGGGCACTAGTGCCGCACAAAAAAAGCCAGCCTTATCAATGCCAGTAATTGCCGGAGGAATAATCGGCTTCTGCATTCTGGTCGGCGGCGGGGCATTCCTTGTCAGCCGAATGTTTGGCGGGGGCGCAAGCTCTCCAACAGAAGTCCCAATTGTGGCGCCCATCGATACATTGGCTCCTACTGCGACGACTGCACCGGAAATCACCGAAGCCGTTCTGCCTACTGAAATACCCACTGAAACGCCGATTCCATTTACGCCGACTCCCGAGACGCCATACGTCGTCATCACTGGTATTCGCCTTGAAGGTAATACCTACGTGGTTGATTATGAAATGCATAACCAATTGGATTCACAACACGTGCATATGTTCTTCAATTCCGTTCCGCCGGAACAGGCAGGTTCGCCAGGCTCCGGTCCTTGGAAGTTGACAGGTGGATCCTATGGCCCATCCCCGTTTTCAGGTTACGGATCGGCTAACCGTCCTTCCAATGCAACGCAAATGTGCGCGCTTATAGCCAATGCCAACCACTCGATCCA
>DNDO01000182.1:0-9257 GCA_003484265.1 Anaerolineae bacterium
TGATGGAAATGGCAATGGGAAACAATACTGAATATATGGGTCGTTTTCAACGTGATCTGAAGGCTCAGCGGTTTGATATTATTGTCGTGGACCCCTTGAATTACAGCATTTACGCGAGACGGCGCGCTTTTAGTGATGAAAACAACGTCTGGGTAAAAAATGTGATGGAACATATTTTGTGCAATTATCAAGTGGATGTTGTATATCCTGATGATGAGATCGCTTTATATGTTCCACAGTCGGGGGAACAGCAATGCCCGTGATTACTTTTCCAGGATCACAAGCAGCCGTGTAGAAAAAAGAATGGGGGCTAGGTCGAGAATTTTTTCAAGTCCCTTTAATATCGGTAACATTGCGGTTGGATAGAGCTGGGTTACAGAGTATCCGCCGGATGCGACGTAGGCAAATGCTGAAAGACGTATCGTTTTAATGCTCTGCCACTGGCCCAGCCCGGAACGAAACTTCCTGTTTACAAAGACCCTAGTCGCATTTCCTTGAGCAGCATAATAAATTATCTTGTCAGCTGACCAATCGTCCGGGGCGAGCCAATCGATCCTTTTTGTCAAGGCGACGGGTTCGACATGGAAGATCCCATAAACTATCAGCCCTAATAAACTAATACACGGCTCGAATAGCAGAACGCGGCCGCCCCGGCGAAGGACGCGATTAAGTTCCTTGAGCGCCGTCCCCGGGTATTGAAGATGATGGAAAACATCGGTCAATATCAGGTCCGAAACCGTTTCGTTCTCGAAGGAAAGCTGATAGGCATTCTCGATCTGATCGATCCACGAATACGGAAATAGATCAGTGCGTAAACAGTCCGGTATTACTTCATGGATATTGCCCAAACCCGAGCCAAGTTCTACGATTTTGCTGTCAGGCAAGCCGCTTAAATTCTGGTTAATCAGATGATAAAAATCCCTATAGACGGATTGCAGAAGGGGTTTACGTTTCCAATACTCATGATTTTTATTAATCAGATCCTGGTGGAGGTTGATTCCCAATGTGATTTTCCCGGTTTATATAAATTTGATGCGCCGAGCCGCAAACGCGACCATGCGCAATAATAACACTCCATGTTTCCAGCGGGATATATTGGTGGAGCCGTAGGTGCGTTCGCGGTAACGAATGGGAAGGTCGACGATCTTGAGATTAAGTTTTGCCGCGCCGAATATCAGGTCAAAATCGCCAAAAGGGTCGAAATCTCCAAAGTAGGAGCGGTTCGCCGCGATCTGTTCATAATCCTTTTTATACAAGACTTTTGTGCCGCACAATGTGTCCTTGATTGGTTGTCCTAACAGCCATGAGAATGCCAGACTGAAGAATTTGTTACCAATGAAATTGAGCGTTTGCATGGCCTCTTTTTCCATGGGATAGACAAGGCGCACGCCGTTGATAAATTCGCCTGTACCGGACACCAATGCTTCATAGAAACGCGGCAAGTCTTCCGGCGGGACGGTTAAGTCTGCGTCGAGGATCATGAGGATATCGCCGGTGGCTTTGTCGAACCCGGCGCGGATGGCGTCTGCTTTGCCGATACCCGGTTGTTTGAGAAGCAGGCTGGGAGTGGAAGGATGCGCAGCAACCTCCCGTTCGATGGCTTCGTAGGTATCGTCCTTTGAATGTCCCTCCACGAAGACGATCTCGGTCCCTTGGCCCATTTTAGGGGTCCGCTCGAAAATTGATTTAATATTCCCTGATTCATTTCTCGCTGCAATGACAACTGATACTCTTGGTTCCTGTGCCCGCACGGGCAAGGGGCGTGCGATCACGAAATTGGATAGCGCGAATTGATTGAAAGGCCACAAGCGGACGAGGAATTTGTTCGCAAAGCCGCTCAGGGGAAGAGGAAGGAGAATCTCCTGCGTGATGCGGATTGGATCAAAGCCAGCCAGTTGTAACAGTGACGAAGCATCTTCGCGCGTGAGCCAGTTTTGGTAGAGGTCGGGTGTGGCGAGGTTGAGGCTTCTTGCCGTGCCAAGAATAAACTGCCAGAGCCTGCTATAAAAATTTATTATGATACGCGTCCCAGGTGTGCTCAGGCGTTTGATTTGTTCAAGGACGCGTTGCACATCCCAGAGGTCATTCACGAGGTCTGAGAGGATGATCACATCAAAGGTTTCGTTGAGGCTTGAAAGGTCGTGCGCGTCAGCATGAATGAACTCAAGATTTACGTGTTTCGCTTTGGCACGCTGGATCATTTCCTCTGAAAAATCGACACCAACACCGCGCGCAGGTTCAAGACTTGCAAGGAGCCGACCGTCGGCACAGCCGATCTCGAGGACGCGTGAATTGGGAGGGATGTAAAAACGATACAGTTCGGCAAGTCTTCTGTGATACCAAACGCCCATTCCTTTCCATGTGTCGCGTTTTCGGGCGATCGCATCCCAATGGGAGATGCGGTTTTGCTGGTAGGTTTGACCAGCTGTGTCAAAGGGTTTATTTATCTTTATCATGGACATGATTTTACTGGATTATTAACCGTTTACAAAACAGCAGAGTAAGAAATGACAGCCCGGCTCTTTCATATAAGATATGAAAACATCGCATCTTAATTATGACCAGATCGCATCTGATTACAATCAACGTTATCCAACTTCCCAGCAGTGGGAACGCGGACAGGCTTTGCTCGACCTCGCCGCTCGATATAAAGACGGGAACTTCCTCGAAGTTGGCAGTGGGACAGGTTATTGGCTCAATATGCTTCACCAAATAACCGGCAAGTTATTCGGGCTGGACTATTCGTTCGGCATGATCGAGCAGGCAAAGGGTCGACCTGCTCCCTTGAAATTGTTGCGAGGTTCGGCTGTTCAACTTCCATACCGGGATAATTCGTTTGACCTGTTATATTCCGTGGACGCGATCCATCATTTCGTTGATCATAAGGCTTTTGTCGCAGAAGCCTTCCGCGTGTTGAAGCCGGGCGGCGCATTCGTAACCATCGGGCACGATCCGCATGAAGGAATAACCAATTGGTACGCGTATGATTACTTCGATGGCGTGTATGATACTGACCTGCGGCGTTATCCCCCAGGAAGCTCATTGCTCAAGTGGATGGGGGAGGAAGGCTTTGAAAACACATCTTCACAGACTGTCGAGCACATCCTGAATGTCCACGTCGGGGAGGCGATCCTGCGAGACCCGTTCCTGAAACAGAACGCCACGTCACAGCTGGCTTTGCTCGAAAGAGAAGTGTATGATGAGGGCATTAAAAGGATAAAACGTGCAATTGCGGACGCTCAGGCTCGCAGTGAAAAGATCGTATTCAGTTCCGATATCCAGATCAAAATGTTCCTTGGTTACAAATTCGAATAAGGTTGATGAATTAAATTTGCCCGATAGTTTTTCATCGGGCATTTTCTTTTTGTCGTGCTATACTCGCGGACTATGAACGTCCTGTCATTCCTCTTCCCCGTCTTCGGATACATCTCAGGCTCGCTCCCATTTTCCATATGGGTCACTCGATATGTAATAAATGTGGATGTGCGCGATGCCGGCTCGGGTCATGCAACGACCACGAACACTATCCGGCAGGCGGGCTTTGGCTGGGGCGCGTTGGTCCTCATCCTTGATATAGCCAAGGGATTTTTCCCGGCATACCTCGCGCTTAAATATACAAACGATTCATGGATCGTCGCCATCACAGCCGCATGTGCCGTCATCGGTCATTGCTGGCCCCTCTTCGCGCAGTTTCGCGGCGGTATGGGGCTGGCAACGTTTGGCGGAGCGTTCCTTGCAGTGAATTGGTTTTCATTCGTCATAGGGTTGGGATTATTGCTGGCTTTGACCATTACAATTCGCCATAGCGCGCGCGCCAGCGTTTTCACAGGAATACTCATGGCGCCTGTATTTTATTTGTTCAACCTGCGCGGCATCGAAATCTGGATCGCGCTTGCGGGCGGTATCGTCATTGCTTATCGTTTTCTCATCGACTGGAACCGTCAATACCGTGAACTCTGGCTGGACAGGGACAACTGATGAAAATTGGAATCGTAACCGACTCGACCTCCGACATCCCCGCGCACATCGCCGAGCAATTAGGGATTGAAGTCGTTCCGTCCATTTTGATCATTGACGGGAAAGAATACGAAGACGGAAAGGGAATCACGCGCGAGGACTACTACAACCGACTGCCCTCGCTACAAACAGCCCCGACTACTGCCGCGCCTTCGATAGGTGATTTCTCAACCCGCTACGACTCCCTCATCACCCGCGAATGCGATCACATCCTTTCCATCCACGCCGCTGGGACCTTGACCGCAATCGTCAATTCTGCGCGTCAAGCCGCACAGGAATTCCCCGATAAGATCACCGTGATTGACAGTACATCCCTCTCGCTGGGACTCGGCTTCCAAGTCCTTGCCGCCGCTGAAGCCGCAGAAGATGGACTTGACGCCGCGGTTGCTGCGGTCGAAGCCACACGCAAAAGACTCCACGTCACTGCCGCGCTGGATACGATGGAATACCTCAAGCGCAGCGGACGAGTCCCTGCCGCGGTGACATTCTTCGGAGGCATGTTGAAGATTAAACCGGTGGTCGAACTCTCCGATGGACGGATCAAACCCATCGGCGCGTTACGTACAACCAAACAGGCAAGCGAACGCATGTTAAATCTCCTGCTCGAAGGCGGCGATATGCAGCGCCTCGCCATCCTGCACACCAACGCAGAACCTCGCGCAAAAGAACTCCTCAAGAAGCTCATGATGCAAGCCAGCCAGTCTGTCCCGCGAGACATCCTCATGGTAAATGTGACTACGGTCATCGGAACGCATGTCGGTCCGAATGGACTGGGATTCGCGGCGGTGAGGAAGTAGTTGTAGTAACACTCGCCGCCGAGTACGGCGGCCAGGCGAACTGATATGGAATCGAACAACCCATCCATCAACATTTTCAGAGTAGTTATCAAAGCAGGGATTCTTCTCGCGCTATTCAACTTTGCATTTATTTTTGTAAAGAGCGAATCACTTGGGAAGATTTCACTATACAACAGCATATTCCCCGGGCGCGAACGGTTTCCCTTTGGCGAGACGCGCGAGTCGTATAACATCAGTCTATTCAACCTGGATGCCATGTTTGCGTCTCATGTCATTGCTGGGGCTGAAAAGCAGAGGGATGAACTCCGCGTGATTCTTATCGGCGATTCATCCGTGTGGGGTACACTGCTCACTCCTGACCAGACATTGGCAGGTCAACTCAATTCCGATATCATCACAGCCTGCGGTAAAAAAGTAAAAGCGTACAATCTTGGGTATCCAACCATCTCGTTGACCAAAGACTTGTTGATTCTTGACCAGGCAATGGAATATCAACCCGACTTGGTCATTGTTCTCACTACACTGGAAGCCATGCCGCGCGACAAACAATTAGAATCACCTTTGGTTGCTAATAACGCCGAACGTGTCCAGGAAATAATTGCCAATCACCAATTACTCACGAACCCGAACGATCCAGCGTTGATAATGCCCTCGAAACAGAAACAGACTTTCGTGAGTCAGAGGCGGGCGCTTGCTGATCTCCTGCGATTACAAATTTATGGCTCGTTATGGTCGTCCACAGGCATCGACCAGGTCTATCCAGAAAACTACGCGCGTGCGCAGATTGACCTTGATGCGGATATCGAATTTCACAATATGACGCAATCCTACGAACTGAGCGATGTGCTTGCGATTGACGTGCTGGACTCGTTATTATCTTTTGACGTACCGACCATCCTCGTCAATGAGCCTATGCTCATCAGCGGCGGCATCAACAGCGACATCCGTTATAATTTTTTCTACCCGCGCTGGGCGTATGACGAGTATCGAAGCATCATGCAAAAATATGCGGAAGATCACGGGAAACTCTATCTCGATCTTTGGGATCTCGTGCCCGCGGATGAATTCACGAACAGCGCCATTCATCTAACGCCTCACGGCGAATCACTGCTTGCCTATGAAGTCGCTGAAAAAATCCAAACCGTTTGCAAATAGGCCTATGAAACGAAAAACACTTTTTCTCTTTTTGATCTTGACTATTCTCAGCGCTTGTTCCAACGGACAAGTTGCTTCACAGGAAGTCTCTTCTCAACCGATTGAAGCCCCGCTTCTTTCCCAGCCGACAATTGACTCTGCTCAACCAACCGTTGACTCACCGATAGCAACTCCTGCCATTCCAACATCCACACCCAAGCCTCCCCTCGCAAAAGATGAATGGATGACGTGGCCCGCCGTGCCAACCGGCGTCAGCGATTCGATGCACGATGTATACCAACTCGGCTTGGACCTCGGCAATGATCCAACGCACTTCTCGGTCATTGGGGATTGTCAGAATGTCTCATCCTATTTCCTCTCAACGTTTGAGAACCCCGACGATTACAGTCTTGGCGAGAAGTACGCCTATCTCCTACCGACGATTGAGTACTATCAAGGTTCCTATTCGCGTGAGAGTGTGGCAGTGAAGGGGGGGTTCAATGCTGCGGCAGTGATCTCGCCTTTGCGCGCAGACCCCGAGGTGTGCAATCCAAATGAATCACCGCTCGATTGCGAACTCCGCATTTGGAGACCGTCAGTTGTCATTGTAAGTATGGAGACGTGGTGGTCGCAGAAACCGGAAGAGGAATATGAGAAATACATGCGCCGTGTACTTGACCGTATCATCGAAACAGGCGCAGTACCGATCATTGCCACCAAGGCGGACAATCTCGAGGGCGAACATGCCATCAACAATTCAGTTGCGAAACTTGCGTATGAATATGATATTCCCTTATGGAATTATTGGGCGGCGGTTCAACCTTTGCCCGATCACGGTCTCAGCAAAGACGGTTTTCATTTGACTTTCGGACGCAATTTTTTCGATGACCCGATCCGTATGATGAACGCCTGGCCCTGGCGCAACCTGACCGCCCTGCAAACGCTGGACGTTGTTCGTAGAAGTTTGATGGATTAAACGAAAGAAAAACGGCGACCCTAAATGAGTCGCCGTTTTGATTTGTTAAGTACGTTTACTTTTTAGATCCTCCAAGGATGACCGCGCCAACGATACCTGAGATAAGAGATGCGATGAGTATTCCCACCTTTGCCAACGAGAGGAACTGCGACCCGTCAAATGCAAGGCTTGCGATGAAAAGAGACATCGTGAACCCGATCCCTGCCAGCCATGAGAGACCGTAGAGCCTTTTCCACGTCATGCCTGCGGGCAGGTCAGACCATCCCATCTTTACTGCGAGAAAACTGGCGCTGAAAATTCCCAACTGTTTGCCGAAAATTAATCCCGCCATCACACCGATGGTTACCGGCTTTCCGATAGATGCGAAGAAATCGCCGCTTATGATCACCCCCGCGTTCGCCAGCGCAAAGACCGGCATGATAAAGTTGCTGACCACTGGATGAAGGGCATGTTCTAGTCTCTGTAGCGGTGTCTGCGCATGTTCGGCGGTGATCTCGATAGCCTGTATTGCCGCCCGCTGACTTTTGTTGGTCAGCACGCTTTCCCCTGACCTACCATGTGATTGGAACTCTTCAAGGAAAAAACCTGTATTGTTTATGAATTCCTCTGTGTTGATGCGTGTACGAACAGGGATCGTCATGGCGAGCAGGACGCCGGCAATAGTGGCATGTATGCCGGATTGTAGAAATGCGACCCATAATCCAAACCCTAGGATGGCATATACAAGAGGCTTGCGAACGCCCAGTCTGTTCGTTACGATCAATGCGATCAGGAACACGGCGGCGACGAACAGGCTGGGCCAGAGTATTTCAAATGTGTAGAACAACGCGATAACAAGGACAGCCCCTAGGTCGTCCACGATGGCGACCGCGGTGAGAAATATTTTTAGGGATAAAGGCACTCGTTTCCCCAGCAGGGATAGGACGCCAAGCGCAAAGGCGATGTCTGTTGCCATGGGAATGCCCCAACCGGCTTGCGCATCTCCGCTGGGGTTGAACAAAAGGTAAAAGGCGGCAGGGACGACCATACCGCCCACTGCGGCAACAATGGGGAGTACCGCTTTGCGAGGGGAGGCCAGTTCACCGACCAGTATCTCGCGCTTGATTTCCAGCCCAACGACGAAGAAGAATACAGCCATTAGACCATCGTTGATCCAGTGGAGCAGGTCTTTGGACAAGCCAAAGCCTCCGAAGTTAAAACTAATATTCATGTGCCAAAATGTCATATAGGAATCTGCCCAGGGGGAATTTGCCCAGCCCAGGGCAAGGAGGGTGGCGATGAACAATAAGATACCGCTGGATGCCTCCTGGTGAAAGAATTCCTGAAAGGGAGAGAGGATGCGGTCAATCGGGCGGTTATCCGCTTTAATGTTAGCTTTATTTGCCATGAGAATTCCTTTCGAGTGTGTAAATATACATTATTTTTTCCCACTTACAACCCCAAGTTTATAATATGTTAATGCCATTATAGATGGGTGGGTTGCCTCTTGACAAATTAGAACAACTGTTCTATATTTGCGCCATCGCAGTATTTTCTGTAAATTGTGGTCTTCCTGAAAAAAGGATAACCACAGGAGGCTCAAAATGAACCGTTCAGCATCCCTCAATATGTCCCCTATGCTCCACAAAGCCGCTCTTAAGCGGGGGTTGATCTTCGGCGGGATCATCCTCAGTGCCCTTCTGGCGTTCGAGGTGTTCAATTTCTCCAGTACATCCTTTGCGCTCAGCGACGTGCTCGGAGACCTGTCCTTCGGTCCCTTCAAGTGGGCGACCATCCTCGCGTTCGCGTTCTGCGGCATCGACTTTGCAGGCATTGCCCGCATTTTCACCCCGGAACAGGGACGCCAGGAGCCTGCCGAGGTCTGGTACCTCTTCGGTGCCTGGTTCCTCGCCGCGGCGTTCAATGCATCATTGACCTGGTGGGGAGTTTCTGTAGCGATCATGAAGCACACTGCCGAGGGTGGCGCTTTGCTGGGACCCTCAGCCATGACCAAGGTTGTTCCTGTTCTTGTGGCAGTGATGGTTCTTGCCATCCGCGTTCTACTCATCAATACATTTTCGGTTGCGGGTGATCGCATCTTCTCGATGGCAGAGGAGCGCCAGATTTCCTATCAGAACAAGCCGGCATATAACAATAATAACTCTTATCGGAATCCTTCGAAGTCGTTCCCGCGGCCGGCACCCAAACCGACTCCTGCCGCTTCGATCAACCGCCCGATGTACAACGAGCCGACCTATCACCCCATCGGCATGAGTGCGCAAGGACAGAACAATAAGAATAATAGTTACAGGAGTTAACCGCTGATTTCCCGTATACAACACAAGAGACGCCGC
>DNDO01000182.1:9477-9951 GCA_003484265.1 Anaerolineae bacterium
GCGGCGTCTCTTGTGTTGTATATTTTGGGTTGATATAAGGCGAACTCGTCAATTTTATTGGAACTACCGCCTAATCTCAAGAACCTCTCCGGTGTTTGCACTTATTATGATTGCAGCGCCTTTTTCAGGTTTATCGCAAGCAAAGGTTAGGGACCAAACTTCATCTTCACTTACGTTTGGAAATCCATATTCTAAGTTCATTATTAGAGGCCAAGATCCAACCTGGCAATCTCGAAAGAATTCGTCGCCTAGTTGTTCATACATAATCTTTAGTGCTTCATCGCTGTCAAGAGATAAAACATCAGGATCAAGTCCCGGATCAAGATTTTCAGAGTTCTCATAATTACGTTCACGACTTTCTATTTCAACATTTTCTCTAACCATGTAATCAAAGCTAATGACCTTATCAGGGGAAGAATAAGAATGATATCTAAAAGTCGCCCGAACAGGAACATTATCTGTTTTTGGATATAG
>DNDO01000182.1:10221-10899 GCA_003484265.1 Anaerolineae bacterium
TTAGAGAAGTTTTTTATTATCCACATCGAAGCTACTCCGTAAGAATATTGATACTCGCATCGATCCAATCGGCTGGCTTATTTTCTTCTATTAATTCAATAACGTCATCATAAGTACGTGAATTTTCGATTTTTAGCGCATCAAGATAAAGTGACTCATAGTTTGGAAGGAATGTTTGATCGACGCTGAGAACTTCTAGGAATTTCACATTTTGGGGATTTTGGTTGCTTATGAACTCTGGATTGAAATAGTCCATATCATAATGCTCACCGAGTGGGTTTTTGAATGGGCGTTCTGCAGCTAGATCACCAATATCAGGATATCCTATTTCATAGTACAGATTAAGTTTATAGTCTTGGTAACACTGATTTGAATCAATCGCTTCGAGAGCGCAATGATTAAGCCCATCAAAGGGTTCAGAAGGTTCTTCTGATTTCTTATTGTTTCTCCTACGTTCACCTTCTCTTTCCAATACCGCTAGTTTTTGTGCATCAATCGCTTTTTGGAGTGGTGTGAGTTTTCCACCTTCACCGTTACAAAACGCACATATCATGTGCCCTGTAGGGTCGATAAATCGAATCGGATTATTCTGCACATACCCGAAACGATTCATGCTCTGCGGGTTCGCTGGATTCGGAATTATCGTGTCCGGCTGTATAAAATGGTTGATATAAGGCG
>DNDO01000182.1:11176-18811 GCA_003484265.1 Anaerolineae bacterium
TGGTTGATATAAGGCGAATAGAGTTACTTCTTCAGCAACGCGTCTACGACAACAAGATCTTCTAAGTGAGTATATGTGTGTACTGCCAATATATCATCCTTGGGCGGTTCGATACGTTCCAGCAATTTCTCTTCGTACTCGTAAATGCTTAACTTTGTGATGCTATTGAGGTTTAGCGCGTACCCATATCTCAACGAAGAATCCTGCGAGGGGCGGATGAGTCCGCTGTCCCTGCGAAAGATGCGCCCGGCTGGGCGGGCAGACCGTACATCTGAAACGATGGGGTTCATCGGGTGCGGGGTCCAGTCTGTTGATAGGGGATCGTCTGTATAATAAAGATGCAATTCATCCCACGTGGAACCACCCTCATGCGCGATGTTGACAAACATCCACCAGCGCATAGAATGCTGGAACAGGGTTGCATCCACTGCCTGCACATCGGGCATCAGCGTTTTGTGGAACTCCCATTGATCGGGGAAGCGCACGCAACGATATGCTTCGATGGCCCGGTTCTGCGCCGTTTCGGGGATCATATAAAACTCGCCGCGATGCTCGAAGATGAACGGATACGAAAGATGATATGGACGCTCCAGCGCCGTTTGCGGTTCGCCAATCTCACCGCCTGCGTCGATGACCGCATATGAAATTCTGCCCCGCTGGGTTTTGTATACATATTCTTCAAAGAATAGATAAGAAGTTCCCTCCCTTTTTAGAATGAACGGGTCTGCCCAAAAAACGCCTCGCGGCGGGACTTTGAGTTTGAGTCCGCCCCAATCGAACTTTTCTCCATCGTTTCTTTTCCCCGCCATCAGCGCCCAGGGTTGAGGTGTGATGCGGCGTCTTATCTTGTTCTCAGAGATCTGCAATGCCTGTTTATGTGCGAGAGTAGTTGATTGGGATAATGAGGGTATGCTCGCTTTTTCGACGGTGGAGGCGGGTTCCGTGTGCGCGAAAAATTCCTTTTCGCCCTTTGTCCGCAACATACGGAGGACGCGCGGAACCACGTGAGTCGCCCTCCAGAAAAACGACTTTTGATTTAATGAAATCGACGAACGATGTGTGGCAATAACCGAACCGGCATGGACCCAGGTCGCTTCTTCGCGTTCGATCTCAATGTCACAGTGCATGACAGGAATATCGTTCAATATTTCAAGCCAGCCGATCTCACTTCCCATGGTCACGCGCACTTCATTACAGCGTAGAGACCATGCCCCAAAGCGGGCCACATTGAGCAGTGATTTGGGCATGTCCTCCAAACTCAGGTTGAGCAGAAGGTCGAGGCGCATGGCTTTGAAGCGGGAAATGCGCTCATGCAAATTTGCGCCCAGCGACTGTGTGTTATGAAGTACCTTGCGGATGTCACTTATTTCCCAGGCATCTGGTGCCGGGCGAAATATCTTCTTATCGAGATTGAATTGAATGTCGTATTGCTTGTTTATGGGAAGAGTGGTGCCGTTAGATTGGTCTGCGAACGCCAGCGCAGAGATCTCCGCATGGGAAGAGTTCTTAATTCTCTCAAGCATATGCCTTACCCATGCAGGTACCATGTGGTCTATCAGGATGACGCCAACCCGCAGTTTATTCATGACGCAAGCCATTGGGGCGGAATGCGGAGAAATATAACAAAGGACTATATCCCAGGCGTCGATACAAGTGCATCGCTTGATCAGACGGGACCGCTACCATGCGCTTCAATCCCAACTCGATTGCATACGCATGCGCGCGCCTGACAAGTGCTGTGCCATATTTACGTTTGCGGTAATTTTTGAGAACATAAAGTTGATTTATGTACCCAACCTTATCATAAACCGAAACCAGTTGGAGCCACCCGACTGCCTCGCCTTCGGACTCTACATAAAAGGAATGAATGTGTTTGTCACGCAGGGTTTGCACATGGATCCGCTCACCCTCTGTTACCAGGTTGTGGTTGGCGGTCTCAGCTTGCTGGATGGTTGAAGCCTTGTACACGTTTTCGGGAACTGCGTCCACTTTGCCGGTCAGGCTGAACCCAAGGATGGGACCTGTCCGCGCGAATTCGTGAGCGAATTTCGTGTATTGTTCCTTCAAAGCAGGGTCTGATGGAGATGGGTGAAATACATCGATGATGTATTGCCTATCTTCGGGAATGGGATACGAAAGCACCGCATCCATTACGGATTGCGCGTCCGCACTAAGCGCGAGGAACTCGTATTGAAAGGATGCAATCGGCGCACCGTCATAAATGGAAATGCCGATGGGTCCGTGTACCTTATATTTCGTTTTATATGTGACCTGATAAACGTGATTGTATGAAGCGATCATGGCTTCTGCCGCCCACCAGTTTTCAATATCGGTTCTTGGGTTATCCATGTAATCTTAAGACGGGTTCTTTGTGAGTTGGTTACTGCGACAACAGATCTATTAATCATATCTATGCCTCTGTGAACGAACTCTATTCCTGCAGCGTACTTTCCCCATGCGATAAGACATAAAAACTACGCTTGTTCTCGTAAATAAAATCGGTGATGAGGTAACCGGCTTTGAATGCAGTTTCAAATACTTCACGCGAGAATAGCCGCCAGTCATGGGCAAGAGCGAAGTCTTCGCTTCTCATTACGTTGAAGTCCGTAGGGACCTCGGCGAGAATGAGATGTCCCTCAAGAGGCGAGAAACCGTCGGGCGGGCGGATCAGGTTCGATGTCGAGATAAGAGGCGTATATAAGGGACTCAATTCTGCTTGCGAGAAATCGTCAAGCTTCAATGGTCCGCGCGCGCGTTTGCCAAGTCTGCGCTCGACGCGGCGGGTATTGACCCACCAATCCACCTGGAAGCGGTCAGAGGGAAGCCCGGCATTTAAGCCATCGCGCATGTCGCCGTATTCAGAGCGGCGATATGTATTGCAGACCGCGCCGAGCTTTGCGATGTTGAGATAGGCGTTGCGGCTGAGAAGCGGATCATATGTCCATGTGATGTGATCAATGCCCTGCTTGCGGACCACCTGCCACTGCGCCCGCTTCAAAGCGAAGCCCACACCTGAATCGCGTTGCCCGGGCTTGATGCCCATCATATGCGAACAGTGCTTCGGACGCGGGCCGTCTGGAATGAATTCGATGCCGGGAAAGCCAAAGACAAAGCCGATCAATTGATCGTCAATGAATGCGCCGATGAGGATGCCCCCATTGTGAATGGCTGCGATAAATACATGCGCGGGGACGATATCGGTTTCACTGCCAGGCCATACAGCCCGCTGGAGTTCTTCGACGAGGGTCATGTCTTCGGGGGATTCAAGCAATCGGATGACGGGGTCAGGCATGACTGTTAGCGTGAGAAGCGTAGAGCTTCCTGAATCCTTTGTGAAAGTGGTTTGCGTTCAAGATAGTTCAATCTATAGGCGAAGCGGGCGGGCATGAGCCCGAAAGTGCGCGGGAGGTTTTCGACCGGGCAGGTACGGTTGACGGCTACATAGTCAATCCAGTAGGTTGGGACGTTGAAGCCTGGTGTGAACGCATCGAGGATCACAAAGAGGGCGCGCAAATATGGAGGTGAAATAGGCACAAGCAATCGCCGTGTATGTGTGATGCTCATGACCGTTTCCAGAATTTGCCGGAGGGTAAAATACTCACCACCTCCGATGTCGTATGTCTGGTTGACCATATCTGGGTTTTGCAATGCCCAGAGCATGCAGGTCACAAGGTCTTCGACCCAAAGCGGCTGGAGCAATGTCGTCCCGTTGCTTGGTATGGGAAGAATGCCAGGTGTGATGCGAATGAGATTGGAGAGGGGACTTGTGAAATGGTCTTCAGGACCAAAAACTATTGAGGATCGAATGATGGTATGAGGAATGCCGATTTTGCGGATGTGTTCCTCGGCGATGCCTTTGGCTTTATGAATCGGGAAGGCGGAGGCGCGATCCGAGCCAATATGGCTGAGATAAATGAACCGCTCTACATCTGCGCTTTTCGCAACCAGCGCTAAGGTGCGGGTACCTTCGATGTCTGTTTTGAATAAATTACCACGCCGTCCCTGGGATACTGCGCTGGCTAGATGGACGATCTGGTCCACGCCGCGCATGGCGGCGCGCAAGCCGCGCTCGTCATCAAGACCGACCACGGCGACTTCAACTGGCACGCCTTTTGGCAGTCGCGGCGAACGAGGTGATGGGCGCAGCAAAACGCGGACTTGTTGTCCTGTTTCGTTAAGTTGGCGCACGAGCACACGCCCAATAAAGCCTGTTGCGCCAGTGACGAGAATCATGCGGAGGATTATAGCAGAGGTGGTATCGTCACTACAAAACTACATCGACTGCTCAGGCTGACCCAAACATTGATTTTATAAAGGAACGATTGACAAACTAGGTCCATATAACAACTAAGCTGGTAATGGGGAAAATTCTCCTTATTAATTGACATCCCATCAATAAAACAAAGAATTTCCAGAAATAATCTACGGAGCAGTTAGGTTGTTATCGCCAACGCACAATTCAACTTAATATGAAACGGCAATGTCCTGGTTCAGCCGTTCGGTTATTCTTAACGCCTAAATAACAATTATTATATTGTTATGATAGGTTTCTTTCATGTATAAGAAAATCACTCTAAATGGAATTGAACTTTCACTCCCCAAATACGATGCAACGGCTGTAACTCTATTTGATTATTTGGATGATATCATCACTTCGTTGGAAGAAGAATTGAGCGATGATGATGGAAATTTCCTGCTATCCATCGACGTTGATTTTTCTACAAATAACCCCCCCAGGCACAATGTCCTTTCCAGCGAGACGACAAATGCTGCAACGGAAAAAAAGATTGCCAAAGCATTGAATAATAGTAGTTCAGGCAAATTCGACCAAGTTTCCGGATCAGTTAAAGTCAATCTGCAAGTTAAGGACCGGTAAACCAAGAAATTTCTATATCGTCATTTGGTGAAGGTATTAAATCAAATACGCCGGTATCAAGTCGGCGTATTTGATTTAATACCCCACAAGCGAGTGTTTCTACACGTGCTTCACTGCACACCCTGTAGCAATGTTTGAAAACGAGGATCGCTCCGAATAAAGTCCAGGTCCGGGTCCTTACGCGCCCAGTTCACATAGGTCTGCTTGTTTTTCAGGGCGATTTCAAGCAATTCCAGTGACCGGTCTGCATTACCGCAAATGGATTCCATACAGGCACGATTATATTCGTTCTCATCATTGTCGAGCAATTGCCTCGCTTTTTCTATATGTACTTTAGCTAATTCCTCGTTTCCGTATTTCCGATAATATCCTCCGAGCGTGGCATGAGCGAGTCCATGATTCGGATCCACGCCAATCACTCTTTCAAATGTATGTATGGCGTCATCATGCCGCCCGACTGCTGCATAAACCAGTGCCAAATGATGAAGATAGAACGCCTGGGTTGTATCAATTCTCACTGCGTTCTCATATGCATTGATGGCATCGTCATATTGACCTAGTGTCTTGTAGTGATCGCCGAGGACATCCCATGCATATGCATTTCGCGGATTGGTATCGAGCGCTTTTTTAAATCTATCAATATCAGCGTCGATCTCAAGGCGTTCATCATCAGATAACGATATTGCTTGCCAATTCATCGGGGTATCGTATTGAACTGCCTCAACATCAGTAGTAATCTGAACTGCAAATTCAGGGGTTTCAGTTATGAATTCTGATTCGTCTGTAACCACCATTACGGCGGGCGGATTACTTTCAGGTAGATGAGTATTCAGGTCTACCAAGGGCGGCTTCTGGGCCTCTGACTGAATACCAGCACCAGCCTCACTTTTGTCTTTTATAGAATTTACTGTATTAGGCATATCAATAGAGTCTGGAACTGAATCTATTTCTAGGACTAGGCTTTCAACATTATCGGAGCTCAATACATCTTCAAAATCGTCTGTTGACTCAGGATCAATGAATGTCTCCACCTCCCATTTCAATGGTTCGGTATAAACGATATTATTGTCAACGTAATGGGTCCCCTCTCCATCAACAAATCCAAAATCGTAATTAAATCCATCGCTTTCTATAGATTCAGATTGACCGTCAAACCACCAGGCTGTTGAGAGGTCATCAAGCATTGGAGGTGCTTCTAAGAATGTATTCGAAGGGATTTCGTCAAAGGGATTAAACCGTTGCTGGTTCGGATGAGACTCCGATGGCTGACAGTGCAGAAGCAAATCCACTGGTTCGCTAGCCTCGACGATCTGTCCGAAATCAGAAACAAGAGTTTCGATCTGTTGATAGGTTTCAGCTGCCCGGGTAAATTGTTTTAGTTGATAATATATTTCACCAAGTTTATGCAGAGAAACCGCTTTATCAAGATCATCTTTCAAAAGATGGATGCCGCGCTGGTAAATACTTACTGCCTCTGCGTTTTTTCCCATCTGCGTATAGGTCAACGCAAGGTTACTGTAAGGTTCTCCAATTTCAGGATTAATGTCGATTGCTCTGTTGTAGGCACGTACCGCCTTATCATAGGCACCAGATACAAAATATAGATTGCCTAATTCGTTCCAAAGTTCATGCTCGCTCATTGTGCCTCCGAATATGCTGCAACGCTGGGAGTTTCTTCCAGGCTCAAGCTGCCCAGCAGGCTGAACCGTGAACGCAAAGACCTTGTAGCATTGTTTGGGTCGAGTTCGTCGGCACGTTGATAACACGCGATCGCATTATCATAATCGTTCAGTCGCCGGTAGACATTTCCCAAACGGTTCCAAGTTATTGCTTTATCCTTGTCACTGGAAAAGAGCTCGATGCTGCGTTGGTAAAGTAAAATCGCCTCAGTATATTTTTCTTTCTGGACATATACCAATGCCAGATTGCTATAGGGCCATGCAAACCAGTCATCCAATTCGATCGCCTTACTATAAGCGGTTACTGCTTCTTCGAATGCCCCTGTATTAAAATAGACATTGCCTAATTCATTCCAGACATGAGCGTTCTTGGTATCTGGATCAGCCTTTAACTCGACAGGTGGGGAAAATTTTTCCTGATCTTCCAACACAGGATCAATTGCCTGCGTAAGGAATGCGTCATAAGCGGGTTCATCAACAAAGGTGTGTGTCGATTCGTCCTCGCTAGCCGGTTCGTCAAATTCTAATCTCGGTTCAGATAGTGAGATATCTTCCGTGTCCGTTTTTTCAACATCGGCATCTGCCCCAGCTACGATTTGAGAAACAAGTTCTTTGATGTCTTCATCGCCATTACTAGGTTCAAGATGGATGTCTGTATCAACAACTTCATCATCAACCAGATCATCATGGCCATCAAGTCTGGAATTTGGTTCAAAATCTTGAATATTATCGTCTGTATTCTCTGACAGATCTATTTGATTAATAAGGTCGGATAGATTATCAATCACCAGAATGACTGGATCGTTTCCTGCTGATGGGTCAGCGATTGTCTCTTCGCTATGCAACAAGGCGGGCGTTGAAACCATTGCTGCTGCCGCGTCATAATCTGTTCCAACTCCAAGTGTAGAACCAGATTCAAGGGGTTGATTTGACGCATCTGGAATGTTCCCTAAAGATGGTTCGACAATTGTCGTGGACTGCTTATCTTCGACAACAATTTCTTCAACTGATTCGAGCTGTGCTCCATCATCATCAGTCTCATCAACGGAAACCTCCGACGTCACATCAAGCTGGCTTTCC
>DNDO01000149.1:0-504 GCA_003484265.1 Anaerolineae bacterium
TCATTTTTCAAAGTTTTGCCGAAAAAGCCACTTTGATGCGCTTCCTTCCATCTCTCTGAAGGATCAGGATGAATTTCGTAATATGAGCGCCCGATCAGGTCCGTGTATCCCCATCCATGATCGAGCACCCAGCGTTGACTACAGCTAATGTAATGCATGTTTCGATCAAATATCGCGATACTGATTGGAGCCTGCTGGATGAATGAAAGTAACTGTTTATGGCTGATGTTTAATGCTTTTTCCGCCTGCTTGCGCTCGCCGATGTCGCGGTTGACACTCAAAAGACCGGTAGGTTTACGATCTTTATCGTACAAAGTAATGGAGCTAGCATCAACATGAACAGGCTGCCCGTCCTTGCGATACTGAATAAGTTCATTTCGATACCTTCCGGTTTCCTGCAAATACTTTAATGCTCCATCCCTTTCCTCCGCGGTCATTTCAGACCGCATGATGTCGGTGGAAAGACTGCCCAGGGCTTCAGACGCGCTCCACCCATAAAGCTTT
>DNDO01000149.1:676-12926 GCA_003484265.1 Anaerolineae bacterium
CCATAAAGCTTTTCCGCCGCCTGATTCCAGGCAGTGATACGAAAATTATTATCTACTGCGATTATCGCGTCGTTAATTTGCTTAAGCAGGTTCGCCTGAAACTCATTCTGCGCCGCCGCTTGTTGATATTCGACGCTGTCCATGATCGTCCGTAATTGTTCCTGATTTTTTTGTAGTTCCGCAGTGCGTCGTTTCACTTGTGTTTGTGAAGAAAAACCAACTGCAAGAAGAAATATAATGACCCCGCCTGCAAATATTCCCAGATTTTTAACCCAATCCGGGATCTCCTGTTCATTTAGCCCTGATGCTTTTTCGCCCAGATAATTATCCAGAGCCTGATAATAAATGGAGTTGTCATCTGCTTTTAAATCCAGAATACGGTTGTCGATTCGTTCGATCAAATACGAGGTTTGCGCGCCGTCCATGGGAAATGCAAACAATATCCGGGCAGGTTGGAAGAGGATCGGTGTCCTGACTACGTCATATTTGGACTCGTTCAAGTTTCCAAAGTCCTTGTTTGTGATTCCTGCATCAACATCCCCATTTTCCAATGCTTCAAAGACCTGCGTGTAATTGTCCATTTCGATGAAAGTGCTGTGTACCCCGAATTGGTCCGTAAGTTCCTTGATTCCCTCCGGTCCATCCAGATTGAAACTGCCTCTTAATCCCGCGATCGACTTCCCTTCAAGATCGAGGATGGATGTAATATCCGAGCCGGCGGGTGCATACATGCGCGTCCAACTGATGAGCACGGTCTCTTCCGAGAAAGCATACATCCGGCTTCTTTCTTCGGTCCAGCCTGTGTCCGGCAGGATGTCTATCTCATTATTTCCAAGCATTGTCAGGCAGTCTTCCCACGCGCCAGGCACCCAGGTAATGTCCCAACCCTCTTGAACAGCGATATAGTTGAGCAGTTCGGGCCAGAACCCGGTCACAATTCCGTTTTCATTTGTATAAATCTTTGGGGCGTTTTCGTAGGCACAGACCCGCAGTGGCCGCGCCTGTTGATGCGCATGTATCCATCCCAATTGTGAAATGGACATAATCAAAATAATAAGTATCGTAATTTTTCTGTTCATAAAATAGCCATTTACTATAAATATTTCACTTTTCAATTATCCTGTTGTTTCGTTGTCCCGCTTCAAAATCCGAGTATAGCACCCTCCCTTGATGGGCAAAATTACAATACACAATCACTTTATTAAGGATTACGCTCTCACCGGTGTGCATGGTTGAAAACCTTCCCATTCTGTGCAAGGGTGAAATATTAAAACCCCTGAAATATTTTATTACTCTCCGATCAATTCATCATATTTTCTACGGGCTTCGCGGATGTCATCCCACATCAAGGCTTTTGGAGAGCCCGGCGACTTTGATGGATTCCTGAGCAGATAGGACGGATGAAAGATCGGCATGATCCAACGCCCCTGCAATTGTGTCCACTGCCCCCGCAAGGATGTGATGCCGGTCTTTCCCAGAATGGATTGACAGGCAACGTTTCCGGTCAGTAACACGATAAGCGCGTCAACCAGCCGGATGATCTCATTTACATAAGGGCGATAGTATTCGATCTCTTTATCTGTAGGTTTGCGGAAGTTCTTTCCACCTTCGCCTGGCGGCATTCGGAAGACCGAGTTGGTGATGAACACATCCCTTTCGGGATCGAACTTCCCCGCTTCGAGGATCTTATCGAGCAACTGCCCTGCCCGCCCTACGAATGGCTTCCCCTGAATATTTTCCTGTGGACCGGGCGCTTCGCCGACAATGAGTAATCTGGCTTTTGGGTTTCCCCGGCTGATGACCACGTTCATGCCGGTATCGGCAAGCGGGTCACCGGTCATTTGCATCATATCGCTGAACAATTCGTCGAGGGACGTGTATTTTGGCAAATCAATTTGAGACATGTTATTTTCCTTGCTTTTGGAATAAAGACCAACGGATTGGACCGTATCTGCCGACACCAACGACACTGGCAAAATTACAGATCGCATCGATATGCTTTTGGGGCGTGTCGAAGCCAGCGCCTTCGGTGATAAGCGTAAGATGGGTCGCACCCACACCCGCCCAATCGCGGATGAGTGTATGCCAGGTCTCTGGATTTCCATCGCCGTACCGGACACGCGGCTCGATACCGAGTTGTGTACGAGTACGTCCTGCAGCGGATAGATGCTTATCCAAAGTTTCCAGGTGCGGTTTACACTCTTCTGCGGTGCGATAGTTCGGCATCCAACCATCACCAAGTTTTGCAACCCGTTTCAAGACATTCGGAGCTGAGCCTCCCAGCCATATGGGAATAGGACGCTGTACTGGCAATGGCTTAAGCCCCGCATCGGGAATATTATGATACTTACCTTTGAATACGACTAGTTCCTGTGTCCATAAGGCGCGCAAGACCGCTATCTGTTCCTCGCTGCGTTTGCCGCGATCGTGGAAATTCTCTCCCAGCGCAACATACTCGACTTTATTCCAGCCGGTACCGATACCGAGACGCACCCGTCCATTACTCAGTACATCGAGCGTGGCAACTTGCTTTGCGACCAGTGCGGTCTGCCGTTGCGGCAGGATGATGATGCCAGTCACCAGTCCGATTTTCTGTGTGATGGCTGCAATGTAGCTATACAGGACGAGCGGTTCGTGGAACGCGGACTGAAACGTGTAAGGTCCTTTAAAGCCTTCGGGGCGATCGGGATTCGCGCCCAACACATGGTCATACGCCAGAATGTGTGTGAAGCCCAATCCTTCTGCTGTCTGTACATAATCGCGGATAACCAGCGGGTCTGTGCCGATTTCATTTTGCGGAAAGACGATTCCGATTTGCATAAATTCTCCTGTCACAACTTATTGTGCCAGCAATCTGGCAGGATGCGTGATTTGCAAGCGGATCATCGCTCAACGAATCATGGTTATGTTAATGGTTGAAGGAATTTTACCGTACGCATTTGTGCCAGGATATATTCAACAGGCATATTTGCTGTATGACTTATGTGCCCTTTGGTTTGCGAAGTGCATGAAAATGATAATTGGATAAATCATGTTAGAATTTCGTCGACATTCAAAATTTTTCAGCAAGAATAATCAACCCAGCAAGAACCAATCTTGATTCCATAATAGTATCGTCGGAGGATGTGAATTTGACTGGTAAACTAGAACGAGTTGTCGTAACAGGCATGGGGGTTGCAAGTCCACTGGGTTGTGACCTGGCTGAGTTTTGGAACGGCTTGGTGGGTGGTCGATCCGGCGTGGGCTTTTTGGATGGGACCATTTTTTCGGATGTGCCTTCAAAGATCGGCGCGGTTGTGCGGGGGTATGAAGAGAGTCAATATTTCGATAGCAGGGAATTAAGAAGAATAAGCCGCTCCTCCCAGTTGGGGTTGGTCGCCGCAGGTCAGGCGGTCTCAGGAGCACATTTGAATAATGGCAGTGTCGAACTTATGGAAGTGGGAATTCTGGTCGGGAGTTCGATCGGTGGGTATGCCGCATCAGACCAGTTCTTTAAAAGTTACCACTCAACGGGACGGCTAAGTCCATTTACCATCCCGATCTCGATGAATATAGGACCCGGAGCCAACATATCTATAAAATACGGATTCCAGGGCATATTGGTGGATGTGGATGCTGCATGTTCCACAGCGGCACATTCCATTGGATATGCGTTCAATATGATCCGCAGTGGAATGATGCAATTGGCTGTTACCGGCGCAGCTGATTCTCCTTTTTCGCCTGCGGTAGCGGGTGGGTGGCTAGCGCTTCATGCTGTTTCGAAGCGCGTCGATTCGCCGGCAGAAGCCTGCCGTCCGTTTAGCGCTGACAGGGATGGAATGGTTTTGGGCGAAGGAGCAGGCATCCTTGTGTTGGAGGCGGAGAGTCACGCGCTTCGCCGCGGTTCTCCCATTCTTGCAGAGATCAAAGGCTACGGCGCAAGCGCGGATAGCAGTCACCTGACACAGCCTACACAGAAGGGACCCGTCCTCGCGATGAAGCGTGCGATGGTAGATGCGAACCTTACGCTTGATGATGTTGATTACATCAACGCCCACGCGACCGGGACAGAATGGAACGATAAGAACGAGACCAAAGCCATCAAGGAAGTATTCGGGGAGCGTGCCTATGAAATACCCGTTGTGGGTAATAAAGCTGCTCTCGGTCATTCTATTGCTGGCAGCGGGGCACTGGAGTTGATCGGATGTATTCTCTCCCTGCATAATCAAATCGTGCCGCCGACTATCAATTACAAGGTGCCTGATCCTGATTGTGACCTGGATTATGTGACAGAGGGGAGCCGCAAGTTGCCTTTGCGAAATATCATGAGCAATTCGTTCGCGTTCGGGGGGAGCAATGCGGTCTTGATCGTCGGGAAGTATGAGCCAAACCCCAGTGAATAGTATCCGGCAATAAACTTGATTTGAAAACAAAATTATTTCCCTGGTTGGTCTTCATCCTGACGACCGGTTTTTATATTTATACGCTTTCCCCCTCACTGGCATGGGGCGACGGTGTGCGCCTGCAAAGCGAAGTCATCTCTGGAGAATCGATCATCCTTGCCGAGATGACGAGTGAAGAGTTTTCGCCAGACCCATTCATCTTCTCCAAAGTCGGCGTGACCGCCTGGGACCATCCCTTATATATCTTCGTCGGTCACTCGCTTGTCAAGGCGTTTCCATCCGTCGATTCATTATGGCTGGTCAATCTGATCTCGGCGTTATTCGGCGCCGCGTCCATCGCATTGGTATTCCGCCTCTGTTACAGATTTACCAGCTCGCTGCTCGTTTCGAGTTATGTCGCAATAGCGCTTGCGGTCTCGCATACGTTTTGGTGGCACTCCTCCACACCGGAGGTGTATACGCTTTTTACTTTTCTCCTGCTCGCCAGTTATTATTTTTTTGATCTGTATGAAGAGAATAAAAAGATACTGCATTTATTCCTCGCAGCATTATTTCTTGGTCTAGCCGCATCGAATCATATCCTTGCATTTCTTGCCTTCCCTGCGCTGGGGTTGTATTACTTCCCGTTACGAAACATCGACCTTCAAAAACCGACCTGGCGCAAACACATCCTGCCGCTGCTTGGTCTCCCGCTCGGTTTCTCGCTCTACATCATTCAGTTCATACGCATTACGCGAAGCATCCCTGTCGATGATATTGCGGGTCCCATCATCGGGTCCACGTTTTTGAGCGGGCTGAGCCTGTCTCTGCTGGTGCTGGGTGATAGTCTTTTAAAGTATCTTTTATTTCTCGTGTTGCAATTTGGTCCGCTCGGTATTCTGCTCGGCATAATCGGTATGCGCGCGGGCAATAAAAAGATCATTTCGTTTTACATCGTTTATACGCTGTTCGGCATCCTCTATCGTGTGTCGGATCAATTTGCTTTTTTTATGACATCACATGTATTCTTTGCTTTCCTGATCGGATCCGGATTGAATCACCTGCTTTCAATATGGGATAAAAAACCGCGCATCATTCTGACATCCATTCTGATCCTAACCATCATCTTGGCTCCACTCATCTATCGAAACCTGCCAAATCTGGCAGGGAACTTCTCCATGGATGATGCCTACTTCGCCATCCCAGATGTGGGGACCGGAGTCCGCAACGGTTTTGCCTACTACATCGACCCCAATAAAAGGGATGATAACCTGCCGTACGAATTTGGCGTTGAAACGCTCGAAAGCCTTCCACCCAACTCCATCGTCATCGCCGAATGGTTTACAGACACGGACGAATATTTCGTCCTGCGCCATTTCACAAAGATCGAAGGAGTGCGCCCCGATGTTATCGTCTTTGGATGGATGACATCTGCGCCTGCATCTTTCGAACCGCAACTTGTTATTGATGTTGTTGAAGAATCATTTTCTGAACACCCCATTTACTTGGCATCCCTCAGCGAACGATTTTATGCTTCTTCGAAATTGATCGAGATGTATTGCATCATTCCCGAAAACAATTTATATCGTCTGTATCCAAGGGGGGATGATAACCTTCAATGCCTTGGGATAGATGCGGTTACCGAGTAGTCCTCCAATCCCAGAACCTGAATTCCAAATCTTTGCGATCTACAGCAACAGCGCATGCATAATTGGTCCCGATATCAAGAGACAACAACGTCCATCGGGGGGCTTCTTGTGGGTCGGGGCGAGTTGCCCGCAAAGTGGCGGGTTCGTTCGGCGTAAGCGAAACATCGAAACTATCCAAAGGGAGTGACAGTCCCAAACCGTGTGCTTTGATGTATGCTTCTTTGCGAGTCCAGCAATTATAAAATCCTCGTATTCTTAATTCAGGTTGCAGCGACATCAACTCGGCAATCTCCCTTTTTGAAAAAAAACGATGGGCGATCTTTTCATGTTCCATATTGTCGCGGAATCGTTCCACATCCACACCCACTTTGTGGTCACGCGCAACTGCGATCAGAGCATAGTCTCCAGAGTGGGACAGATTGAAATCAATATTTATATTTGAGTTTATTGCAGGCTTGCCGTATTCCCCAACGATGAATTCTATCTCTCGTGGCACGTAGTGAAGATAACGCGAAAGGACATCTCGCAAAGCGAAGTGGGATGCTATAAAACGGTGCCTATCTTTGTCAAAACGAAATTGTGCGGCGCGGTGGGATTCATCCTCTGAAAGAGTGGAGTCAGCCAATTGGATAGAATCAGATGTGGGATCAAGATAGACGCGCCAAACATCGACATGATCCAAATCCAGGGTTAAGTTGTCGGGAGATTTTGTCCAGTTCCTTCCCATGTCAGTCGCGCCATGCCTTGATGATGCCTGTGCCGAATAAAAACTTCTGAGGAAAGATGCCGTCCTCTACCACAACAGTAAATCCGTGTGATTTCAATAGCCGGACGAGATCGCGATGATTGCGCTTGTCTCCATCGAATTCGTGATACTCCATGATTATTCGTTGAACCTTTGAAAGTGTTTCTGCCGGGCAATTGAGCAGGATATCGTACTCAGCGCCCTCCACATCCACTTTGAGGTAATCGATTTGTTCAATGTTATTGTCAGTGACAATATCGGTAAGAGTTACAGCCTGTACAGTTTCCATTGGGCTGTCTGCTTCCTGCATCAACGAGCCGAGCGCGCCATTATCTGACGGCATGAAGAATTTCATCTCGCCGTTATGGTGCGAGACTGCTTTGTTGTGAAGGTACAGATCCTTCGTATTGTTCAATTGCCGATTCTTTTGGAGCAGTGCATAATTTTTACTGGACGCTTCATAGGCATAAACACATCTTGCGGTCTTCGCCGCGCGGATTGCAAACCCGCCGATATGTGCTCCAATATCCACGATGACCTCGTTGGGCTGAATGGGAAAGCGAGGATCGTCATAGATTTTTGCTTTCCATATCTCCCAAATGACAAGAATATCAGATGTGTTTACACGGACAGTAAATTGTGTTTCTTCATCAACATTAACAACTATTGTTTGCTTCCCATGATGACGCAGGTAAAAGAAAGGAAAGATTATTTTGTTGAACCACATGAAGAAGCGTTGGTTTTTGAGCCGCATGGAATATATCATCCATCATTGCGAGAGAGCATAGCGACCGAAGCAATCTCATCGATAATAGATTGCCTTGCCGCATTTATGAAGAAATGATCTCCGGCAAAATATTTCGCTTCAAATCCCGCATTTGTATGCATTGCCCAACCTTCCAGTTGTTCCAGACTCACTCGCGGATCATCGAATCCGCCAAAGGCAAGGATGGGACATTCCAATGGTTCACCTGGTACGTGTTGATATGTTTCGATGAGTTCAAAGTCTGCACGCAGGACAGGGAGAAGAATATCGAGCAATTCATTGTTTTGTGAGATTTCATTTGGTATGCCACCGAGTTCTTTCAGTGAGTTCAGAAATTCATCGTCAGGGAATGTATGGATTGGAGGATGGGATTTCGGCACCTGTGGTGCGGCGCACGCAGAAATGAATAGAGCGGATGGTTGAGGAAGTCCGTTATGGCGCAAGTGACGAGCGAGTTCAAATGCAACTGTGCCACCCAGGCTGTGACCAAAGAACGAAAATCGTATATCCAATAATGGTTGAATAGCATGTGTAAGTTTCTCAACAAGAGAATCTAACGAATTGAGCAGCGCTTCGTTGTGACGTGAACCCCTGCCTGGATAATGAACGATATGTGTTTCAATAGTTGATGGGAATTCTGGACTCCATTTGTTAAATGCAGAAGGTGCGCCGCCTGCATATGGGAAAAGGAAAATGCGGCTTACTGCCTCGGGTCTCACCTGCGGACATACGAGCCAGTTGTTTGGCTGATTTGCTTGGTTCACGATGCGTTGATCTCGGGCTTCTCGATCAATCCCTGTTCAATAAAGGAGTTTATATACGTTACTAATAAATTGTCGTCCACTGGTGGACAGTTGATGCCGTTCCCGTTGAGGCGGGTAAGTGTGTTGCTGAGGTCAATGTGCGGCATGAAGATCTGGTTCTCTTCCACTTCTTCGATTAACGGCAGATAGGCTTCCCAGCCTCCGTTTTCGATGTGAACAACTGCGTTGAACAAATCCTTGCGCCATTCGTCAAAGGAAACTTTGCGGGCGGTGAATCCAAGTGACGCCAGTGAATCCAGCAGATCATTAAGGTGCATCGGCTGGGGGTTTTCCAAATGGTAGATCATGTTCCAATTATCAGGATTTAGGCTCAGGTTTAGAATCGACGCGCTGACGAAGTCCACGGGGACGATGTTGGCAACCACATCCAGATCGGGAGCGGTCCCCAACAGCAGGCAGGCGCGTGTCATGCTTGAGATCATGTTGTCGTGATTCCACGCACCCGTGATGCTGTGCCCCGAAACGAGACCAGGTCGATAAATTGCAAATGGTATGCCGCGCGCGCCCGCCTGCATCACGAGTTTTTCGGCAACCCACTTGCTTTGGGCGTAACCGCCGAACGGCGCACTGATCTGGTCGATATCCTGATTCTCCAAAAAGACATGACCATCATCGTGATCGCCGTTATGCAAAATGGACAGCGTGGAAACGTGATGCACGGGTTTCAATTTTGTGTGAGAGGCAAGTCGTAAAATTTCCTGCGTGCCAAGCACATTCGATGCCTTGTGTGCCGCATATGGATAAACAAAATTAACCATCGCGCCGTTGTGATAGATCCAGTCGATTCGATTCGCCAGATTGTCAAACTCGTCATCACTGAGACCCAATTGTGCTGTGCCTAAATCTCCCAACACAGGGTTGATGCGCTTCGCATATGACTCGTCCCATAATGAATACGATTTCAAATTTTTTATCAGTCTCTTCAAGCCTTTATCAACATCCCCAGCGCGTAATAGGCAATGAATTGTTGCATTTGTTTGTTTCAACAGATCATGCAAAAGAAACGCACCGACGAATCCTGTCCCACCTGTGAGCAGGATATGTTTTGGCTCAGCAAGATGTTCGTAAACGAGATCACCTGCTGTAATGCTGGCATCGAGCTGCGCCTCCGCCTTCAACTCATCCATGCTCAATTGATTCATGCGGATCACATTCCGTTGACCCTCATAACTCACCTGCCCAGTTAATGCCTTTCCGATAATCACCGCAAGATTTGCAACCGTCGGTTGTTCGAATAACGCGCGCAACGGCAACTGCGCGGATTCAAGCCCATACTTTTCTCGCAGCAAAAATACCAAACGCGTGCCTAATAACGAGTGCCCGCCGAGATCGAAGAAATTATCATTAACGCCGACCGCGTAATTTCCGTTTTGCTTTTCCAAGCCCAACACCTGCGCGCAAACTTCTGCCAATTCCTTTTCCAATTGTGTGTTCGGTGCAACATATGGGACGTGCAGATCGGGACGTTCCTGTGAAGGCGAAGGCAGCGCATTGCGGTTTACTTTTCCGTTTGGGGTCAATGGCAATGATTCAAGATTGACAAAAATGGATGGCACCATGTATTCAGGAAGTTTCGTCCGCAGAAACTCTCGCAACTGACTGGCATCCGCCTCTACCTCGCCTGAACCTGATACAACATAAGCAACCAGATTCGCGTCTGTAGATCTTTCCTTCCAAGCCACCACAACAGCCTGCTTTACAGATGGATGTCCTGCCAATGCAACTTCGATCTCGCCCGTCTCGATACGGAATCCGCGCACCTTAACTTGTTGGTCGCTGCGTCCGAAGAATTCGATATTCCCATCGGGAAGATAACGGGCAATGTCTCCCGTTTTGTAAATGATGGAAGATGTATCGAATGGGTTTATGACGAATCGTTCAGCAGTCAACTCAGGACGATTAAAATATCCAAGGCTGACTCCATCTCCGCCGATGTAGAGGTCGCCAATCACGCCAACGGGGACCGGTTGCAGGCTGGTATCCAAGATATATATCTGTGTATTGGCAATTGGTTTGCCAATTGATACAGTATTGGATATACCCTGATTATCACTTGATGTAACTTGACGGATCGTTGACCAGATGGTTGTTTCAGTGGGGCCATATAGATTCCATAACTGTGAGCCGCGTGGCAATAATTGCTCCGCCAGATCATTTGTCAACGCTTCGCCGCCACATAGGATTTTGAGATTCTCCTTGCCCTTCCAACCTGCCTCAAGCAACAATCTCCAACTGGCGGGCGTCCCTTGCATAATGGTTGCATTGACGTCATTCAAAATGTCAGCCAGCACCGCGCCGTCTGCCGCGACATCGGACCTTGCAATCACAACCTTCGCACCCACTGTCAGCGGAAGCAAAAGCTCAAGAACCGCAATATCAAATGAAAGGGTCGTCACGGCGAGAAGCGTATCGTCTTCGGTGATCTTCAAATCATCACGCATCGAACAAAGGAAGTTTATGACAGCCTGATGATTGATTTGTACTCCTTTTGGCTTGCCCGTGGAGCCTGATGTATAAATGATGTAGGCAAGGTCATAAGGTTTCGCTTTCTTTCTCCGTTTTGATGAAGCTGGTTTCTCAAGAGCATCCAAGAGGACTTTTTGTACATTATTCTTTGGTAAATCAGAGACAAGATTTGTCTGCGTGAGAATGATCGCTGCACCAGAATCTTCCACCATAAAAGCCAGCCGTTCAGATGGGAAGGTAGGGTCGAGCGGCAGATATGCGCCTCCCGCTTTGAGGACGCCGAGCAAACCGACCATCATATCAAGTGAACGATTCGCAAAGATGCCGACCAATATCCCCGGCTTGACCCCCCGGGAAACCAGGATTTTTGCTAACTCATCCGAGCGTTTATGCAATTCTTTATAGGTCAAGCTTTGATCTTCGTATTGAAGGGCGATTGCCCTTGGTGTGCGCTTCACCTGTTCCTGAATCAAATCGTGGATGCAAAGATCACGTGGATAATCCGTCTGCGTTTCGTTCCAATCTATCAATATTTTTTGTCGTTCCGTTTCACTCAATAACGAGTAGTTCGATACTGGCTTGTTCGCATCAGCGACTATTTCTTTCAACAGTGAATGGAAGTGTTCAAGCATCTGCTGAATAGTGGACGCATCAAATAGGTCAGTGTTGTATTGAAGCGCGGCGGCGAGACCCTGTTCAGTCTCTGCCATCATCATGGTCATGTCGAATTGGGCGGGCTCTCCACCTAATGCAATCGATTCTAAAGACAGACTACCGATCTCCATGCGTGCGCCATTGATCCCTAAGGCAAATGGACTAAGCGCTTGCACATCCGCCTCGTGGGCTTTTTGCAAAATGAACATCGTCTCGAACAATGGCGGACGGCTCGAGTCGCGTTGAATGCCCAATCGCTTTGCGAGCAAGGCGGGCGGATAGTCTTGGTGCTCGAATGCACCGAGTGTTGTCTGTCGCACGCGTTGGAGGACTTCATTGAAGGTGGGATTACCAGAGAAGTCCGCCTTCAATGGAATAGGATTAATGAAATAACCGACTAAGCCAGCCAGTTCAGCATGATTTCGCCCCGCCGTGACAGAGCCAACGATAAACTGTTCCTGATTGGAATAGCGATGTAGTAAAGTTTGGAAGGCGGTCAGCAAAGTCATGAACAATGTGGAACCCTGCTCTTGTGCGAGGGCTTTCACCTGTTTAGCGAGTTCGCCGTCCATAAAAATATGTTCCGAGTCGCCGCGATAGGTTTGCAATATGGTGCGCGGACGGTCGGTAGGCAGGTTCAGTGCGGGGAGTTCACCACTTAAATTGTCACGCCAATATTCCCAATGTTTGCTGCCTTGCGGACTCTCCAGCATATCTGTTTGCCAGCGGACGTAATCTGAGTAACGTGCAGTAAGCGACGGCAAAGAAATCACGTCATTGTTCTT
>DNDO01000149.1:13298-16330 GCA_003484265.1 Anaerolineae bacterium
GTGACAATGTGATCCACCGATAGCAGGAGGATATGTTCCATTTTTTTCTGGAACAAAATTGCTCGCATGACAGGACCATTTTCCAAGTCAAAGGGCCGATGCGCATTGATCGCAAGATTTTCTCGCAATTCTTCTTCTTTCCATCTTGAAGCGTCCTCAATGATGAAAAAACCACTAGTCGCTTCGTTGACGCGTTGAACAGGTTCACCGTTCACAACATGGAATGTGCTGCGCAATAATTCATGTCGGTTGACAAGTTGTTTGAATGCGCGTTCAAGCGCGGGAACATCCAAGTCCCCGAGTATACGGACGGCTCCTGATACATTGAAAGATATTTCTTCGGGCAGCAGTTGATGGAGGAACCAGAGCGCTTGCTGTCCATAAGAGAGCGGGTTTTCACTCGGTGTATCTGGTGAGATAACAAGTTGTATTTCGTTTGAAGTTACGGGGGCATCGAGGTATTCCAACGCTTCTGCAACAAGCTTCGAGATGGCTGGTCCCTGGAGGAGACTGGAGACTGAGAGATTGATGCCCAACTTTGATTCCATTGAGTTTTTAAGTTCCATCGCCATGAGGGAATCTAAGCCCATTGTGTCGAGAGGTTGGTTAAGGCTGAGTTGTGAAGGCGCCATACCTAAGATACGCGCGGTTTGATTCTGGATGAAATCTTCTAGAAATTTTTGTCGGCCTGTTGGGGGGATAGCCACAAGAGTTGATCGATCTGTTATGTTTGTAGCCGTTTGTGGCTGTTCATGATTACTACGCTCGATCTTTTCTTCATGTTGTGAATGGGACTTTCCATTTGAACGAGGGGTAAGTGTTGGAGCGGGAGTATCTGTTTTAGTGACGGCAGGCTTTTTGTCCGATGTTTCAATCCAATAACGTTGGCGGTTGAAGGGATAATTCGGCAGGGAAACTTTATGGCGTGTGTAACCTTCGTCGAAGCCTTTCCAGTCTATGTCCGCACCTCGGATGTATAGCTTTCCGAGGCTGTCTAAAATAGTTTGCCAGTCATTTTGTTTCTGTCGCAGGGATGGAAGCCATGCGGCTGTTGAATCTGGAAGACAGTGTTTGCCCATTCCCAATAAAACGGGAGAGGGCCCGATCTCGATAAAGGCGTTGATGCCAAGTTTACCGAGGGCTTCCATCCCTTCGGCAAACTTTACTTCAGCGCGGATGTGATTTCGCCAGTAGGGTGCGTCAGGGATAGAGTCAGGCTCTAGAATACCGCCGAGCAGGTTTGAACTGAGAGAGATGCGGGGGCTGTGGAATGTCATCTGACGCGCGGCGGTTTCGAAGTCATTTAGGATTGAATCCATAAGAGGCGAGTGAAAGGCATGGGATACGGTCAGGGGCTTGGATGGAACGCCCATCTTCGTCAATTCATCCAGAATAGTTTGCACAGTGGATTTCTCGCCAGAGATGACTGTATTCTCGGGACCGTTGGTCGCCGCAATGGAAACTTTGTTTTGATGAGGCTGGATAATTTGGGCGATGCGAGATGCATCGGCAAAGACAGCCGCCATTGTGCCATTGTGAGGGAGCGCGCCCATCAGGCGGGCGCGCTGCGCGATGAGGCTGAGACCATCCTCGAGGCTAAAGACGCCAGCAATGCACGCAGCAACATATTCGCCGACACTGTGACCGAGAACCGCGTGTGGCTCGATACCCCAAGAGCGCCAGGTTTGTGCGAGAGCATACTCGAATGCAAAAAGCGCTGGCTGGGTGTATTGCGTTTGATGGATGTCGTTTGTGGCTGAGAAAAGAACGTCGAGTAGTGGACGGTCCAAGATGGCGTCAAGTATCTCGGCGCATTGGTCCAGTGTATTGCGAAATACGGGCTGCGTTTCGTAAAGCGTGCGTCCCATGTCAGAATATTGCGAGCCTTGACCGGTGAAGAGAAATGCTACTTTTGGTTTCGAAAGGTTTGTAGGAATTGATGTTGGAGATGATATGAAAGCATCGAGTTGTGTTTTTAATTCTTCATTTGTTGCTGCGTGGATCGCAAGACGATGTTCAAAGTGTGAGTGTGTTGAGTTTGCGGTATAAGAAATATCTGCAAGGGATTGTTTGCTTTCATTCAAATAATTGCTTGTGAGTTGTGCCAGATCTTGAAGGGTGTTTTCAGTTTTAGCTGATACCGTGAAAAGATGACGCGGACGTTCGATCTCTACCCTTGCTTCTGAGGGGAATTGCGGCGCATCGGAAAGAATGATGTGCGCATTTGTGCCGCCGAAGCCAAATGAACTGACTCCTGCAAAGCGCGGCTGGTCGCGGCGTTTCCATGGGCGGAGATAGGTTCCGATTTCGAGTCGCGAGTCTTCCAATGAGAGATAGGGATTTACTTCTTTTAAATGCAAGTGCGGCGGGATGGATTCGTTTTGCATCGCAAGCACGGACTTGATGAGTCCCGCGATCCCTGCGGCGGACTCCAAATGTCCAATGTTGGTTTTTACCGAACCGATTAGAACCTTGCCCTTCGATTCGTTATCAAGCACTGCTCGTAACGAATTGATTTCTATCGGGTCGCCGAGCGGCGTGCCTGTGCCATGTGCTTCGACATAACCGATCTGTTGCGGTGCAACTCCTGCATCTGCCAGAGCATAGCGAATGACATCCTGCTGAGCGAATCCGTTAGGTGCAGTCAAACCGTTACTGCGGCCATCCTGGTTGACTGCCGAGCCACGGATCAAGGCAAGGATGTTGTCTCCGTCGCGCAAAGCGTCAGATAATCGTTTGAGGACGATAACGCCGCAGCCTTCGCCGCGGACATAGCCATCCGCGCTTGCATCGAAGGTTTTGCAATGACCATCGGGAGAGAGCATTCGTGCCTGGGAGAAGGTGATGGTCAGTTCGGGTGTGAGGATGAGATTCACGCCTCCCGCCAAAGCGACGTCTGATTCGCCGTTCCTCAAACTTTGAACCGCCAAATGTATGGACACCAACGATGATGAACAGGCTGTGTCCACTGCCATACTTGGACCGCGCAAATCGAAGACATAGGATAAACGATTCGCCGCAATACTGTGAGC
>DNDO01000149.1:16653-17352 GCA_003484265.1 Anaerolineae bacterium
GTCCCAGCCAAAGATTGGGGCGGGATAAAAGCATTTTCGAGCGCTTCCCAACTTACCTCCAGAAGGAGGCGTTGTTGAGGATCCATACGCGCCGCTTCTCGGGGAGAAATCCCGAAGAAATGGGGATCGAATAAATCCACGTTATCGAGAAAGCCGCCGAAGCGGGTTGTGATCTTTCCAGGGTCGGGATTCTCTGAATGGAAGGCGTCCACATCCCAGCGATCTGAGGGGACTTCAGTGATCGCATCCACGCCATTTCGGAGAAGTTCCCAAAATGCCTGCGGATTTGGTGCTTGAGGGAATCGGCAACTTAAGCCGATAATCGCAATCGGTTCTTTTGTGTATGTTGAAGGAGACTGAATTGGCGCAGGTGATGGTTTGGTTTGCTTGATTTCACGACTGCCATTTGATAAATGATTTGCCAGAAGTTCAATCGTTGGATAATCCCATGCGAGGGTGGGAGAAAGTTTACGATTGAGAAAGGTTTCGAGATCGCCAGTGAGGCTGACCGCCTGGATAGAGCCAAGTCCATAATAGGTGAAAGGTTGGCGCGGATCGATGGAGGATGAGTTCATTTCGAGGATCGATGCAATGCGGGTGAGGAGGAAAGTTTGAATTTCTTCCGCCCTCGTGAGACGGGATTCAGAATCTCCCTCTCCCAATGGGTTCCGCACAGGGGTTGGGAATGTTGGTTTCGCC
>DNDO01000149.1:17580-18743 GCA_003484265.1 Anaerolineae bacterium
TTCCGCCTGCCACTCTCCAACAACATCCAACTCTCCATTTAAAAATGCAGTCTTTGTGGCGCGGCGTTGGATCTTTCCGCTGGATGTTTTGGGGATGCTCATCGGTTTGACCAAAACTATGGCGAAGACTTGCAGGTCATGTTTTTCAGCAACTGCCTGACGAATGGCGGATGTCATTTCGTCAATAACCGCCTGCCTGCCCTGGCGTGTAACCTCTTGGACGATAATTAACTTTTCCTTGCCGTCATCTGTTATTGAAAAAGCAGCGCCGGCCCCAGATTGCAAAGCAACGTGTGCAGAATCGACTGTCACTTCAATGTCTTGAGGATAATGGTTGCTTCCGTGAATGATGATCAAATCCTTCAAGCGGCCAGTGATGAAGAGTTCATCGTCTTGTAGAAATCCCAGATCGCCAGTCCGTAAGAAAGGACCTTCGTTTGTATCCGCTATATAGCCGTTGAAAGTTTTTTCGGTTTCATCTTTCAATCCCCAATATCCCTTCGCGACACTGGGACCCGACACCCAGATCTCGCCAACTTCATCTTGAGCGCATTTCTTGAATGTGTTTGGATTGACGATCACGATCGTTTGATCGATCATTGGTTTGCCGCAGTTCACCAGTGTCAGTGAATTCTTATCGTCGGCGGTTATTGGAACGACTCTATCGCGCTCAAGCGCTTTTCGATCAATGGTGAATTTCCGCAGTTCCGAAGCGCCCCTGCCACCTGACACGATCAACGTACTTTCCGCCATCCCAAAACAAGGGTAGAAAGCATCCTTTCGGAAGCCGCATCCTGCAAAGGTGCGTGCGAAGCGTTCCAACGTCTCTGGGCGAATCGGCTCCGCACCGCAGAATGCCAGTGTCCACGAACTCAAGTCCAGCGTTTCCATCTGTTCGGGCGAGATCTTTTCAACACACAAATCGTATGCAAAGTTTGGGGCGCCGCTGGTGGTCGCTTTGTAACGGCTGATCGCTTCGAGCCAACGGAACGGCCGCTGGAGGAACGAGACAGGCGACATCAATGTAGAGGGTCCGTTGATATACATCGGCTCAAGAATGCCTCCGATCAACCCCATGTCGTGATAACTGGGCAGCCAGAAACAACCTGAATTCTGTTCGCCGATCTGGAATCCGTGACGGATGGCTTTGAGGTTGTGTATCA
>DNDO01000113.1:0-6007 GCA_003484265.1 Anaerolineae bacterium
GTTGGCTGGTAAACACCGGGTGGGTGGGCGGGGCTTTTGGCGTGGGAAGCCGTATTTCCATCAGACATACGCGCGCATTATTGAACGCGGCGCTGACCGGCAAACTGGCTGGCGTAAAATTCAAGACCGATCCGGTCTTCGGATTCGAAGTGCCGGATGAATGTCCCGGCGTGCCAGCCGAGGTGCTGGAACCATCATCATCTTGGCAGGACAAAGCCGAGTACGATAAACGATATAAACAACTGGCACAGCGGTTCATTGATAACTTCAAGAAATTTGAAGATCAGGCGTCGAAAGAAGTTGTCTCGGCGGGACCATCGATTTGATATCGGCTTCGTAAATCGCTGGAATGATTGATGAAATACTGACAGCGATGATAAGATTACAGCGCTTTTTATGCGCTGTAATCTTATTTTGTTGATGAGTATAATATTTCACCTTGTCATGCCCAACGAGTGATGTTGTACACAGGTCGAATTTGACCAATAAAACTATACTTTGTCCACAAAGGAGAAGGAATGAAGCATTTTCTTGCAGTCTCAGATCTGTCATCAGCAGAAGTTCAGGAATTGCTCGATATATCAGTCAAATTTAAAGAGGAATATTTCAAGAAAGGTAACGCGCCGTATTTCAAAGGCAAGGTGCTGGGAATGATCTTCCAGAAGCCCAGCCTGCGCACGCGCGTCTCATTCGATATGGCGATGCGCCATTGCGGCGGTGACGCACTGTATCTCTCGCCGAACGAGATCGGGCTGGGCAAACGCGAATCTATTGCGGATATTGCGCGCGTCCTGTCCGGTTACGTCCATGCCTTGATGGCGCGGACTTTTGACCATAATCACGTCTTGGAATTGGCGAAGTGGTCTGAGATTCCCGTGATCAATGGATTGAGCGACTACAACCATCCCTGCCAGGCGATTGGCGATGCACTAACCATTCAGGAAAAATTCGGCAAAGCCAAAGGCTTGAACGTTGCATATGTGGGTGACGGTAATAATGTAACCGTCTCGTTGTTGCATGTCTGTTCGAAACTGGGATGGAACTTCACGATCGCCAGCCCGGAAGGTTATGACATAACGCCAAAAGCGATCGAGATCGCAAACGAAATTTCAAAAGAAACCGGAAGCAAATTTAATTTCCTGCGCGACCCCCATGAAGCGGTCAAGGGTGCGAATGTGATCTATACCGATACATGGACTTCAATGGGGCAGGAGGAGGAAGCCGCAAAACGCGAGAAGGTGTTCCCCCCCTATCAGGTCAATGCGAAACTCGTCGGTGAAGCGGATAAGGATGCCATAATCATGCACTGCCTGCCTGCGCATCGTAACCACGAATTGACAGATGATGTTGCAGACGGTCCGCAGTCGGTCATTTTCCCGCAGGCGCACAATCGCTTGCATGCCCAAAAGGCTGTTTTGGCACGTCTGTTTGGAGTGGCGTAAAAAAGATACCGTTGTTCGAGAATGAAGATATAGAAACCACCGCTAACTGAAATCATATTGCTTCTATACGTCCCACTATAATCACAAGAGACTCCTCAATCATCTGATTAAAAGGAAAATAAATGAACACAAAAGAATACATTGCGATGGAAGAAAAGTTTGGCGCGCATAACTATCATCCTTTGGATGTTGTTATCGAGAAGGCAGAAGGCGTTTGGGTTTACGATGTGGATGGAAAAAAATATCTTGATTGCCTTTCAGCATATTCCGCAGTAAACCAGGGGCACGTCCACCCAGAAATCTTGAATGCGCTGTTGGAGCAGGTAAAAAAAGTCACGCTGACATCCCGCGCATTTCGCAACGACCAGTTGCCGCTTCTTTACAAGGAACTTTCCGAGATGACTGGTTATGAAATGTCCCTGCCGATGAACAGCGGGGCCGAGGCGGTTGAAACTGCCCTCAAGCTTGCACGTAAATGGGCATACCGTGTTAAAGGCGTGCCACGCCATCAGGCAGAGATCATTGTTGCCGACGGGAACTTCCACGGGCGCACCATCTCGATCATCACGTTTTCGAGCGAGGCGCTGTATCGTGATGACTTCGGTCCGTTCACGCCCGGCTTTGTTACGGTCAAATACGGCGACGCGTCGGCGGTCGAGAAGGCGATCAAACCAAACACTGCCGCTGTCATGCTCGAGCCGATCCAGGGCGAGGCGGGCGTCATCATTCCCCCGGATGGATATTTAAAACAGGTTGCAGACATTTGTAAAAAGAACAATGTCCTTTTCATAGCAGATGAGATACAAACCGGTCTCGCACGGACCGGGAAACTGTTTGCCTGCGAATATGAAGATGTCCGTGCAGATATTGTGATCGTAGGCAAAGCCCTTTCTGGCGGGTTTTATCCTGTTTCGGCTGTGTTGGCCGATAAGCCCATTCTCGGTTTGTTCACTCCTGGAGAGCATGGCTCGACCTTTGGAGGAAATCCGCTGGGCGCGGCGGTGGCACGCGCCTCATTGAAAGTGATCCGAAATGAGAAATTGGTGGAACGCTCGCGCCAATTGGGCGAATACCTTATGGAGCAGTTGTCGGAGATCCCAAGCCCACATGTGAAAGAAGTGCGCGGAAAAGGATTGTTGATCGGTGTTGAGCTCAAGCCTCAGGCTGGCGGGGCGCGACGTTTTTGTGAGGCAATGCAGGAGAAGGGAATCCTCGCGAAAGAAACGCATGACCATGTCATCCGTTTTGCTCCGCCTCTCGTAATAGACAAGGAAACCATAGATTGGGCATTACCGTCCATTCGAGAGGTTTTGAATATGAAATAGGTTATAGACATCACAGGTCTTCAGACGAGTGATGTCTACATTGGGAGTTTGTCGATGGATATAGGAATTCCGAAAGAAATACGCCCGTTTGAGTTTCGCGTTGGGTTGTCGCCTGCCGGGGTGGAGATGCTGATCCAAAACGGTCATCAGGTTTACGTCGAGCATGAAGCGGGTATTGGTGCGGGATTTGATGATCAGGAGTACGAATCTGCTGGCGCGCGAATATCCTATTCTTCCGATGAAGTCTTTGGGCGGGCGGATTTATTGTTGAAGGTGGCACGCCCTACAATGCGGGAGTTGGAGTGGCTTCGTCCTGGTTCCGCCGTTGCGGGATTACTGCATCTTGCCTCCTCTCGTCGAGACAAGGTGGATGTGCTTCTGGAAAAGAAGATCACATCCATTGCATACGAACAGATCGAGCTGGCAGACCATTCATTGCCGGTTCTGCGTCCCTTCAGCGAAGTGGGTGGGAGCATGACAGCAACGATAGCGGCGCGTTTTTTGCAAGCCAACCGAGGAGGCAAGGGGATTCTGCTCGGAGGAGTCCCCGGCGTGCCGCCTGCCGAAGTTGTGATCCTTGGGAGCGGTGTGGTTGGGGTAACCGCAACCAAGGCGTTTCTCGGTTTGGGCGCGCATGTGACTGTTATAAGCAATGATCTTATGGGTTTGCAAAGACTTCATGAGCGTCACCCTGGCGTAGTTACGATGCTCTCAACTGCGCGCAATATCGAGAAGGCAACCTCGTATGCAGACGTGGTTGTAGGAGCTGTGCTTGTATCCAGTCAACGTTCGCCGGTCCTCATCACTCGCAAGATGGTACAAAAGATGAAGCCGCGTTCCGTTATTATCGATGTGAGTATTGACGAAGGCGGATGCGTGGAAACCTCCCGTCCGACCACTCATGAATTACCCACCTACGTCGAGGAAGGCGTCATTCACTATTGCGTCCCCAACATGCCGAGCGTAGTCGCGAGGACAGCAACGCACGCTTTTGTCAATGCCGCGATGCCTTACATTCTGGAGTTGGCAAACAAGGGAGTGGATGATGCAATTAAAGCCGATCCCTCGCTTGAAATGGGTATCAACACGCACAAGGGAAAGCTTGTTCATCTGACCCTTCTTGCAGCGGGCAACAATGGACTGGAATAATATTTATCAGTCCCGCATTGTCACAGCGCATGACGCGGTACGCGCAATAAAATCAGGCGACCGCATCTTCCTCACCGGCAACGTATCCGTACCTCAAAAAGTTCTCTCCGCTTTAGTGGAGTATGCTCCGAACCTCGAGGACGTGGAGGTTTGCCAGGCGCTGACGATCGGTCCGGCTGACTACGTCAAGCCCGAAATGGAAGGACACTTACGGGTAAACACTTTGTTCATCAGCAACAATGTCCGCAAAGCTGTTCAGGATGGGCGCGCAGATTTTACCCCTGTGCTTCTTTCAGAATTTCCATTACTGTTCAAAAGGGGGCACCTTCCTCTCGATGTTGCGATCATTCATGTCTCTCTCCCCGATGAACATGGATTTTGCAGTCTCGGTGTCGAGGTCGGATTGACCAAGACCCCGGCCGAGTCGGCAAAGGTCATCATTGCCGAGGTTAATCAGCAGATGCCCCGTACATTAGGCGACTCGTTTATTCACGTGAGCAGGTTGGATCATATAATCCCTGTTGATTACCCGATCGTAGAGGTGCCCGCGGGTGAAGATCATAATTCCGATGTTGTCGAACAGATCGCCGGTTTCGTCGCCGATTTAATTCCCGATGGTGCGACAATGCAAATGGGAATTGGCGCCATTCCAAATTCGGTTTTGAAATACCTTCACCACAAGAAAAACCTCGGTGTTCACACTGAACTATTCTCTGATGGCGTGATCGACCTCGTCAATGCGGGTGTTATCACCAATTCGCGCAAGTCACTGCACCCGGGCAAGATCATCGCCGGATTTATGCTTGGCACCCGTCACTTATATGAATGGGCAGATGATAATCCGCTTATCGAAATGCACCGTACGGAATATGTCAACGATCCTTTCGTGATCGCGCAGAACGAACGCATGGTTGCGATCAATTCCGCAATTGAAGTGGATCTCACCGGGCAGGTTTGCGCCGATAGCATCGGACCCAAACTCTATAGCGGCGTTGGGGGGCAACTGGATTTTATATACGGCGCATCACGCTCAAATGGAGGCGTCCCGGTAATTGCCCTCCCAAGCACGGCAGCACTAAAAGATGGTAAACTCGTTAGTCGAATTGTCGCCATGCTAAAGCAAGGCGCTGGTGTAGTGACCAGCCGAAATCATGTGAGATACATCGTCACGGAATATGGCGTTGCCGACTTGTATGGAAAGACCATTCGCCAGCGCGCCAGACAGCTGATAAAAATAGCGCATCCCGACTTCCGCGCAGATCTTGAAAGCCAGGCAAGTAAGCTGCACTATCTCTAATAATTAACCAAACGATCAAGAAAGCACAGAAACTCATCGCAGGATTTGGTGTTTTCACCCTGCGGCGGGTGGTATTTGTTTTTATGAAGTAAAGCGCGCAATCGCTTAAATAATTTATTGAGGTGTTTGATTGTATGACACGTAAAGCAAAGATCGTAGCAACCATAGGTCCAGCCAGCCAGAGTGAAGAGGTGCTGGAGAATCTGATCGTCGCGGGTATGAATGTAGCCCGTATGAATTTCTCACACGGCACGCACGAACAACATGCGGAACGCATCGCCATCATTCGCAGGGTTTCTGAAAAACTTGGCAGGGCAGTGGGTATTATTCAGGATTTGCAAGGTCCCAAGATCCGTGTGGGGGCGTTGGTTGAACCTGTTCAACTTTCAGAGGGCGAGCTGATTACCTTGTATGTGACGGAGTCCAAGCCTCCGAAGACAGATGGAAAACTGATACCGGTGGATTTTCGTCAGCTTTTCGATTCGGTCCGCACCTCTGACCGGCTCCTGCTCGATGACGGCAGGCTTGCATTGGAGGTTGTTTCCGTCCTTGATCGTAATGCACTGACCGCCAAGGTCCTCAACGGCGGACCATTATCTTCGCATAAGGGAATTAATTTACCTGGCGTGCAATTACGCATATCGGGATTCACCGACAAGGACGAAGCCGACCTTGAGTTTGGCATATCGCAGGATGTGGACGCAGTGGCGATCTCCTTTGTCCGCACCGCAGATGACGTTAAAAAAGTCCGATATGCGATGGAACACTTTTCAAAAGGAAAGCGCCTGCCTTTG
>DNDO01000113.1:6173-6580 GCA_003484265.1 Anaerolineae bacterium
CTGCCTTTGTTGATCGCAAAACTGGAAAAACCGGCCGCGATAGATAATCTCGATGAAATTTTGGATAATGTGGATGGGGTTATGGTGGCACGAGGCGATCTTGGCGTCGAACTCCCGCCCGAGCGTGTGCCAGCCCTACAAAAACATATTATACGTACCGCAAATGCTAGAGCGAAGTTGGTTATCACAGCCACGCAGATGCTTGAGTCAATGATTACGAATCCACTTCCAACTAGGGCAGAGGCATCAGATGTAGCAAATGCTGTTTTTGACGGCACGGATGCTGTGATGTTGTCTGCTGAAACTGCTTCGGGGAAATACCCTCTTGAGTCGGTCCGCATGATGGATCGTATCATCAGGGAAGCAGAAACACATTTTCTGGAGTGGGGAACCGAACAGTTTGTGCA
>DNDO01000113.1:6787-7261 GCA_003484265.1 Anaerolineae bacterium
GGATGCCGCCTCCATGGCGCGCGCAGCGCATGCTCTGGCAAGCGATAAAAATGTGACTGCGGTGACATGCTTTACAACCCAGGGACGCACCGCATGGCTTATGTCCAAGATCCGTCCGCGTGTGCCGATCATGGCGTTCACCCCAGATCGAAAGACATATTATCGCATGGCATTCATGTGGGGGGTTCGCCCTCAACAGGTTGAATTCGTAAACACTCTTGAAGAAATGCTCGACCATGTGGATCGCGCATTGATGCGGTCGGATGTGGTGAAGTTGGGCGATCAGGTGGTTTTGGTTTGCGGCTTTCCAGTGGGCGCGATCCGTCCGCCGAATATGGCTTTGTTACATTCCGTGGGAGAAGAATAAAGCTCACGCTGATTACGATTCAAAGAGGACCTGATTATTGAGGACTAGAAAGTCAAGTGGTTCAATCGTCAGGTCTTTATCATTTAAGACTTCGCTTATTCCATGAA
>DNDO01000168.1 GCA_003484265.1 Anaerolineae bacterium
ACCCAATATGATCGAGTCGCCGCCCTCAATTGTCCCCTCTTCGATATTCACAATATGATCTTCAAAACCAAGTTCCTTGAGAGCGGTTTTGTAAATCTCAGTTTCGGGCTTGCGGATGTCCCACCGCATTTCAGAAATGAGTATTTCGTTTCCCAATGTGTTCGATTGATCTCGTCCATAAAAAATGTTACAGATGGGGAGGTCATGCGAGTGGGACAGCAGATAATTCAATTTGACAGCGTTCATAGCCCCGTATGATTCAATATCTTCCTTCAAGATTTTGTGAATATCCGCTCTGACCTGCGAATAGACATCTTCTATCGATATAGTATGCCTGCTAAGCTGTAGTTCTACGGCCTTTTCATCCTTGAAGGTTTCATAATATTCATCCGCATATTTGAGAAGCCGTTGTTCCAACTCGTGAATGGATTTCGGCAGATTTGGGATATCCATTTTTTCTAGAGCGCGGACGTACGCATCCTTAGCGCGGATGACCTTTACGCCCTCTTTTTCGATCAAGGCTTGCATTCTCCGGAATTCGTTCCGCGCTTCAGTCACTTCGTAATAACTAAAAAACAGGCTTTTCGATTTCGGCAGGAGCTGTGCCAGTAATGCTTCGCATCCAGGCTCGCCCCAGACCAGTACTTCCTTGAGAGGATGAGTTTCGTCAATGATATGCGGGTTCATGTCACCTCAAAATAAAACAGACCAAACACTTGTTGCGGTTTGATCTGTTTGAATAATTTAATTTCCTGTGCCCTTTACATCACATCCGGCGCCTGAATATCAAGCAGACGGAGTGCGTTGGCGATCACCTGCTTCGAGGCGGATACGAGGCGCAGGCGCGCGTTGCGGATGTTTTCATCTTCACTTTGGAGAACCGGCACGGCATGGTAGAACGAGTGGAACGTATTCGCCAGATCATAGGCATACGCCGCCATCACCAGCGGACGGTATTCGTTCGCGGCTTGCTGCACCGCGTTAGGGAATCGGGATATATGTTCGATTAGTTCCACTTCGTGTTTGGTGAGTTCAAAGTCGAAGGTGGCAGGTCCAAGTTCTGGCGTTTGACCTTCGACTTGCGACTTTTTCAAAATCGAGTTGGCTCTCACGTGCGCGTTCTGAATATACGGTCCCGTTCTCCCATCAAACGACAATGCTTCATTCATATCGAAGACAATATCCTTGTTATTGTCCACTGCCAGCATGGAGTATGCAAGCGCACCGAGCCCAATCTGCTTCGCAATGGACTCCCGTTCCGCTTCAGGGATGTTCCCGCTCCGTTCTGACTCAACCGCCAGTACGCGCTTGATGGCTTCGTCATATACGTTCTTGAAAAGCACCACGCGTCCGCGCCGGGCAGACATGGCGCCCTCCGGCAGGCTGACAAAGCCATATCCCAGGTGATAACATTTTTCCGCCTGTGGGAAACCCCACAGTTTCAAAATCGCGAATGCCTGCTGCAAATGCAATGACTGGCGCACATCCACCACATAGATTGAGCGGTCAACCTGGTACTTCTCGAATTTCTCTTTAGCAAGCGCCAGGTCTTTTGTCAGGTATAGAGTCGTTCCGTCGCGGCGCAGGATCACATTTGTGCGATACTTCTCTTTCGTGAGTCCTAATTTTTCGTCTATTTTCACGATCACCGCGCCGCCTTCAGGGCGTTCATCGTCGGCGATATTTTTCTCAATCAATTCTTCCACGATGGATTTCGACGGTTCGTCCACATCCGATTCGTAAAACCAGACGTCCATCTTTACGTCGATCATATCCAGCACATCGCGCAGTTCTTCCAGGCTCCATTCACGTGTCGTTTTCCATAATTCGCGCACGTACTCATCGCCCGCATCCCATTTTTGATACATCTCACGGCGTTCGGCATCATGGGCTTCGCGTTTTGCCGCCTGTTCAGGTGTTTCACCATCTTTCTTTTCGAGCAATTGAGTTGCTTCGACATATAACTTCAACAGCCACTGTCCGCGTTCGTGAATACCTTCAGGCTCCTGTCCTCTATAGAACTTGTCGTAAGCCCACATCACCGTGATCACACCGAGACCAATATCGCCCGGGTATGATGCGCGAATAGTGTCAAAGCCTGCAAACTCTGTAAGTCGTGCCAGCACTTCGCCCAGGATCGTGTTGCGGTAATGTCCGATGTGAAACGAATGATGCGTGTTCGGCTGTGCATACTCGACCATGACGCGTTCATTTTTCGAGTCGCCCCGCCCAAAGTCCGTGCGTGAAGCGAGCACCTCGTCAACAACACGTTGTGCATAATCGGATGTTTTGTAATAGACGTTGATGTAACCTTTTACTGCCTCGATGTGACTGACGCCCCCAACGCTCCCTATCTCAGCCCGAACCTGCTCCGCGATTTCCTGAGCCCTTTGCGGCACTGGAACTTTATCCCCTTTGCCCGCGCGCGCTTCATTTGCTGCAGTCTGAAAGAACGACGTTGACGTGCCCCACTCGCCAGAGAAGGGTATGGGCTGCCATTTTAGTTCAGCCAGCGCAATATCGTTAGCCACGCAATAGGCTTTGATCTTTCCTTCGATGAGTTGTTGTTCTTTTTCAAACATAAGCAAAGCGATCCTGTGGATGATGGTTTTGATTATAGACTCCCTCTCCCGTTTGGGGGAGGGTCGGGGTTGGGGGTTGATAACAAAAGCGGGAGCCTTTCGACTCCCGCGACTTGCGTTTGAAGATTTGTTATTCAGACTTCTTCTTGGAAGTCTTCTTCGCTTTGGGTGTTTCAGCAGATGTATCTGCGGGAGCAGGTGCAATGAACGATGAGAGTTTTTTCATCAATCGTCCTTTACTGCGCGCGGCATTATTCTTGTGGATCACGCCTTTTCCAGCGGCTTTGTCGAGCGCACTGATTGCCTTGAGAACGGCTTCTTTTGTTTCTGGCGAGTTCGTTTCAAATGCGGTCCGCGCCAGGTTGACGGCAGCACGGGCGCCGCCGCGCGCGGTTCTGTTGCGCAGTCGGCGTTTCTCGTTCTGACGGTTACGTTTGATCTGAGATTTAATGTTAGCCAAGGTCTTACTCCTAAATATCTTACATTTCTTGTTTGTATTGATTTATTCCTTGCCGTAGCAAGAGCGCTATTTTACATGAGGCTTGTTGATTTGTCCAGAAAAACCTACGGTTTGGCGGATATCATTACGAAGTAGGCGCCAAGCAGGCTTTCCTCGGATTCGACGTATGCGATGCCAAATTGAGTGACATCTGGGTTCAAAAGGTCTGCGCGGTGTTGCGGATTATTGTTCCACCAGTTGAAGGCTGCCTGCGCATTTATGCCATAAGCGGGATGCAGTGCGTAAATATCCTCTACAACAACCGATGCGGTATACCCCTGTGCGGCGATTCGGGATTGAGGCGTGGAGCCGTCCAGGCCGATGTGGCTCAGGTAGTTTTTACACACCATATCTACGGCGTGGGCTTTTGCAGCGGAAACAAGGCTTTGGTTGACGGTTAAAGCAGACAATCCATTGCTTGTACGTGCATTATTGACGAGGGTTACCAGGTCGCTGACAAATTGGTTGTTTTCGCTGAAATCACAGGTTGTACTGCCCGAACCACGTGTGGCTGTGGCGGCTTGGGCGGTCTGTCCAGCTATGGTGGGAGTAACGGGTGTGGACGTGGAAGGTAGGGTTGCGGTCGCAGTCACGAGATTGACGGGAATATCCAGGGCTTGCCCAACAAATAGAGCATTTGCATCTTCGATGTCATTGGCGGCAATGATGTCTGCTTCCCGGCTATTGAATTTGGCGGCAATGCCAGCCAGTGTGTCACCAGGTAAAACCTTGTATTCGACCAGGGTGCCCCGCGTGAGATTGGAAGGAATTGGAGTGGAAGTTGCACGTAATGTGCCAGGTACTGGAACAATGATCGTTTGACCGACGAAATAAAGACCGTCATTTTCAACGATGATCGGGTTGAAATCGAGAAGCAACAAAACTCCGTCGTCACCGAGATTGAACTTTTCTGCCACCCCTTGCAATGTATCGCCTTCGATGAGTGTATACGGAAATGGCTCTGATGGTGTGGGTGTAAACGTCATCGTCGGCGTCTCTGTAATGGTTGCCGTTATTGTCGGTGTGGATGTGGTCGTAGGCGTGAAGGTTGACGTGGGCGTGGGTGTATCTGTCGCGAATAAGCCGCCAAGCGGAGAGCCTCCCCCATTTCCCATGAAATAAATGATGATCACAATGATCCCTACGACAACCAGCGCTATCGCCCCGTAAAGCAGAACGGGTCCCCTTGCCAGGCGGCGTTTGCGGTAGGATTTGATCACATCAGATGTATTTGGTTTGTTCGGTGGTGTTCGATTTAACATTTTTGTTCCTTAGGTCTTAAACACAGGCTGGTCGGTGAACGTTCCCGCCTTGTTTGGTTAATTAATTCTACCTGAAAACGGATGGTTTTGTGGGTCAATAGTTCGAAGCTGATGGCTGCAAAGATATTTGACCTCCAGCTGATCTATTTCATATGCGCTTTTAAATATTTCCCGGTGTATGATTTCTTGACTTTCATCACCTGCTCGGGCGTGCCCTCAGCGATCAATTCGCCGCCGCGGTCTCCGCCCTCAGGACCCATGTCTATGATCCAGTCAGATACTTTGACAATGTCGATGTTATGTTCGATGATCAAAACCGAATTGCCGGTGTCAACGAGCCTTTGCAATACCTCGATCAATTTGTGAACGTCTGCGGCGTGCAAACCAACAGAAGGTTCATCAAGAACATACAATGTTTTGCCTGTCGCCCGGCGTGAGAGTTCCTTCGAAAGTTTCACTCGCTGGGCTTCACCGCCAGAAAGTGTCGTGGCAGGCTGCCCGACACGGATATAACCAAGCCCCACTTCTTGTAGTAGTGCCAGTTTGTTTTTCATGGGTGGGTAATTCTCGAATTCTTCGAGCGCATGGTCAACGGTCATATCCAGAATATCGGAGATCGAATATTTATCGCGGAACATTACCTGCAAGGTCTCGCGGTTGAATCGTTTGCCGTGGCACACATCGCATGGAACATAAACGTCCGGCAGGAACTGCATTTCTATGCGTAGTTCGCCTTGACCTTGACAGGCTTCACAGCGTCCGCCATGCACGTTGAAAGAGAATCGTCCCGGTTTGTACCCGCGGACCTTGCTTTCGGGCAGTTCTGCAAATAATTTCCTGATCTCATCGAACAGCCCGGTGTATGTCCCGGGGTTCGAGCGCGGTGTGCGTCCGATGGGGGATTGGTCAATATTGACGATCTTATCGAGTTGCTTGATCCCCTCGATCTTTTTGTGTTCACCAGAGATTGTCCGCGCCCGCATTAGTTTTGAGGCGAGTTCGTTATACAAAATGTCGCTCATCAAAGTGGACTTGCCTGATCCGCTCACGCCTGTAATGCACACCAGCAACCCCAGAGGGATGGTGACGTCAATATTCTTCAAATTATTTGCGGATGCGCCAATGACCTTGATGCTTTTCCCATTTCCTTCTCGCCTCTTCTTCGGAACCTCAACCTGTTTCCGCCCCGAAAGATATTGCCCTGTCAATGACTTTGAGTGCGCCAGGATCTGTTTCGGCGTCCCCTCCGCGATAACTTCTCCACCATGCTCGCCCGCGGCAGGACCAAGATCGATTACCCAATCTGCCTCGCGTATGGTTTCGTCATCGTGTTCAACGACAAGGACCGTATTCCCCAAATCGCGTAAACCTTTGAGCGTTTCAAGCAGTCTCGCATTATCGCGCGGATGCAGTCCAATGGATGGTTCATCCAACACATATAACACGCCAACGAGACGCGAGCCAACCTGGGTTGCCAAACGAATACGTTGCGCCTCGCCGCCTGAGAGGGTCACTGCCGAGCGGTTTAGCGTCAAATAATCAAGCCCGACATTTACAAGGAAGTTGAGTCTTTCGTGAATCTCCCTGATTACCCTCTCTGCGATTGTCTTTTGTTTTGACGAAAGCGGCGAGGTTTTTCCTGAGATCTTTTTTACCCACTCCAGCGTTTGCAAAACGGGCCACGAGTTGGCTTCGACGATGTTTACATCGTCCACTGTCACAGCCAGCGCAGCGGGATTCAACCGTTTACCCTTGCAAGACGGGCATGGGCGGTCAGACATAAATTCACTGATCTTCTCCCGCATCCATTCGGAGTTGGTTTCGCGGTAACGTCTTTCAAGATTTGTAATAACACCTTCAAATGCGCGCGTGAATTTAAATTCGTTTCCATTGGTGTTCTTGTATACCATTTTTATCTGTTTGTCCCCCGTGCCATACATAAGCGTTTTAACCTGTTCTTTGGTCAATTCGTTGACTGGTTTATCAAGGTCAATCTTGAACGCATTTGCCGCGCCTTGTAATGATTGCCAGTAATAGCCGCCTTCCTCGCGCGGACCCCATTCAGAGGCAATGATCGCTCCATCGTTGATGGATAACTCCTGGTCCGGTATGATGCGGTCCGGGTCGATCTCCAATTTTGAGCCGAGACCCTGACAGTCCGGACAAGCGCCTTGTGGTGTGTTGAAAGAGAACGTGCGCGGCTCCACCTCAGGGACGGTTGTCCCGTGCTCGGGGCAGGCGAGGTGCTCCGAGTATTGGATGTCCTCATTTTTATCTACAAGGTTGACCGTTAGATAGCCTTCGCCAAACTTTAACGCAGTCTCCACCGAATCAGTAAGGCGGGTGAGCGCGGCTTTTTTATCTTCCTTCGAACCTTCATTCGAAATGACGAGACGGTCGACAACGGCTTCGATAGTGTGTTGCTTATAGCGGTCGAGTTCAATCTCGTCGTCCAGTGAAGAGACACTCCCATCCACACGGGCGCGGGTGAATCCTGCCTTGCGAATTTCATCGAATACGGCTTGATACGTTCCCTTGCGTCCACGAACCAGAGGGGAAAGGATGAGAATGCGCGAACCTTCGGGCAGGTTTGAGATTTTGTCAACGATCTCCTGCGCAGACTGTTTAACCACTTCGCGCCCGCAGACAGGGCAGTGCGGGATACCTGCGCGTGCAAACAAAAGCCTCATGTAGTCATAGATTTCAGTCACGGTACCAACCGTTGAACGAGGATTATGACTCGTGGATTTCTGATCAATCGAAACAGCAGGGGAGAGACCGTCGATGTAATCCACATCAGGTTTGTCCATCTGACCGATGAACTGCCGAGCATAGGCAGATAGAGACTCCACATAACGTCTTTGCCCTTCGGCAAATATCGTATCAAATGCCAGCGACGACTTGCCAGAGCCTGATAAACCCGTAATGACCACGAACTTATCGCGAGGGATTTCGACTGTAATATTCTTCAGGTTATGGACGCGGGCGCCCACAACGCGTATTTTGTTGGATGACATAATTCTCCTGTTGGGACCTGCAATTATAGCACGTGCGTTCTATTAATCAAGGATAATAATTTAATGCTGCACAATCTTTAATTATACCGAAACGATGCAATCTTTGCCTTCGAATAGAGAGCTTTTATGCATGTTATACTTTCAAGCAACTTATAAAATCCGGTGGGGTTATATCTTTTAACCCAGCCGGTAGGATAAATGAGTGCCGGAGATAGAGTTCAACGAAGAGAAGGTATTGGCGCTTGCTTCGCAGGGTGACCGGGACGCGTTCGGTCAGCTTTATCAGCGATATGTTGAGCGGATCTTCAACTATGTATATTATAGGACTGGGAACCTCCATGACGCGGAGGATTTGACAGCCCGTGTTTTTCAACGGGCGATGAACCATATCCATAATTATTCCGACCGTGGCGTTCCCTTTTCCGCCTGGCTATATCGCATTGCGCACAACTTGGTGGCAAACTGGCATCGTGACAGAAGCCGCAAACAAGAAATCCCTTTGGACGACCTGCCGGTCCTGCCGACAAAGGGAGATCACCCGGAACGCAATCTTGTCCGTTCACAGGAACAGGAATCGCTTCTAAAACACATCCGACGATTGCCATCTGAACGACAAAATCTCCTCATCCTAAAATTTGTCGAGAATATGTCGAATGCGGAGATCGGAAAGATCATGGGACGCAGTGAAGGCGCGGTAAAAAGTCTTTATCACCGTACACTTCTCGCCTTGCGCGATCAACTAGGCGATCAAAATATCAACCTTGAAGGAGATTAAACCATGTTACGAATCGTAACCGACGGAGCTGCTGACCTTCTGCCTGAATGGGGCGAGGAATTTGAGATCGATGTGATCCCCGTGAACATCCTGTTTGGGGAGAAATCCTACCTGCAGGGTGTCGAACTCGATAATGAGGGATTCTATAAACTAGTAGATGAGACCAAACGCATCCCTAAAACGTCACAGCCGTCCCCTCATCAATTTGTTGAGTTTTATCGCAAGGTGGCGCAGAAAGGCGATACGATCCTTTCAATCCATGTCACTGCAAAACTTTCAGGTACCTACGCATCAGCAGTCGCCGCTGCAGAAGAACTCAAAGGCGAAATCAACATTTTTCCCGTTGATTCAGCATGCGGGTCCCTTGGAATCGGGTTGATGTGCCGTGAAGCCCGCAAGCTCGAACGGGCCGGCAAAAGCGTAGAAGAAATTATTCAATATATTGAAAAAATAAAATACAACGTCCGGGTCATCCTGACCCTTGATACGTTGGAATATGCCAAAATGTCCGGCCGTGTAAAGACACTGCAAGCCGCGCTCGCGTCCGTCCTTAATGTGAAACCCATTGCGGTACTGCGCGAGGGCGAGTTGAACATGGCTGAAAAGGTTCGTACCCGAAAGGCATCACTTGAGCGTGTGATCCAAATGGCGAAGGAAGAATACGGGGATAAACCTGTATATCTTGCAGTAGTCCATGCGCGTGATTTGAGTTCCGGCGAGGGATTGCTCGAACAGGCTAAAGAACAATTTAATCATAAGGATACAATGATTACCGATCTATCGATCTCAATTGCGGCAAACCTTGGACCCGGCACTGTTGGATTGATTCTCTATCCAGTGGAGTAGGTGAGAAAGAATGGCAGGACGCACGAAACATACCTTACCCGATGACGTAATACTGGATCTCGAATCGCGTCTTGCGGGGACCCTAAAACCGATTCAACCGTCGAGCGACATTGTCCAACGCCTTCGCGAACGGATTCGCTTCCCTTCACCTGAGGAAATCCAGATGCGTTTGGGCGACTGGCGCAAAATGATCCTCGTGTTTGGAGGAGTCATGTCTGGGTTGTTGTTGATCATAACGATTGCGCGAGCTTTTTTCCACTTGGTTGGAAAAAGGCACATTTGATTAATTTTTCAAGAAATAAGAACCCCGAAGGA
>DNDO01000077.1:0-156 GCA_003484265.1 Anaerolineae bacterium
CCGATACCAGGATGGTCGAATCACAAGACCCCGCTCGATAACCTTTATCTCTGTGGAAGCGGCGTCCACGGCGGAGGCGGTGTCAGCGGCGCGGCGGGCAGGAATGTAGTAAAAGTATTAAAGCAGTAAGAACCACTCCATTAAATAAAAAACTCC
>DNDO01000077.1:265-6902 GCA_003484265.1 Anaerolineae bacterium
CCACATCTAGAGCTTCCCGTCCTTTGCTCAGCAAACCATCTGCGCGGCGGGAAGGAATGTAGTAAAGGTATTAAAGCAGTAAGGTCTACTCCATTAAATAAAAAACTCCGGGGTTAGTTCGGAGTTTTTTTGATTTGTAATCGTCAGATTAAGCCGGCTGGATTGATGCTTCCAGTTTTTGACCGAATTCTGCCATTTGTTCTTCGCTCATACCTTTCATCATATCGGCATGTACAACATTGCCATGTTCCATCGCTTTCTTGATGGCTTCTTCTTTTGTGGCACCAGTTGCTTCAAAATCGCAATCCAAGCCGAGGTTCTTACAAGCAAACTTTTCCATTTTATTCTCCTTTCAAAGAAATTACAGGAACAACGTAGATATTTATAATAACAGCTAAAAATCATGGTTGGAATTAGCGTATCTTAAGAGTTTTTCTTGTTTGGACTCCATGGTGTTTTGACTCAGTCAGGACCACGCCATTCTGTAACGGATCGTGCATAATCAAACCACCCCGGTCTGATTCGATGGGATGCCTGCCTTATCCACATCTAGAGCTTCCCGTCCGTTGCTCAGCGAACCATCTGCGCGGCGGGAAGGAATGTGGTGAAGGTATTGAAGCAGATCAGTCATTCCACGGTGAACCAGGCAACGGATATGGTATAAGAAATGGGCATAGCAATCTAATCTATTTACAGGAGGCATCGAGCATTTACTGGTAAAGGAGGCTCGCGATGAAAAGGAAATTTATTTTGACGGGGGTTGTATTATTAATCGTATCTCTTGCCTGCACATCATCATCAACAGGCATGACACCCACGGCAGTCAGCGAAGGCTCACAGACCATTACGACAGCCCAATCTTATTCAGAAACATCCCCACCAACTGATTCATTATCAATCAACGATTCGGAGCAGTCACCACAGGAGCTTTTGAATCAGATCAGTGAGAAATCGAAAGGTGTACTGCTCGATGTCACCTACTGCACTGTGGATGGTGTTGAATTGAAAATGGATGTGTATTTTCCGATAAAACAATCGGGCAAGTCTCCGCTTGTCATTTATATTCACGGGGGCGGATGGAAAAGCGGTGACAAACACAGCCTTCAAGGATACATTGATGTTCCCACCCTGCTCGATGCGGGGTTTGCCATCGCGTTCCTAAATTATCGCCTCGCACCCGACCATCTTTTCCCATCCATGCTGGAGGACGTGAAGTGCGCCGTGCGATCCTTCCGCGCCAATGCGGATAAATACAGCATCGACCCTGACAAAATCGGCGCTTGGGGCTGGAGTGCCGGCGCTCATCTTTCCAGCATGCTGGCTCTCACGGATGCAAGTGAAGGTTTCGACGTTGGTGAATATGGTGATGAATCCAGCAGGATACAAGCAGTCGTTCTGCTCGCGAGTCCAGCGGACATGTCAATTGATTTTTCGCCAATTTTTATCGAAGCGAGAGACATTGCTTTCGTGGATTATGATCTGAAAAAAGCCAGCCCAATCACTTATATCACGCCCGATGATCCCCCGTTTCTTATCCTGCAAGGGGATGAGGACCCGGTGGTGACACCTGACCAGGGTCAGATATTTTACGAAAGCCTGATAACCTCTGGCGTGGAGGCGGAACTGATCGTCATCGAAAATGGAGATCACTCCTTTCTTAGGCCGAATCAATCTCCCATTCGTAAAGAATTGACCACGATGATCGTTGATTTCTTTGTTAAGCATTTGAAATAAAAAGACTTTACAAATATTTTACAGCGACGCAACCGCCTGTTTATATGATTCGGGTATCCTTGATCCATTGGAGGATGCCATGAAGCGGATACTTATTTATTTTATTATTTTTCTATTTGCTGCAGGGTGTGGAAGCAGTCAGGTTGTTGAGACAGTCAACGCGACTGAAGCGACTTCAAGGGAGGTGACTGTCCTCGAAACGGATGCAGCGCCTACATCTGCGGTTGAAGCAAAGTTCGATCCTGCTTTCTATGCTGAGGGGGCAGGGAGCAATTTTGTTCCGTTGGATGATCCCGATTTTGTCAGCGCAACCGAAGTCACATACCTGGATGCCGATGAATATGTATTAGGCATCGTGATGAACGGTGAGGCGCGGGCATATCCTGTGCGAATGGCGGCATATCACCATATAATCAATGATTCGGTGGGCGGTGACCCGCTGTTGGTAACGTATTGAATTGTTTGCTCAAGTGGGATCAGTTTTGATCCCGTGGTGAACGATACCCATTATACTTTTCAGGTGGCAGGGGTATACAACGGGCTGTTCGTAATGGAAGACCGATTGACAGGCTCGGTGTGGAGTCATTATGAAGGCAAGGTGCTGGAGGGTCCGTTGGCGGGGCAGGGGCTTGTGATGGATTATGTGCCGACAACACAAACCACATGGGAGGAGTGGCTAGCGTTGCACCCTGATACGCTGGTGTTGGACTTCAATACGGGTTTTGAACAGCGATACAGAGAAAATGTGGCGATCGGTAGGCGCGGATTGAGCGAGCAATTTCTCGATACGATCATTAACATGGATACACGTCTGGATGAATTTGAGTTGGTGTTGGGGGTAGAAGCAGGCGGTGAGCATCGCGCGTATATTTTGCAGGAGCTACCAAACAATAAAAGTGTGATCAACGATACGCTTGGTGGCGAATCGATTGCTATATTTTCGCAAAACTCAACCTATGCAACAGTTTTCTCAAGTGCGGTGAACGGACAATTGCTTACATTCTCCTCGGATGGTTCGAAGATAACGGACGATCTGGGAAATGTCTGGTCGTTGGATGGAAGATGCGAGAGCGGTCCGTTTGCGGGGGAAAGGTTGGTGTCAGGCTATGGATTTGTCAGCGAATGGTACGGCTGGGCGGCCTATCACCCTCAGACGACGATCTATGGGAGGTGAGGTTTATTTTGCAACGGTCAGGACGACGCCATTCTGAGATGGATCATGCAGATGCAGACCTGTTTCCGTCTCATTCGACGGAATGCCCGCTTCATCCACCCGGGCTATGACCTCATCGTACGCCCCTTGATTCGGCAACTCTATCGTGAAGTAACGCATACCTATTGCGTCAGGCGGGGGAGGCGGCGCGCCTTGTCCCTGCCAGGTGTTAAATCCAATATGATGGTGATACCCTCCTGCGGAGACGAATCCCATCTGAAATTCTTTTGCTACGCCCATGATATCAAACCCGAGGACGCCGTGATAGAAATCCACTGCCTCATCCACATCCCTCACATGCAAGTGCACGTGTCCGATGCGCGCTTCGGCCGGAATGGGCATATCCAATTTATCCTCTTCAGTGAGCTGGCTGAACAAAGCATCGAGGTCCAACGCTTCACGCCCGTTGCTCCATGAACCGTCTTTGCGAAAGGTTTCAAATTTGCCATTCGACATGGTCCATGTGCCGTCTTCGGGAGATTCCGCGTAGAGTTCGATGCCATTCCCTTCGAGGTCATCGAGATAGGTTGTCTTGGTCATGATGTGATCTGTCGGCGAGTTGGGGTATTTCAACGCGAACAAACGCGCCACCGCGATCGCCAACTGATGCTGATCCGGGAAAAGGTAAGCCACATGATACAAGCCAGTCACACCGCGGTACTTTTTCAAGTTGAGTTCTTCGGTGAGTAACAACAGATCTGTGCCGCCGGAACCGAATCCTGCCGTGTTCCCATCACGCCAGTGGAGTTTGAATCCCATTACCTTCGTATAAAACTCGATCTGATTATTTAGATTCGCAATGGTTAGGGATATCTGTCCGATCTTTGTTCGAGGGTGTATTGAAAATTCGGTTTTTGTTTCGTTCAGTGATTCTGCCATGCCTGTTAGACAACCATTAAGTCATATGTCTTTCCCTGTTTGAAGAAGACTTCCGAAGTTTTCGCAAAGCATCCTGTAAGGGCTCAGAATTCGGAAGTCAGCATGCTTACTGTCCCAATGCTGCTGCAATGAACGGAACTCTAAACGGCTGGCACCAGATCACAACGGACTGAAACTGACTCAAATCCAGATCGGCGGGGATCACATAATTCTGGTCGCCGAGGTTGCCTTTGAGTTTCCCCAAATCAACCGAGCCTGGGATCTCAACCCCAACCGAACTCGGCACTGGATTGATCGGCACAAGATACACGTGCAGGTCAGGACCATTATCCACTTCAAAATCCTGCAGGCGCAAAATGCGCGAGCCGTCGGCAAGTTGGTAGACGAGCGCCTCCCCGCCGCCGACATGGATGATGTCGTAGAACGAGCCTTGCAACAGCACGGACATTTCAATAGAAGGCATCGGCTCTTCCATCATCGTATCGGGTTCAGCCATGGCAGTTGCCATCGCAGCAGTCGGCTCGGGCATGGGCATTGATTCCTCTGTCGAAACAGGAGCAGGCGCGGCGGGAAATGATTCGTCCACTTCCACATTGATCCACAACGGGGACAGCAGATACCATCCAACAGGGATGGCGACGATCACGGCAATAACAATTCCAATGGTGATTAGGTTTTTACGATTCATAGTATCTCCTTTGTATTGGCTTCTTGATGATTTTCTTCACTCTCATATTACAAGGGATTGATTACGAAAGGATTAACTTCACCGTTTGACAGCCCCTTATTCTCGGTTATAATTCAGTCACTGAATTTTGAAATATGGAAACAACAAACGAAGAACTCCGCGAGTTAACCTTACTCGAAAAAATTGAGAACGACCCAGATGTCAATCAGTCCGTGCTTGCCACCCAGCTTGGCGTGGCTGTCGGAACGGTCAATTGGCATCTTAAGCGTCTAATCGCAAAGGGATATGTCAAAGCCGCGCGCGCCGAGCGCAAGAAATTGCGTTATATCATCACACCCGAAGGCATCGCCCTGCGCGCCCGACTTGCGGTGGATTATGTTGAAAAAACCTTCTCCATTTACCGCAAGACTCGTCAGCGCGTGAAGGAGCACCTTGCCAGAGTGAACGAAGCTGGTTTCGATCGTGTCCGCATTCTTGGAAAGGGCGATGTGGTTGACATCTGCCGACTGACCTGTATCGAACAAGGCATTACTGTTGTCACGGATAAACACGTTCCCGTTTTGCAAGTGGATGGATTCAAAGTGCAACTAAAAATGAAGGAAGCAGAATGACAGACCGTCACATCTTGATAACGGGAGGCGCGGGCTATATCGGCTCGCTCCTCACCTCGGAACTGCTTCGCCTTAATTACCGCGTCACCGTTCTAGACTCGCTCCTTTTCGGCGGCGAGTCCCTGGTGCCTTTCCTCCATCATCCCAACTTCCACTTCGTCAAGGCAGATGTGACCGAACCGCGCGCGATCAAGGACTCCATAAAAGACGATTGGCAAAAACCGGATGCGATCATCCATCTGGCGGCGATCGTCGGCTTTCCCGCCTGTCAGGCTATCGGCAAGCAGGTGGCGTGGAAATACAACGTCGAAGCCACAAAAATGGCTTTCGAGCAGGCATCAGACTTGGGCGTACATCGATTCGTGTTCGCATCCACATATAGCAACTATGGGATGAGTCCAGACAGTAAGCCTGTCACGGAAGAAACTCCATTAAATCCACAATCACTATATGCAGAGACAAAGATCGCGGCGGAAGAATTTTTACTGGGACAAAAAGACTCAAGCTGCGCGCCGTTATTGTTTCGATTTGCGACACTATATGGCTTATCCCCGCGCACGCGCTTCGACTTGATCGTTAATCAGTTCGTTCTGGATGCGTTCACCAAACGACAGTTGATCATTTACCAACGCGGATACTCGCGCTCGTTCGTGCATATCCGTGACGTGGCGCGTGGCGTAATTTTAGGGCTTGAAGCCGAGCAGTCAAAGATCCGCGGGCAGGTCTTCAATCTTGGAACAAACGACGGCAATTATTCAAAAGATGACATCGTGCGGCTCGTTTTGAAACGGATGCCGCAAACTATTGTCGAATACAAAGACCTGACCTTCGGCGGCGACATGCGCGACATCACCGTTTCGTTTGCCAAGATCAAAAATGTTTTAGGCTTTGATACCACGCTCGATGTGGATGACGGTATCCGCGAATTGTTGTTCGCGCTCAAATCAGGAATTATCCAAGACCCTACCGACATGCGTTATCGCAACGCACAATTTATTGTTCAATAATCCAAGACCTCACGAGTCTTACTTAGAACCGAGGAGAAATCCATGTCAAATCAATTCTGGCAGGACAAAAAAGTGATCGTCACAGGCGGAAGCGGCTTTCTCGGCTCTTTCGTCGTTGAAAAGTTAAAAGAACGCGGCGCGGGAGACGTATTCGTTCCGCGCAGTTCACAATATGATTTGCGCCACCCAGATGGCATCGCGGACATGTTGAATGACAACAAAGCTAATATGATTATCCACCTGGCGGCGTTGGCAGGCGGTATCGGCGCGAACCGCGCTCGTCCTGCTGAATTTTTCTACGACAATATGATTATGGGTGTAGAACTCATGCATCACGCTTATAAAAGAGGCGTTGGGAAATTTGTTGCAACAGGAACAGTTTGTGCCTATCCAAAATTTACTCCAGTCCCATTCAAAGAAGATGACATTTGGAATGGTTATCCTGAAGAGACAAATGCACCTTATGGACTCGCAAAGAAGATGATGCTGGTGCAGGCGCAAACCT
>DNDO01000238.1:0-128 GCA_003484265.1 Anaerolineae bacterium
GCATCGCCTTGAAGCGGGTCGATCGAAGTCGTGCCGGGCTGGGATGGCGCCGGGTCTGTCGAGCCGGGGGCCGCCATCGCGGAAGCCGCAGATTCTAAAGGACGGGTCGCCACCGACCGTGTCGACCC
>DNDO01000238.1:447-6481 GCA_003484265.1 Anaerolineae bacterium
GCTGACCGTGCGCGCGGCCAAGGTCCGCGGGCATCGCCTGTTCGACCACGACCTGTCGGGCCCGCAGAAGTTCCACGCGGCGCCGGTGCCACGCGTCGGCGGCGTCGGCATCTTCTTCGGCGTGCTCGCCGCCTCGCTGGCGCTATGGTGGCGCGCCCCGTACGCCGCGCCCACCGCGCTGTTGCTGATGCTGTGCGCGCTGCCGGCCTTCGGCTCGGGCCTGCTCGAGGACCTGACCAAGACGCAGAGCCCGCGCCGGCGCCTGTTCTTCACCGCGGTCTCGGCCGCGCTGGCGATCGTGCTGCTCGAGTCGGCGATCGAGCGCACCGAGATCCCCGGCCTGGACTGGGTGGTCTCGTACCCGATCGGCGCCGCGCTGGTCACGGTGCTGGCGGTCGCCGGCGTGGCGAATTCGCTCAACATCATCGACGGCTTCAACGGGCTGGCCTCGATGTGCGCGCTGCTGATCCTGGCGAGCATCGGCTACGTGTCGTTCCAGGCCGGCGATGCGGTCGTGATGTGGCTCGCTGTGGCCGGCGCTGGCGCCGTGCTCGGCTTCTTCGTCTGGAACTTTCCGTTCGGCCTGATCTTCCTGGGCGACGGCGGGGCCTACTTCCTCGGCTTCTACGTCGCCGAAGTCGCGATCCTGCTGCTGCATCGCAACCCGGAGGTGTCGCCGATGTTCCCGCTGCTGGTGTGCATCTACCCGGTGTTCGAGACGCTGTTCTCGATCTACCGGCGAGTCGTCCTGCGCGGCCGCTCGGCGGGCATGCCCGACGGCATCCACCTGCACTCGCTGATCTACCGCCGCATGCTGCGCTGGGCCGTCGGCGACCGCAGCGCGAAGGCGCTGACGCGACGCAACTCGATGACCTCGCCCTACCTGTGGGTGCTGTGCATGCTGTCGATCGTGCCCGCCATGTTGTTCTGGCGCAACACGGCAGTTCTGGCGACGTTCCTCGCGCTGTTCGCGGTCAGCTACGTCGCCTTGTACTGGCGCATCGTGCGCTTTCGGTCGCCGCGCTGGATGCGTTCGTTCGGCAGCCGGCCGGTCCCGCTGGAGCGGGAGGATAATAGAAGGACATGACCGATTCCCTGATTGCGGACGCCGCCCTGGCGCCCGCCGCTTCTCCTTCGCGCTTCGACTCCCTCCCGCTGGACCCCAAGTTGCTGCGCGCCGTGGCCCAGTCGGGCTATGAGTCGATGACGCCGATCCAGGCCAAGGCGATCCCGATCGTGCTGGCCGGCCGTGACGTGATGGGCGCCGCCCAGACCGGCACCGGCAAGACGGCGGCTTTCGTGCTGCCCCTGCTCCAGTTGCTTGGCGCCGCTGCCGGCCGCGCGCCGCGCGTGCTGATCCTCGCGCCCACGCGCGAACTTGCTCTGCAGGTCTCCAAATCCGTGACCGAATATGGCAGGCACCTCAACGTGCGCGTGCTCGCCGTCTATGGCGGGCAGCCCTATGGACCGCAGATCAGCAAACTCAACCGCGGTATCGACGTTGTCGTTGGCACACCCGGACGCCTGCTTGACCTGATCGCCCGCAACGCGCTCAACATCAAACACATCAAAACGCTCGTCCTCGATGAAGCAGACGAAATGCTTAACATGGGTTTCATGGAAGATGTCGAAAAGATTCTCGCGGAGACTCCAGCCGCGAGGCAAACTGCGCTCTTCAGCGCCACCCTGCCCCCGCGCGTCCGCTCACTTTCAAACCGCTTCATGCGGGACCCTCAATCTGTCACCATTAAACGAGACAATACCAACGCCCCGGCAATTGAACAGCGCTATTATCTCGTCCACGATAGGGACAAGACTAATGCGCTCACGCGTCTCTTCGAGATCGAGCCGATCAAGAGCGCATTAATATTCGCCCGTACCCGCGCAGAGACTGCCACCCTCGCCAATGAACTGGTTGTGCGCGGCATCCCCGCTGAAGCCATTCACGGCGATCTCGACCAGAACGCCCGCGAACGCGTGCTCGGACGTTTCCGCTCCAATCAACTGAAGGTGTTGGTCGGCACCGACGTCGCCGCGCGCGGACTCGATATCGATGACATCTCACACGTTTTCAACTATCACCTCCCAGACGACGCGGAAGTGTATGTCCACCGCATCGGACGCACTGGCCGGGCAGGCAAAACTGGCGTAGCGATCACTCTGCTCTCGCCAAAGGAAAAGCGCCGCTTGCGTGAAGTGGAGTTCCTTACCAAGCAAACGGTCACGAAAGCCGAGCTTCCCACCGTTGCGGACATTCACCGTCACCGCGAGAATCAGGTCGTCGAGACGATGAAGATCTGGCTCGGGCGCGGACGCTACAAACGTGAACTCGAAATGGTGCAGGAACTGATCGAAGCCGGTCACGACCCGCTGAACATCGCCGCCGCTGCCATCAAGATCGCCCGTGCAGACGAAAAACAACGCCCGATTGATGAAGTCGCTGAAGTCAAGGCTGGTTACAGTTCAGAAAAGCAATTTAAACCCAAAAACGGCAACCGCGATAAGTTTGGGCGAAACGACAAGCCGATTAAGAATATCAGGGACAAGCGCCGCGGCGGATCGTCACATGAAGAAGGCATGATCCGCTTGAAGATCAATAAAGGAAAGATGCACAACATTCGTCCTAATGATGTGGTCGGGCAGATCGCATTCCATGCGAACATCCCCGGTTATACCATCGGCAAGATCCGCATCGAGGATAAATTCTCCTTTGTGGACATTCCCGAAGACGTCGCCGACCAGGTTATGAAGCAAAGCGGTAACTACAAGATCGGCAAAGAAAAATTCAGCGTTATAAAAGCGAAGTAAGACAAAAGTCCCCGAGTAAATCGGGGACTTTTTATTGACAAAGTTTTCCACATCTTCTACACTAAAGTTCATGAGAAAAAACAATGCCCGCACCATCTGGTCATCCAATGATGGGGACCAGCGCAAAAACGAACAAAGACGGTCAAAGACGAAGTCCCTCCCACCTCAACAACAGACCGCGTATCTGCATCGCGATTCAGGCGGTCGCGGCGGGAAGGTGGTATCCATCGTCAAGAATCTTACTTTATCCGAAGAGGACATGAAGTCTCTAGCGAAAAAATTAAAACAGGAATGCGGCACAGGCGGCACGGTCAAGGACGGCTTGATCGAGATCCAAGGCGAGCATCGCCAGAAGATGGCGGATGTTTTGGGGAAGTTGGGATATAAGGTGAAGATCGCGGGGGGTTAGAAATTTTTGGCGTATTCCCCGCCTAATAAACGTTCAAGATAAGGTGTTACTCTCCAGAATGATTTGAGGTTTCGATATTCATCCACCCAACGTTCATTGCCCACATGTGCCGTTCTCATTGATCGGATCATCAGGTTCTTAGCAGTATGTTCGATGGGGACAAATTGCGTCACGTCCGTACGGTAGCCCATGATGCGCAGGATGGTTGCGCGGAAGGTATCCGTCAGAATGTCACCCATGCGTTCGGATAATATTCCGTCTTGAAATACAGGCAACATTTGATCAGGCGCAGGTATTTTAGATAACTGCTCTTGCAACTCATGCTGACAGCACGGCGCGCAGACGATAACTTTGCTGCCCCATTGAATGCCTTTGGCAAGCGCGTCGTCGGTGGCAGTGTCACAGGCGTGTAGGGCAAGGACGATATCGGGGGTTATGTCAGTTTGATAATCAGCGATTTGATCCACCTGAAAGGACAACTGTTCCCAACCCAACGACTCGACTTTCTTCTGGTGGCGTTCGATCAAATCGGCGTTGACATCCACGCCGGTGACATGTGTATCAAGTTTGAGAATATCGTGAAGATAAAAGTAGACAGCAAAAGTTAAGTAGGCATTGCCACAGCCAAAGTCAATGATATGGATGGGCGACCCAGTCCAGGTTGAGAATGAGGCGGTTTCGTCCAATAGGCGCAGGAACTCGTTGATCTGTTTGTACTTGCGCTGCATGTCCGCCCGAATTCGTCCATCCTGAGTCATGATGCCAACCGCCTGCAAAAAAGGACGCGCGTTTTCATCTGAGAGCAGTCTGGGCTTATCGCGGTCATGCGAAAGATTTTGCGAAACGGGCGCAGACGCAGGCTTGGATTCGCTGACGAGGGCTTTTCCTTTTTTTGAAAAATTGACCTGCACATTACCCGCGTTGCTTTCCACAAAAACATTTCGAAACGGGAGCGCGAGCAGCCCGTTCACTTTGTGCAGGGCATCTGCCAACGAATAATTTTTGGTCGTATCTTTTTTCTCGTCAAAATATGAAAACTGCAAATTGAACTCACCCTTGATCTCGACAGGACGCAGCGTCACCTTGAACCACTGCACGGACGATCCCTTTTGCACGCCGCTGAACACAGCGCGGATAAAACCATCCCTGTCGAGAATTCGTTTCTGGAGCAGTTGTTTATAGTCATCCATGAATCAAAGTATATCATCGGCGTTTAGCTGTAGATGTGGAGATCGCTTCGTAGGGCTGAGGAGAGCCACTCGCAATGAAGGACAAACAGAATAGCAAGAAAAATCAAGCGACGACTCTGTTTCCATTGTATAGTTAAGAGATGAGGCACAGGTGATATTTACGACGAATGAGAAATACGAACAGGCGATCCTTTCCACGCTGATCCATATTCAAACGCATCTCGAAGCGGACCTGAAACTGGATACGCTTGCGGAACACGCCGGGTTTTCGGCGTATCACTTTCACCGCATCTTTCGCGAGAGCATCGGCGAACCCGTCAAGGAATATGTGCGCAGGTTAAGGCTCGAGAAAGCCGCATACAGGTTGAAGGTCAGCGAAGAGGCGATTTTACGTCTCGCGCTTGAATCGGGATTCAAGACTCACGAGTCCTTCACGCGCGCATTTCGCAGGCAATTCGGCGTCACACCGAATGAATATCGAGATCATTTTTTGAGGGCTTCAAACGCGCGCAAGAAACAGATCCAACCCAAGTACATCGCAGACTTCAACATGAAGGACGAATCGGGGTTGCTCCCGAATGGTTCAACTTCCAAACAAGTTCGAATGGAAAATGCGCGGCAGATCATTGTCGCGTTCATACGGCATGTCGGTCAATATGAAAAACTGCTGGATAAAGATTCGCCTATGTCACTGTTGTGGGAGGAGTTGTTCACGTGGGGCAATGCGAATGGACTGATCAACGCCGACTCATTATTGATCGGCATCCCACAGGATGACCCGTCCGTCACGCCGCCTGAAAAACAGCGCTTTGATATTTGTGTGCAGATACCCGAGTTCCGCAACCCGTCGGGGCACATCGGATGCCAGACTATCCCAGCCGGGATGTTTGGCGTGGGCAGACATTACGGGTCGTTCGATAATCTTGCGGACACATACGTGCATGTCTACGATTCTTTTGTCACGACCGGCAAATACAACTTGCGCGCACAAACACCTTTCGAGGTGTATAGCTATTCCAATGTAAAAGGCGACATCCGCATACACTTTACGGATGTATATTTACCAATCGAAAAGAAAAAACAAAACAAAGGAGATTAAAATGGCTGGATTTAATTTAACCGAATGGATCGCCCGACCGCAGAAACAAGTTTTCGACTTTATTACCGATTCAAGAAATGCGCCGAAAATTGGTTCCAATACAAAAGAGATGATCAAGTTGACAGAGGGTCCCGTGGGGGTCGGAACACGTTATAGCGAGACACGCATTATGAACGGCAAGGAAGCGGTCGCCGAGTTGGAGATCGTTGAGTTCCAACCGCCTCAGAAATATTCTGTCAAAAATGTTACCGAGGGTATCGATTCCGTGTATCACTATTCGATCCAACCTGAAAAGGACGGGACGCGCATTAACCTGGTCTGTGAAGTGACAGCCAGCGGCGTCAAGAAATTGATGACCCCCATGGTTGCGTCCATATTGAAGAAGGAGGACGGCGATCATTTGCAGAGATTGAAGAAGGCGATGGAGGAGTGAACGGCATTTTCAATGCTATCCTGATAACATCCCTTCATACACCATAAATTCCCGCAACACTTCAGGGACGATCCATGCATATTCGTCGCGGAGGG
>DNDO01000118.1:0-2052 GCA_003484265.1 Anaerolineae bacterium
GGTTCGTGACCCAATTTCCACCTGTTTTTGGCACATGAAGAAATAGTGCTCCCCCCTTTAAAATTAAAGCCATTGATCAACTCCGATCAACGATTTTTGAATATCCGTTTTTATAAGGGCTGTCATAATTAATGGAACCTCGACATCAGAGATTAAACTACCTATAATAAGAAGTAGTAAATTATATCAGCACACCTTATTCCAAATCTAAATAATATTATTGTCCAAAGTCAGTAGTGGTAACCCTTTTCTTTAAATTATGCACAACAACTGAAAAACAAAGCACTTTTTATAAAAGGAAACTAAATGTTCAAAAAGGTTCAAAAAATATTTGATAAGGTTTATTCAGGAAACATATTCGAACGGATAGATGGATTGGAGTTTCTACTTAATAACTGTAAGGGTGCATCAATTCTTGATGTAGGCTGCGCGGAGGGTTTAATCAGTTACGAATTCGCAAAAAACGGAGCAAAGTTAATTCATGGATTCGAAATTGACCGAAGAAGGGTCGAATTTGCAAAATTGCTTTTTCAAGAGGTTCCGATTGAGCATAATTTTGTCGCCGCAAATATAGCGGTGGATTTCAATAAATTCCAAAAACAACATTCGCATTTTTTACTCGATAAATACGATATTGTTTTATATTTAGGTGTATACCACCATTTGATTAAACAGAATTCTGTTGAAGTCGTGCAAGGCTTTATAAGTGCAATGTTAAGCAGAACAATTAACTATTTCGCTGTTAGAACGAACAAACTCCTTGAATTCGAGTATCTAATATTATCAAATGGGTTTGAACTTGTTTTCGAAAAACCTGCTGCAGCCACAGTAGGACAGTTAAAGATATACAAACGAATAACCGAATAATTTTAATTTTTTTATCACAGCAAGAAATGCAGTAAGAGGATGGCTATATGAAATATAAAGTAACATTTTATTGCCCCGATAGACATATCCAGTATGATGGCGGACGTCTGCCTGACACAAGGGGTGTAGGTGGAGGAGTGAACGCACGTATCCGACTATCACAGACATTGGCACAACGGGGACATAATGTGACGATGATTTGCAACAGTATTAAAGATGAAGTACACCTAGGTGTTCACTATACTCCATTAGATACTGAAAGGGAAATCACCACTGATATTTTGATCCTTACAACATCAGGAGGCGATCTAGATCTAAAACCATTTCTTAAACTTAGAACGACCTCCAAATTGAAGATATTACTTCTTCACGGCATACCAAAACCAATAGGTACGGACGAGATTAGGCCAGATTTCTATTATCCTCCGAGTAACTTTATCAGACATATTATGCTGACAGAATGGAACAATGTTCCAAAAGGGAAAATCTTCGTCACACATAGAGGCGTGATGAAAAAAAACTTTGAGAGCACTGATCCATATTTATCTGCCCTTCCACGCGATAAATATCGTCTAGCCTATATTGGCCACCCAAGTAAAGGTCGAAAACCTGCAATTGAGGTATTAAAACTTTTACAAAAGATCGACTCGAGATATCATCTATTCATCTTTGGTGACGAACAGCTCTGGGGAAGCAAAGCCCAGGCGTTTAAATCAATTCAAGGAGTAAAAAATTTCGGACTTATTAATCAGAACGAACTTGCAAATGAACTTATGCAATGCAGATTTGGCATTTTCTTACAAACTCGATTGGAACCCTACTCAAACGCGATGCTAGAATCTCTTAGTGCGGGGTGTATACCTATTGCGAGCCCGGTAGGTGGATATAATGAACAAATAATACCAAATTGGAATGGATATTTTATTGATGGGCATCCCGACGAACCCTCAACTTGGAAAAAAACAGAAAATTTAATTGGCAGACTGCAAGGTGATGAGGAACTGATAAATACTATTGAGAAAAATGCAAGACAGTCCACCTATGATTGGGATGTGGTCGCACGATCATGGGAAGAGCACTGGGAAGTGGCGTTAAATCCTGCTTTTCCAATCCCTGATCACCGATACCATCAGTGCCATAATTGTAATAACAATACTATCGAATATTCTGACGGGTTACATTGTC
>DNDO01000118.1:2238-8161 GCA_003484265.1 Anaerolineae bacterium
GGTTACATTGTCCAAATTGCGGAATCTTTAGTGATTCACGGAAGGAATAAATTCAAAATATGAACACGCCTTTGTTTCGAATTTATTCAAGAATAATTCTATGGTGTTATAGATTAGCCAATTCTACAAACTTGTTGGCAAGACTTGTTCTCAATGTCATTGAGAATACTTTATGTCTAGCTAGTGTTCTCCTAAGCAAGGGTAAGCGTATCAAATTCCCCTCGCGCACATTGGGGAGCCGCTTTTGGGTTTGCCAATGGCGAGTCGAATATTTAATGGGCTGGTGGGAATATGAAACTACCCCTTGGGTAAGAAAATATGTAAGGCCCGGAATGACTGTTGTGGACATCGGAGCTCATATAGGATACTACACTGATCTATTTTCTCGGTTGGTCCAATCACATGGAAAAGTATATGCTTTTGAAGCATCGCCGGAAAACTATCCTATCCTGGTGAATAACATGGATGCCAGACGCCGGTATAATGTGATAGCTATTGATCGCGCGGTTAGTGACCAGAACACTGTTCAGGACCTATACGTATCACCAGGACACAGCAATCACAGTTTGGTAGAAGGACGCTCAAATGAAACGCAAGGAAAAATTCCAATTCAAGCTGTTCGACTTGAAGATTATTTAACTGTCGATAAGATTGACTTTATTAAGATGGACGTCGAAGGGGCAGAACCGCGTGTCCTAGAAGGAATGAGAAAACTGATAAAGTCATCACCAAATCTTGTAATGGTTGTGGAATATAATCAAATTGTTCTTAGTAAGGCGTATTCGTCCCCGCAGATCCTCCTCAATACTTTGTCTGATCTAGGTTTTGAGTATAAAGCCATTCTTGAAGACGGGAGTTTAGGTGATATTCCAAGTGACACAAAAACCATCAACCTGCTTTGCATCAGGAAAACTGCGAAGGTTTCCTACTAATTGCCAAAACGAATGCATATCATAATATGTCGTTCCAACCCGGTTGCGCCGGATCCACGTGTTGAAAAGGAAGCACAAGCATTAATAAATGCAGGTTATCAAGTCGAAGTAATTGGGTGGGATCGGTCTGGATCATATCCCGTAAATGAAAAAAAAGAAGGTTACACGGTACACCGTATTCAAATTCCTGCAAAATATGGAGCGGGGATAGGTAATATCATTAATTTGATTGTTTGGCAATTTCGCCTTTCATTGTGGCTGTATTCGCATCGAAGGGTTTGCGATGTTCTTCACGCATGTGATTTCGACACAATTCTTCCATGTTTCCTAATGAAATTGGTGTTTGAAAAAAAAATCGTTTATGACATCTTCGACTTTTATCCTGATCACCTGCGCAACACTCCCGAGTGGATCAAGAATAGCATTCGTACTCTCGACCAATGGCTGATCAACCATGCAGATTCTGTTATTCTTGTGGACGATTCTCGTCGTGAACAAATCAAAGATACAAAGCCCAAGAGTGTCTCTATTATCTATAATTCGCCACAGGATATAAAACTACAAGACCATAATTACATCCCATCTTCAAATGGAAGGCTACAATTGATATATGTCGGATTGCTTCAAAAGGAACGCGGCATAATCGAGGCAGCATCTTTACTAAAAAATCATCGCAATTGGGTTTTGGATATTGCAGGGTTTGGAGGTGACGAAGATGAGATTTACGCTGCCTGCAAGGATCTACATAATATCAATTGGCATGGCACAGTATCCTATAAAAAAGCATTGAAATTAAGTGCAGCAGCAGACGTTTTATTTGCCACCTACGACCCTTCAATCCCTAATCACCGTTATTCAAGCCCTAACAAACTCTTCGAAGCAATGATGCTTGGGAAACCTATCATTGTGTCACAGAACACAAATATGGATATGATAGTTGAGAGACATAATTGTGGAATCATCGTATCATATGGCAACATTACCGAGTTGGATGCGGCGCTCCAAAAACTTGCAAATGATCCGTCCCTCCGTGCGCGACTAGGAACAAATGCTCGAAAAGCATATGAAACCGAGTATTCCTGGCAAATCATGAGTTCTAGACTCGTAAAATTATATTCGCAGTTTCAAACAGCCGATGCCTAAAGCCATCCTCTTCGCCAACACTGACTGGTATCTTTACAACTTCCGTCTCACTCTTGCAAATGAACTGCGCCTTCAGGGGTATGATGTCATTTTGCTCTCTCCTCCCGGAGACTTTCAGAAACTATTGCAAGCAAGCGGCTTTCAATGGCTTCCCTTCCCGCTTTCACGTCAGGGTATCAATCCATTTAGCGAACTGCAAACACTATGGCGATTGATTCGTGTATACGACAAGATAAAACCAAATGTTGTCCACCATTTCACTATTAAGCCGGTCATTTATGGATCGCTGGCGGCACATGTCCTGCGAATTAAAGGCATCATCAATTCAATCACAGGATTGGGACACCTATTTATTGATACAGGGATAACTACAAAGGTATTGCGATGTTTTGCAAAAGTACTTTATCGAGCAAGCCTTCGAAAAACACAAGTTATTTTCGAAAACCCGGAAGACCAACACACCTTCATACAAAACCGCTTCCTTCGACCCGAACAAACCCACCTCATTCTCGGGACAGGCGTGGATGTAAAAAAATTCCATCCATCGCCGCATAGTGGCACCCAACTTTTGGTCCTTTTTGCCAGCAGGCTGCTTGTCACAAAAGGTATTTTCGAATTTGTGGATGCCGTGCTTCAATTGAAGCAAAAAGGATTAAATGCCCGCTTCGCCCTAGCAGGGACTCCTGATCCCGGCAACCCAGCCTCCATCTCACCCGAACAGATTACCGCATGGCAAGGATCCGATCTCGTGGAAATATGGGGCTGGCAGGGGGATATGCCCGCTGCGCTCGCAAAAGCGAATATATTCTGCCTGCCATCTTATCGGGAAGGAGTTCCAAACGCTCTTTTAGAGGCATGTGCTTGCGGCTTACCCATCGTAACCACCGATGTCCCCGGTTGCCGCGATGTCGTTACTCATGGGGTCAATGGCTTGCTTGTACCTCTGCAAGATCCGCAGGCATTGGCAGACGCCATCGAGATACTCCTAAACGACCAGGTTCTGCGTGATAGAATGGGTGTTGCGGGACGGCAAATTGCCATTGAAAAGTTCAGCCTGGATAAAATAATTGATCAGACTTTATCGGTTTATCGTCAGGTCCTTCCAACCGTTGACAAACAACCCACTAGTTCATAAGCGAGAGTGATCGTGTATCGTCACCGGAGCAACGTATGATTTTGCAGCATTTTTTGCCGCTTCTTGGTGCAATTATTATTACCTTGCTCATAACCCCATTAAGTATCAAAACCGCCGTTTATCTAAAACTGATTGACATTCCAGATAGCGCACCTCATAAAATTCACAAGGTGCCTGTCCCCAAAGCTGGTGGGATTGCAATCGCGTTCGCTTTATTTCTAGTTTCAATTGCGGGCGGAAAATTCCTTTCACAGGATATTCTAGCGATCCTGCTTGCATCCATCCCAGTCTTTTTGTATGGAATTCTGGACGATGCAAAGGGACTCTCTGCAGGGTGGAAATTGCTGGGACAAATGACCGCCGCCATCCTTCTAATATGGATGGGTGTGTACGTAAGAGTGTTCGAGTCCTTCACACTAAACACAATCATTACGATCCTATGGCTGATCGGAATGACAAACGCCTTTAATTTGGTCGATAGCATGGACGGACTTGCCGTAGGGCTTGCTGCCATAGCAGGGGCATTCTTTATGCTGGTCACGGTGGATGCAAATCAAGCAGATTTGACGTATTTGAGTGCGGCGATCTTAGGATGTTGTGTCGGAATGTTGTTTTTCAATTCTACACCAGCCAAAACTTTCCTTGGCGATTCAGGCTCACAGTTATTGGGGTTTATGCTCGCGGCTTTGGCAATTGCATATAACCCTCCGAATTTTCCGCAATTATCATCCTGGTTTGTTCCAATCCTGTTGATGAGTGTCCCCGTATTTGATACTACATATGTTATATTTTCAAGACTGCGTCGAAAATTGCCGATATACAAAGCCGGGCGAGACCATATTTTTCACAGCCTCATCAACTTGAAAATGTCTTCGAACCAGGCTGTGACGGTCATGCACGTTTCCGCAATTCTGACTGGCTGCCTGGCATTTATCGCTCTGCCGCTTCCACCAATTTTGTCAAATGCGATATTTATACTTTCTTTTATCACTGGGCTATTTGCCTTGTTGTGGCTGGATAACAAAACACGACAAGATTAATATTGCCCACGCCTGAATATTATTCGTATGAAAAAGCTCCGGAGCGCACAGATATTAATTTATATTTACTGCACGCTGTTAATCGTCAGCGCGCTTTTTGTGTTGGGATGGATGCTATTCTCCCCTTCCGAACCAGGCAATGCTATCCTTTTTGGTCTTTCGCTCCCGCGCCTTGTCTTTGTATTGGGATTGTTAATTGCAATAATGATCCTAGGGATTGTCATTATGAAGGCAGGCAGAGATCAGATATGGGCGGAAAAGTTTCTTGAGCGGTGGTTTGGCGAGGGACGTTACAGCAAAATCTTAAGCTGGTTGGCTGGGATCAGTTTCGGGCTGGGGTGGATCGCGCTCTTCCTTCCCATTGACAGAGTTGGGCCATTCGTAAATTATTGGATGCGAATCCGCCCGGCGATGGTCTTCATCCTCTTGGCGGGAATTATTACATTGATAATGTTCATTGTCAGGCGGGGCACTTTTTCATTCAGCGAATTGAAAAAATCAAAGACACTGAAGTTAAGCATAATCCTGTTCGTTTTTAGTCTGCCAATTTTTGGGTGGATGTTATACAGCAGGTTTGGGATATCGATGCCTGAAGATTTCTGGTACAACGCGGGTGTCCCTGTTCTTGTATCGCAACTCATTGGGGCGATTTTCGGAGGTGTGGTCTTTTTACACATTCAGCAAAACCGGAAGTTCAAACGGTTTGATCTTGTCGTATTTGTATTGATCTTTGCAGCAACCGCGCTTCTATGGGCGCATGAACCCTTGCAAAAGGGGTTTTCTTTCGTCGGTCCATATTTACCCAATGACGTTTATTACCCATTGTTCGATGCGGGAGTATTCGATTCCGCGAGCCAATTCCCTTTGATCGGTCAGAATATATTTATATTCAATGGCAACTTTTTCGAGCGTCCTCTCTATCTAAGTTTTCTCGTGTACCTGCATTCTCTTTTTGGGCAGGACTACGAAACCCTGATGGCGGCACAAGCAGGGGTATTTGCGATTTTCCCCCCACTCATATATTTGATCGGTCGGTCGTTGAACATGAGGGTCGTTGGGTTTACCGCCGCATTGGTTGCCATGTTAAGAGGCATCAATTCCATTGCCGCAAGCAACATGATGGATTTGGCGAACCCCAAAATGATGTTGACTGACTTCCCTGCCGCGATTGGGGTGGCGCTTATCATTTTGCTAACTTGTGAATGGTTGAAATCAACTGAGACAAAACCGCAATACGCCCTGGGTCTCGGCGGCGTATTGGGATTCGCATTGATGTTGAGGACTAATGCCCTGATCCTAATGGCATTGATTCCTCTATTTGCCCTGGTCAAATTCGCTCCTAAATGGAAGGACTGGTTGGCGCATTGCGTATTGATCGTGATCGGTGTTTTAGCCATTACCCTTCCCTGGGAATTGAGGAACCATTCTCTCGGGGGACAGATGTATAGCGGCATCATTTTTAAGTTTCAGGGCGTGATCGATCAGAGGTATTCACCGCCTGAGCCAGCAGGGCTTGCCCCGCATATGGATAATAAATTATTCACTCTGGAAAGCACGAAGGTGGTTTCGACCTTCCTTCAAGATGATTATCTCGCACAGGATTCGTTTCCATGCAACTCGATTTTCTGCTTTGTTCCCAACCATTTCCTTCATAATATCTTCACATCGATATT
>DNDO01000118.1:8387-27203 GCA_003484265.1 Anaerolineae bacterium
GGAACCTTTACACTGCCATCCCTGATCTTGCTAGTGGCAAATATTTTCATCATACTCTTGGGAATTAGTTTTGCATGGAAAAAACATCGCCTGCCGGGGATCACACCGCTTGCAATCTACATGTTTTACAACCTGTCCAATGCATTTGCGCGGACTTCCGGCGGTCGGTATATCGTCCCGATGGATTGGATCATTACCATCTATTTCCTGGCGGGAATTTTTTACATCATCATATGGTTTGCAAACTCGGTAGGCAAGCAATGGAAGATAGAAGATACTGACCTTGAGAAAATAACACCCGTCCAAGTCAGTTCGCCTAAATTTTCTTATGTCCTGATTGCATTGCTTGGTCTTGGCACACTGGTTCCGCTCTCTGAAAGATTGCACCCAGATCGTTATCAAAGCTTCGACATCGATGCGGCTCTCACACAATATGACGAAGCAATGTCGTCCGCTGGATTGACAAAAAATTTAATTGAAACATTCCTGCTAGAGAAGAATGCAGAAGTCATCGTTGGGCGTGCGTTGTATCCGCGCCATTATAAAAAGGATCGAGGTGAAAATATCTTTTTTTACCCAACCATTCCCCTGCCCTTTCCCCGCACAACCTTCACGTTGATCGGACCCGGCTTCAACCACGGCATAGTTCTGCCGGGCGACGTACCTCAATACTTTCCGCATGCCAGCGACGTAATCGTGATCGGTTGCAGGGAAATAGAACATGTGGACGCGCTTGCCGTGATCATTTTGGACAGCAAAGATACAGTATATACCCGCGTCCCTGAATCGCCGATGACCTGCCCGCTCCAGCAACCCGTTTGCAACAACAATTCAGTTTGCGAATAAAACTATAATGCGAACAGGAAAACCAGATCGTTGACGTTTGTCCTGCTGGGACCAATTCGGATCAAATCACCCATCCCATCAAAAAAAGTATACGCGTCATTCCTGGATAAGTAGTCTGCTGCGAACAACCCCAGCAACTCAGCCCTTCGAGCGGACTCGCCCGTCACCACCGCCCCAGCCGCATCCGTGGGACCGTCCTCACCGTCTGTTGCTAGTGAGATTAATATGACGTTTTCCAAGTCCCTTATTTCATCCAATGCGGCTAATACCACTTCCAGATTTCTCCCACCTTTGCCATCTCCTCTTACAGTTACAGTTGTCTCTCCACCCACGATCAAACAAAACGGACGAGTTCGTTTTCCTAATTCTTCACGAAATCGTTTTGCGAACACTTTACCCATTTCACTTGCTTCGCCTTGTAACCCACTTGTCAATATTTCAGCATGGAAGCCTTCACTCTGCGCCTGTTCCATCGCGGCGTTAGCGGCAAGGTTATTATCGCCAACAATAATATTTGTCACTTCGTTTGGAAAGAGAAATCCTTCAGGTTTAGATGAAGTTGTTGTAGCCAGATATTCGAGAATCGACCTGGGAGTTTGATCTTGAATCTTGTATTTCTTTAGAACCGCCAATGCATCTTCTTTTGTTGTAGGGTCTGGGTATGTAGGACCAGATGCAATCGCTTCCAAAGGATTGCCGATCACATCGGATAATATCAAGTTGATGACTGTTGCCTTCGTAGCACGCAACAGTCCCCCGCCTTTGACACGATCCAGTTGGCGGCGGAGGATGTTGATCTCGTCGATACGCGCGCCACTCGCAAGTAATAATGATGTCAGCGTTTGCATATCTTCAAGCAATATGTATTCATATGGCGCGGTCATCAATGCCGAGCCTCCCCCCGAGATCAAGCAGATTAGTGTGTCGTCTTTTTGCAACGCAGATACGAACTCTAATGCACGTTCGCCGGCGCGGAGCGAATCAATATTTGGGATCGGGTGCCCGCCTAATAGAACCGTGAATAGATTTTGTTCGAGGGATGAAGCGTATTTGCTGATGGCGAGCGCACCTGAGAGCGGAATCGCTTCCGCAAGGGCTGTCAGCATTGGGATCGATGCTTTGCCAATGCCCAATCCATGCACTTTGCCTTTTATCGCAGGCAGATGTTTGCGAACAGCGTCAGCCGGGTCAACCGCTTTGAGCGTAGATGTTAGAATTCGTAGAATTCGTGCGTCGGTAAGGCTGTGCGTTGCGAAACGATTTGCATTCATTTTTGTTATCATATCAGAACAGTAATGGAGAAAGCATGTCTAAGCCAAAAGTATTTGTAACAAGGATCATCCCCAATAAGGGGTTGGATCTGGTAATGGATTTTTGCGACGTCGATCTGTGGACGAACGATCTGCCGCCCAGCCGCGATGAATTGTTAAAACGCGTCAAGGGCGTTGACGGTTTGTTGTGTTTACTGACGGAGAACATCGATAGCGAAGTAATGGATACGGCGGGTCCACAACTGAAAGTCGTCAGCAACTATGCGGTGGGCTTCGATAACATCGATGTGGTGGCTGCAACCGAACGGAAAATACCCGTCGGTAATACGCCAGATGTGTTGACCGATGCGACCGCCGATTTTTCATTTGCTTTGATGATGAGCGCCGGGCGGCGTGTCCTTGAAGGTGATCGTTACGTGCGCGAGGGAAAGTGGATGACCTGGGGCCCGATGCTTTTTCTGGGCAATGAGATGCGCGGCTCCACGCTTGGGCTGGTGGGGTTTGGGCGCATCGGCAAGGCGATGGCTCGCCGCGCAATGGGCTTCGATATGCGCGTGATCTACTACGACCCGAACGAACCACGGCGCGATCCCGATGTGAAAGCGGTCTCTGTTGATTTTGATACCCTGCTCGAAGAATCGGACTTTATCTCGCTTCATACCCCGCTGACGTCTGATACACACCATTTGATAAACGCTGAAACCCTGAATCGCATGAAACCAAACACCGTACTCGTAAACACTTCACGCGGACCCGTCATCGACATGGACGCCTTGTACGAAGCCCTGCGTGATAGAAAGATATTTGCCGCCGGGCTCGATGTAACCGAACCCGAACCAATACCCGTTGACCATCCCTTATTGACGCTCGATAATTTCATCATCGCGCCGCACATTGCCAGCGCAAGCCGTTCCGCACGCGATAAGATGGCATGGCTGGCGGCTAAGAATTTGATCGCCGGTCTGGAGGGGAATCATTTGCCCAATTGCGTAAACCCGCAGGTACATAGGTAAAACAAATCAGTAAATAAAAACCTCCCAACACCGTTGGGAGGTTTTTATTTACATGCGGTACTACTTCACATGCTTTTATGGTTAGGGGATGTTTCCGCCGCCAAAGTCATCGAAGAATGCGCTTCCGGCATTGATGAACCAGAGACCGATATGACCGCCTCTGGTGTTGAAGAATGCCTGGTCAGTGGGGTCCAGGGTTACTCTTCCTACTTCCACACCGTTCTTTAGGATGACTACGTCACCCGTGGCCAGGGCCTGGGCGCCAAATTGGTCGCCGTTTGCAAAGGTGGCTGGGATGGCAGGGTACCCGTGCCAACTTAGTGTATTGTGACGGAATGTCCAGACGGCTACAGTATTTGTCGCTGGGTCGTAGTAGACCTCTATCACTCCATCACCCCAGTTGGGTCCGTATGGTCCTTGCACCTTCAAGAGCAGGTCCTGTTCCAAGCCGGCTGTATCCACGGCAGTGAGAGTAACATAGACCTCCTGGTTGACGCCAAAAGCATCTTTCCAGTAGATCGCGCCATCGCGGCGCACATCCACCTGGTTACCGGCTATTCTATAGGCATTTGCAGCGCCCCTCCAGTTCGAGCCAAGCCCTCCATTTGCGCGATTGAAATCGTCGAGGATGGGAGTGGTTGGGAAGGTCGGAGCAACTTGAAGTCCGACAATGATCGGGTCGTGATCCGATGAGCGGTAGGCATCCGGCGCGTAGATTGCGTCCTGATTGGGTCCTTTGAAGGATGTGTCATAGTCGATCAAATCTGCTTCGTCGGCATTGATGTGCCACTCCGTCGCACCTGTGACCTGACCCAGCAGGCTTGCGTTGGCCAGTGCGTAATCAAGATAACCTGTTTGTCCGTCGAAGACATACGAATAGGCATCTTCACCATTAAAGTAATAGGCGAGGTCTGTGAATCCTCCCGCCAGGAGAACATCAATCGGATCTTCCTTGTCATAGGAGTTTAGGTCGCCAATGATCATGAAGTCAGGGTCGCCGCTCGCGGTCGGGTCGGTTGCGAGCCAGTCCACCATCGCTTCAGCGGCGGCTTTACGGGTCAGGTTGCAGTTGCCTGCGCCATCACCAAGGTCTGGATCGCTAACGTCGTTACAATCCGAGCCTTTCGACTTAAGATGATTAACTGCCACAGTAAATTCGCCGCCGTTTGAATTGTCCATAAAGGTCTGCGCGATGGTCGGGCGGTTCTTCGTGTCATTGAAACGAACATCCACAGAAGAGTCGAGAACAGCAAAGGATCCCACCGGCGTGACCGTTGCCGGTTTATAGATGATCGCCACGCGGATCGCATCTGAACCTACCGCACCTGTTGCAATGTAAGCATAGGTTCCAGCGCCCATCACATCGTTAAGTCCGCTGACAAGGTCGGCAGTCGGGACATCTCCGGGGTGGTTTTCGATCTCGAGCAAACCGACAACATCAGCATCGATGATCGAAAGCGCGGCAATGATCTTATCCCGCTGGCGGGTAAATTCACCGGCATTGTCCGCACCACGGCATCCACCGGCATAAGGACAATTGCCATTGTCGAGAGTAGTAAAGTAATTCAATACATTGAAGGATGCGACAGACAAAGTACCGCCAACCGGCTCGGGTGACGCTGTGCGGAGGTTAACGGATGTATAGTCAGCGCCCTGCGTTGGTTGAATGCGGTAGAGGCCGAATGCATAATCCATCACGCCTGTCACATTGGAGACGGTATCGCCGCCTCGGAACAGGTTCGTCAGATCGAACGCGCTTCCATTCGGATGAATGGCTGGATCCGAGTTCTGACTTGTTCTTCCATCGTCAAGCGTGATCTTATCAAGCAGGAAGTCCTGAACAGCCTGCATTTGTTGAGGTGAGCCCGGCTCAAATTCAGCCGTCGGCGTGAGGTGCCGTTCAGAGGTGAGTACGATCTCGTTGAAACGATCGAAGTTGAAATATTCGGAGATGACAAGCGCCTGCGGGAAGGTAACGTACATGCCTTCATAAGCCTCAAACGCATCCACTGTGGCTACAGGCAATGACAGGATCGAGGCGGCAGGAAGTGGATTCCCACTGGACAGAACCGTAACACCGCTAAAGGATGTGATCTCAGTCAGACCGTTGAATTCAGAGACAACGCCCTCCACACGCACCCGGTCGCCGATCTGAATATTCACGCTGGGGGAACTCCCATCGAAGATAAAAATACCTTCAGATGTCATCGGGTCTGCATCCGCATCGGCATCCTCTTCCTGAACATGGAAGCCGTTCAGGTCGCCGTTAACACCGCTTGCGCCGTCCTGGAAGTCGCCTACAACGATGCCGTCAATAACGACCGTCTGACCAACCAATGGGCTGGCGGCGCCATTTCCTTGAACATCATGGATCTTAGTGACAGGTAATGGACATCCAGCGAATTGACTTCCATCGATCTTTGTTCCGGGAGAATGCAACGCTCCGCCCGATCCGGTGGCTGTTGAGTGTTTCACGAGCGGTTCCCCGCCTGTGACATCCGGATCGCGCGTCAACGATTGGTTGTCTCCGCCTTCGCTTCCGTAGGTATAGGTTTTCACATCGCTTGTGCCGTTGTTCAGTTTTATCGTATCGCCCCCGTTATTTAGCCCAAGTTGATTGGTGGAGGAGGCTTGCACGAGGCTGCCGCCAAACCAGCCTGTCGGAGTGCCTCCGGCAAAGACAACAACCGAACAACTGGCTGGTATCACAGTGCCGGATGGGAAGGTATGGCGAAGACCGACAGCATCGCTTAACGTCCAGCCGCTGATGTCATAAGCGGTTGTATCCGTGTTGACAATCTCTACAAATTCGTCCTGGGTTGTATTGACCGTGCCATCCCCATTCGCATCGCCGTTCGTCGCATCAGGGTCAGCCAAAACTTCATTAATCACCAGCGGGACTGGTACTATTACGCCGACCGTATCAAAACTGAAGACGAAGTCGGCTGCCATATTATCAGGCGGATCATTTGAATCTTGATCCGTCACCTGGGTAGCGAAGATGGTTGTTGTACAGGTTTCGCTGTTTGCAAAGTCCGAATCTGGATTAAGAGTGAATGTTGTCGGACCACCGCTCACTGTTGCGGTATGCACGCCGCTGGTTCCGCAAGAGATGTCAAACCAACTACCCGTCACATTGACAGATTCACTAAATGTGACATCTATGCTCGCATCAATGGCAATATCCGTTGCCCCGTTGACAGGAGATGTGCTTGAAACGGATGGAGCCGAATCGCCTCCGCCGCCGATAAATGTCTGCCCTGTATTGGGGCTGCTAAAAGTATTGGCTGAAGTGGCGGTCCATGTGAAATCACCATAAGTCGTGCCACTTCCGGTTAATTGCAGTGATGACCCGATTGCTTCGGAGCCTGCCTGACTGACACCTATATCGGTGCTGTTAATTCCATTTGCCTCGCCACCGACTCCTGCGAAACTCCCTTCATAACTGAGGAACTGGACTAGAGTAGTTCCGTTCACCAGCGCAATTCCATCGGGCGCGCCATTCTGTATCCCGTTGGACGGGTAGGCCAGGACGACCGTACCATATCCGCCCTGCTGGTTAGGGATCGTTCCGCTCAAAGTATCAGTATCGTACACTGCGCCATTGGAACCGTTGTACAAGACAATTTTCCAACCGGTCAGGTCTGTGCCAGCAGGACCTGCAATCTCGATTGATTCACCAGTGTCTGTGCCGGTATTGTCATAATGAATCTCATTGATAAAAACAGTTGTTGATGAATTTGCAAATAGATCAGGAGCCGCTTCTGCTGTCTGCGTAACTGACAACATGCTCATGAGCATTGCAAGCACCAATGTTACAGAAAACAAATTGGACAAACGTTTATTCATGCTATTCTCCTCTTAAAATATATCCTGGGATGACAAAATACGCCTCAAAGGCATGTTGGCTAGTGAAGTTCGGTTTTCACGAACGCAAGGCACCTCCTAATATTCACTTCCAGTTCTTCGACCGGTCAAATTCCACCCGTTAGATTTTATTGTAGATGACCCCTAACAAAAAAGCAAGGCGGATGTAACCTTTTCATAAAATTTTAAGTTTGAACATGAGTAGACATCTCTTGCTATAATTCCCTCACATGACCATCGTCCGCGCCGCGCTCAAAAACATCTGGACTCGCGACAGCAGTATCCTGTTCGGCGGGTTCCTGCTCACGATCTTTCTCATCGTCTACATCTGGTGGCCGCTTGCGGAGGAATATCTCGGGTATGTTGATTGGAACGGCGCGTGGTGGCGATACATGGACTGGCTATTGCTCGGCATCTTCGCTTTTATGTCAGTTACTATCATCGCGCGGGCAAATATCAAAACCGATTTGCTCATCATCTTCGTTGGCATCTGCGGCGGACTTGCCATTGAATCGTGGGGTACCCAAACAAATCTCTGGCACTATTACACAAACGAACGTCCGCCGTTATGGATCATCCCCGCCTGGCCGATAGCAAGTCTCTCCATCGACCGCATCACACGCGTGTTGAATTTATTGATCACAAAGGGGCTGAAGTACACAAATGGTGTAAAAAAGATTTCCAACGTGGTTAATTTCAAGACTCTCTACTGGATAACCTCCGCATCCTTCCTAAGCCTGATGCTGGTCTTCGTTTTCCCAACCATTGACAAGTCCTTAACCTGGTTCGCTTTGATCCTGTGCATTCTCCTTATTCTCACGCCGACAGATCATCGCTTTGCATTCATCACTTTCATCGCCGGTTCCGGGCTTGGATATTATCTAGAAGTGTGGGGCACTACGCGCGAATGTTGGACGTACTACACTCATCAAACACCGCCGTTGTTCGCAGTGCTCGCGCATGGCATGGCGGCGGTCGCTTTTTGGAGGGCAGGACTGATGTTGAAAATGTTCTGGGGGAGATTCGGCTTCTCGAAGCCTCAGCAGTTTTCGGTTAAGTAAGACACGTAATTCATCCGAATCATCTTGACACGGGACGGAATCGTCCTATAATGTGACCTTATGGTCATATGACCTATTGGTCACATCCCCCACTTTGCCGTGAGCGACTACCGCGGGATGACAAGAAGGAACGAGAATGATACGCGTTGAGAATTTAACTTTCACCGATGCAGGCGCAAATGCGCCTGTTGTAAAGAAAATGAGTGTAACCATTGAGCCCGGCGTAATGTTCAGATTCCAAGGGTCATGCGGCGCTCGAAAATCCACTACGCAAAAAATTTTATTTCGCGGATTACAGGGCTTTAAAGGTTCTGGTTAAGTATTTGACCGTGCCTTTAGCTATTGGGAGGATTGATATTTTGAAATGGACAGTGTGAGTTTTGAACTGCCAAAGCATTACAACGAACCGACCGCGTGAATAACCTGCGATATTTTAATGAGAAAAGCCGCGTTGGGAAACAATCTATTGAGGCTAAGTAAATATCAGTCAAGCTCGAGGTGGGTTCTTCATCCAAAAGGAGTTAATTAAACTATATGCCAAAACAAACTTTTCTAAACCTTCCCGAAGAGAAACGAGCAACCATCGTCAATGCGGCAATCGAGGAGTTCGCAGAGTATGGGCTCGAGAACGCGTCTACGAACCGCCTCGTTGCAAATAGCGGAATCTCAAAGGGAAGTTTCTACCAGTATTTTGAAGATAAGCAGGATGTCTTCATGTATTTACTCACTGTTCTGGAAAACGAAAAAATGGAATACTTCACGGATAAGCGCCCGCCGAACATGAACATGGACACGTTCCAGTATTTCCGCTGGATGATCAAGATCGGCATGGAGTTCAACACCACCCACCCGCGATTGACACAAGCCATCACCCGCGTGATGTTCGGCGAAGGGATGTATTACGGCAACACGTTTGCAGATATCCGCGAAAAAACATCACAGGGACTCAAGACAATGATCGAGGGCGCCATCGAACGCGGCGAAGTGGATCCGAGCGTGGATGTGGAACTGGCTGTGATGGTCATGGAAACATGGAGCAATGCCATTAGCACGTACATCATTAACGAAGGCTCGAAGCAAAAAGATATTATGAAATGGGTGCGCTCCGCGAAGACGCAGGAGATGATCGATAAATTGCTATACGTAATGGAATATGGTTTACGAAAAACAGAATCGCAATTTGAAACGCAAGTCTAGAAAAAGGAGAAATCAATGAAACTCACATTGAAGTTAGCCTGGCGAAATCTTTGGCGGAATCGGCGTAGGACGCTGATCGTTGTCTCAGCCATGGCTATGATGATGTCATTTTTGATCATGTATGACAGCATGATCTTCGGGTTTGAGAGTTCTGTGTACGGCAATGCCATCAAGTTGAGCGGCGGAAATATTCAGATACGCGCCATCGGATATGAAGATTCCTACAGTGCAAACCCCATGCTACCCATGGGTAATGGGCTGGACGCTGTTCAAGCCGCGGAGGCAAGCCCCGGTGTAGAAGTGGCATTACGACACGCCAATACAGGCGGTCTGGTCACCAATCGTGAGGGTGTTTTCCCTGTAAGTATTTATGGAATAGAGCCGGAAAAAGAGAAACCCGTTAATCCCGTCATGCAGGATGAGTTCCTTGTCGCCGGGCGATTTCTACAGCTGGAAGATGAAAATGCGATCTTCATTGGGCAAGGTCTGGCAGAGGCTATGGGGATAAGCGTTGGTGACCGCATCCCTTTGAGTGGCAAATCCGTTAACGAAGAGATGAGCAAACGTACGATGACAGTCATCGGCGTCTACGACATCAATTTGCCGTCGCTGGAACGCCAGGTAGTCTACGTTTCCCTGAATGCCGCTCAAGATATTTATGGGCTGGGCGATAACGTAACTGAAGTGATCCTCTTTACAGAAGTCACAGGGAGGGAAAATCCCATAGTGGAGGAACTCAAAGCCTCTTTACCGGGATATGAGATCACGACCTGGAGAACCGCCATCCCTGAGTTGAGTTCAACCGTTGAGATGAAAAATGCCGTTATGACCGGCTTCAGCGCCGTCATCCTTGGCATCGCCGCGATCGGCATCTTCAATATCTTACTGATGGCGATCTACGAGCGGACCAAAGAGATCGGACTCCTGGGTGCCATTGGGCTAAAGCCTGGGCAAATTACACTGCTCTTCTTGTTCGAAGGCATCATGATCGGTCTTGTCGGCGCTGTTGCTGGCACGATCCTGGGATATTTGATCACCGCGGTGCTTGGTATTTACGGACTTAACTACGGCTTCGCCGTTGACATGGTCGACTATATGGCGCTCATGGGTTCGCATATCTATCCCGTCTTCGATGTTAATCTGACGTTACAGCGCGCCGGGATGGTGGCTCTGATCTCCACAATCGCTGCTCTGTATCCGGCTATGGAAGCATCGCGGCGCGAACCTGCAGATGCTCTGCACCACGTTTAGGAGAGTGAGTATGAATTACATTCTAAAAATGTCATTACGTAACCTGGGGCGCAACAAACGCCGCTCTGTGCTATCCGCTTTTGCGATTTCGGTAGGCACAGCCTTATTACTATTCATGTCAGCGACCATCCGCGGCGAAATGCGAGGCTCGCTTGACCTCACCATCAACCTGCGCACTGGCCATCTACAAATCCATGCCGAGGACTATAAAGATGAGAATATGAGCCTGAAGCGCCAGGACATGATCGAAGCGCCTCTTGAAATATCAAATCAGATCGATGATATCCCGCAAGTCAAAGCGGCAAGCCCGCGCTTGAACATAAGCGGTATCATCGCATACAAAAATGAGACCGTCGGTGTACAGGTCCTTGGGATCGATCCCCCATCTGTAGCCAATGCCATGTATAAAGAGGGTCTTGTCTTTGGAGAGTTTCTCACGCCGGATGATCGCGAAGGAGTATTGATCGGCTTGCCGCTGGCAGAAAGCTTAAACCTATACCCCGGTGATTCGATCGACTTGATCCTTAATACTTCCGAAGGTGATACGGATGAACAGCGTTTTACCATTCGCGGTGTGTACACAACGAATACACCGGGTTATGACAAAGCGACCATCCTGATGCCTCTGGAAAAAGCACAAACAATTTCCCGCACCGAAAACTTTGCCAGCATGATCTATATCCTCCTGCACGAAATGGATGATACCGCAGCGGTCAAGGCCGCCATCAATGCTCCGGGATATATCGTTGAAGATTGGGAAGAACTCAATAAACTCATAATCATCGTTGAGCAGTTATCCAATGCCATGATGTTCTTCTTCAACCTGATGGTGTTGGGAGTTACCTCAACCGTTATCATGAATACGCTTTTGATGGCTGTATACGAACGCACCCGTGAGATTGGTATTCTGGGCGCGCTAGGATTGAAAGGCAGACAGATCAGATCCCTCTTCCTGATCGAAGCCACCCTGCTGGCAATTGGCGGCGTCATTATTGGACTCGCAATCGGCGTACCTCTGGTTCTGTATTTCTCTCAAACAGGTTTTTTCATTGGTGATGTAGGTATTTCGGCAAACTCAGGATTTATGTTTGGAACCGCAATCTACCCTTACCCCACCATTGGTGACGTTATCAGCGTAAGTATTGCCGCCTTGTTGATCACCATTCTTTCTGGATATTACCCCGCTTCACAGGCATCCAAACTTGAACCTGTGGAGGCCCTTCACACGAACAACTAATAAATACAATACCCTGTCAAATTGACGGATAAGGAGAAACTTCATGGACGTAGCAAAACTTACAGGTATTACTCGCGTATACAAAATAGGCGAAGTGGAAACCCACGCCCTTCGCGGTGTCGACCTGACCATTGGCGAAAAAGAATTCACCACTTTAGTGGGTCCTTCCGGCTCTGGCAAGACCACCCTGTTGCAATTGATCGGTTGTCTTGATATGCCAACCTCGGGCAAAGTATTTATAAACAATCAGGAAGCCACAAACATGAATCGCAATCAGCGCGCGGACTTGCGTAAAGGCACCATTGGATTCATCTTCCAATTCTTTGCGCTGGTTCCCACGCTGACCGCTTATGAAAATGTGGAATTACCCCTGCTGCTTATGGGCGAAAAGAATCATAAAGCCCGTGTTATGGAATTGATGGACGCAGTTGGACTTTCTGATCGTGTCGGACACCGTCCCGACCAGCTCTCCGGTGGACAACAACAACGCGTCGCAGTCGCTAGAGCGCTTGCCACTAACCCCAAAATGATCCTCGCTGACGAACCCACCGCAAACCTCGACTCTGAAAATGGTACGCATGTTATGGAGATCATGAAAAAACTCAACAAGGAGACTGGTGTCACCTTTGTGTTCGCCACCCACGATCAGCGTGTGATCAACTACGCCACACGCGTAGTCTCCTTGGCAGATGGCTTGATCACAAAAGACGAAAACGTCAACGGAAAGTAACTAGTAAAAGGTGACAGTAAACAAAAGTTGACTGTCACCCGCTAAGGAAGTAATAGAGAATGAAGAGAACATATTTAGTCGTAATTGTTATGGTGTCACTGGTCTTATCAGCATGCGGTTCAACCTCCGCATCGGAACCCATCCCGACTGTGACAATAGGTGATGGCAGTGCGCCACCGAACAATAACAACAGCCAAACCAGCGGAGGCAGTATCAAAGCCTCGGCGATCATTGTCCCAGTGACCAACGCAAAACTTTCCTTTGCCGCCGTTGGGCGCGTAACAGAAGTCAACGTAAATGTTGGGGACAAGGTAACGGCAGGCGATGTGCTTGCGAAAGTCGATACCAAGCTCCTAGAAGCAAGGGTCCGCGAGGCAGATGCAAATTTGGAGGCGGCAAACATTCAGGTCCGCTATTTGAGGCGCATTGGGACCAATGAGGCACATCTTCAAACCGCACTGGCGGATGTCGATCGCGCGCAGGCTTTGCTTGATCTCGCCAATGCGACACTTGATGCACAATCCGTACTTATCGCGCCGATTGACAGCACGGTCATATCCGTTGATATTGCACCGGCAGAGACTGTTGTACCGGGGCAGGTCGTGATCATGCTGGCTGATCTTTCACATTACCAGATCGAAACAACCGACCTGAGCGAACGTAATGTGACCAGGGTGCAGGTTGGGCAATCAGCGGCAGTTTTCATCGAAGCGTTGAACGAAGAGTTCAGCGGCAAAGTAGTGGACATTGACCGCATCGGCTCCACACTCGGCGGCGACGTTGTCTTCACCGTGACGATTGCCCTCGATAATCAACCCGAGGGTTTGCTATGGGGTATGAGCGCCGACGTGACCATTCAAAACGGCGAATAGGAGAGGCGCAAATGAAAAGAAACAAAATATGGACGCTCCCTCTCCTGCTTGCCTTGATCGTTACAGCGGTCAGTCCTACATCTGTATTCGCTTCGGACGAAACAAAACAAAAGGGAAGCGTGATCGCCTCCGCAGTTGTTGTCCCTGCGCAAATATCGCGCATGGGATTCCTCATCTCCGCACCAGTCAAGGAAGTATTTGTCAGTGAGGGCGACAACGTGCAAGCCGGTCAACCGCTGATCGTTTTAAATACGCCGGACCTCGAATACGCAGTTGTTGCCGCAGATGCCGCGTATCGCTCCGCTGAAGCGTACGCCGAACTGCAAAGATATAAGCGTGTAAAAGATTTCAGGAACGGAAAAACGTTCTGGGATGTTGTTCACCCCGAGGTGCGCGAACTCGCCGATAATCAGGCTTTACGAGCAAAGATTGCGATGGAGATCACACAATCGACACTTGCGCAGAACACAATGACCTCGCCGTACGACGGAACGATCGCATCACTTGATGTCATTCCCGGTGAACTCGTCCAGCAGGGACAAGTTGTCATCGCGCTTGCCACATTGGATAACCTGATCATCGAAACAACGGATCTGAGCGAACGCGACATAATGAAGATCAAAGTTGGTGATCCCGCATCCATCTTTGTGGAGTCCTTGAATGAAACCATCAGCGGCAAGGTCACTGCCATTGCACCAAAAGCAGATACCGTCGGCGGAGATGTGGTCTTCAAGGTAAAGATTGCACTTGATAAACAAACGAAAGGGTTGTTATGGGGGATGACGGCGGAGGTCACGATTGGGGAGTGACCACGAGAAGTTTATAAAACGAACTAGGACATGGTTGATATAATCGCCATGTCCTAGTTTTTTACCTGAAACCTGACACCGGAGAATCCATGCCCCTCCCCACCAAGATCACGGTCATCGGCGCAGGCTCGGCATCGTTCGGCGAGAACACCCTCTCCGCGATCATGCGCTCGAAGAAACTCAAAGGCTCAACGCTTGCGCTGGTTGACAGAAATGCAGACAGCCTGGATATTGTCCATCGTCTGGCAGACAGGCTCAATCGTGAGTGGGAGGCGGGCTTTGTCGTCACTGCTCAAAAGAATTATCAAGACGCATTGTCCGACAGTCAATTTGTAGTCAATGCCATCGAAGTCGGTGCGCGCGAAAATTTGTGGCAAAGGGATTTTGAAATCCCGCTCAAATACAACGTGCGTCAGCCCTATGCTGAGAACGGAGGTCCTGGCGGCTTCGCGCACGCCGCGCGCAACATCGGTCCAATTATGCAGATCGCGCGGGATATGGAACAAGCCTGCCCCGATGCGTGGTTCGTCAACTTCACCAATCCCATGATCCGCATTTGTGATGCCATCAACCGCCACAGCAAGATCAAATCGGTTGGCTTGTGTCATCAGATCTATCAAGGCTATGCAATGGTCGGCGTTGCGCTCGCGGACGATCTCGGCATCGAGATTCCTGATGGTCTCACCGGCATGCATGCAGCTGTGGATCAACATCCCATTCAACACCGCATCAAGGAACAGATCGTCCCGCTGATCGATATCCGCGCGGCTGGATTGAATCATTTCACCTGGATTCTTTCCATTAATGATAAACGCACCGGCGAAGACCTTTATCCGCGCTTCAAAAAACGCTTCTTCGAACTGGACCCGAAATTTGAACCGCTGACGAGGGATATTTTCTCAGCCTTCGGTTTGTTCCCCGTCCCCGGGGATACGCACCTGTGCGAGTACCTTCCCTGGATGAGCGACCCAAACACAAAACCCTGGGAACATTACAACCTCCGTTTATATGATTGGGAATTGTTTGCAAATGTGCGTGAGTTTGAACTTCATCGTTTGAACGAAATGGCAGGCGGCAACGCGACGATTGAATCTTTACTCGCTACAGACAGCGAAGGCGCGATAGAGATTATCGAGAACATATCCGGCGCAGGGAGTCATCATCATCTCGCTGCAAATCTTCCAAACATCGGGCAGATATCCAACCTGCCATTGGGCGCAACCGTCGAGACGCCCGTGCAGGTAAATGGCGCAGGGATTCATCCCGTCCATGCGGGAGCGTTGCCCGAACCGATCGCAGAATTATGCCGAAGGGAGACCGCTGTCGCTCAGTTATGTGTGGATGCGACTGTCGAAGGTTCGCGTGAAAAGGCTATGCAATGTCTGTTGCTCGACCCCGTTGTCGCAGACATCAGCACAGCAAAGAAAATACTGGAAGATTATCTGACCGAATACAAGGAATACCTTCCGCAGTTTTGGAATTAATAGCGCGTCGATGGTTGAGTGGGGCGAAGACCGTATCGAAACCATCAAGTAAATAAAAGAATTTTGCTTATTGGTGGTTTCGACATGTTCTACTCAGCTTCGATTTCTCCATTACTCCGCTCAGCGCGGCGGACTACTCAGTCACCGGAATATTCTAGAAATGAAAATCACCACCCCCCAACCCACTGACATGAAATTTATCCAGCAAGCCGCACAACTACTCGTGGATGCGTTCCATGAACATTGGCCTGAAGCGTGGTCAACTTTTGAAGAGGCGTTGCAAGAAGTAAATGAAATGCTCGAAGCGGGAAGAATCTGCCGCGCGGCGGTTGACGAAGACGGCAATTTACTCGGCATGATCGGCGGTATATCGCAATACGACGGCAACGTGTGGGAGTTACATCCTCTGGCGGTAAAGCCGAATTTGCAAGGCAATGGAATTGGCAAAGCGTTGATTGTGGATTTTGAGGAACAAGTCCGTGCGCGGGGAGGGTTGACGATCACGCTCGGTTCGGATGATGAAAATAGCATGACTTCATTATCAAATATTGATCTGTATGAAAACCTTTGGGATCAGGTGAGGAACATCAAGAACTTGAAGAGGCATCCGTTTGAGTTCTATCAAAAGATGGGGTACATCATTACAGGCGTTGTCATCGATGCGAATGGAAGAGGCAAGCCGGATATCATCATGTCAAAGAAAGTTGCCTAACATCATTGCGATGCGAGGTTCTCCCGCCCAAGCAAGTCTTGCCGATTGTTCGAAAATCTCTGAATGAAGTGTCATGTTGTTCTCTTTATATTTCTACTTTCATTGCATTGATCGGTAAGGATGATTCTTATAATCAACGAACATGTAATACAAATGAATAACGCAAGATACGGCTCCGATCCAAAAAATAAATTCATAACATTGTATAAATATAAATATCATCATTGAAAATTCTTACAATTTTTTAAGTTATATATCATCATAAAAACCTTTACTTAATTCAACTTATATAGATACAATTCATATAGTCGCATATCATTATTGCATGCAATATAAAACATACATGAACAATAAAATAAAAATGTATGATGCAATATGAATATGCAGCACGATCAAGACAAGGTAATTGCCAGTTGAAACAACTTGATCGATTTAGAAAAGGACTCGAAATGTATATATGTGTACTATCAAGCGTTCCTGACGATCCTAACGACAAGCCGTATGATCCGTCAGCACACATGAACGGATTCAAATGGAAACATCACCGCGTGGACCCGGTCAACGTGGAAGGACAGATGCGCGATCTCATCAACGAAGGTGTGGAAGTGTTCATCAATCTCTGCGACGGCACTCCCGATGATGCGTTGTCAGGCGTGGGGCTTGTACAGCTCATGGAAAAAATGGGACTGGCATTCACCGGCGCCGGTTCAAAATTCTTCGACCCATCCCGCCAGGAAATGAAGGTATATGCAAAGAAGGCAAATGTACCTGCGCCCAATTGGGCAATGGTGGACCGCATCGAGGATGTTGAACGCGCAGCCAAAAAGTTAAACTATCCTGTTCTCGTCAAACCGCCGCATGGTTATGCCAGCATAGGCATCACGCGCAAATCGCGCTGTGAGAATCTTGAACAACTCAAGGAACAGGTCGAGCTCGAAATAAAGGATTTCGGGCGCGCGCTTCTCGAAGAGTTCATCGAAGGGCGAGAGTTCACCTGTCTTGTCGCTGAAAACCCCGACGACCCGAAGTATCCGATCACATTCAAACCGGTCGAGTTCATCTTCCCCGATGGCGAGTCTTTCAAGCATTACGATATGAAGTGGGTCGATTACGAAAAGATGTCGGTTGCGGCGGTGGATGACCAGCGGATCGAGAAAGTCCTGCGCGAGCAGACCTCGCGCATGTTCAAAGCAATGAACGGAAACGGCTATGCCCGCTGTGACTATCGCATGGACGCGGACGGCACGATCCACATGCTTGAGATCAACCCGAACTGCGGGATCTTCTACGCGCCGCATGAACCGGGCTCCGCTGACTTCTCCCTGCTCAGCGACCCGCAATATGATCATCACAAATTCATGAAGTTGATCATCCGCTCCGCGCAGAACAGACAAGCCAGGATGCTCGCCGCAAAAATGAAAAGACGGCAGGTCAAGAAACAAAGCATAGAACAATTGGCTGTAGCATAAAACATTAACGGCAACACCAATCAACGAGCGGACAAATGTCCGCTCGTTTGTTTATAATAAGCTGGTGACAGACACTGGAGGAAATCATGTTGAAAAAGAAAATCGCATTTATCGGTTCGGGCGTGATGGCGGAAGCCATGATCGCAGGTTTGCTTCGCAAGAAACTTGCAAAGCCTGAGAACATCACTGCCACGGGTCCGCGCGAAGAACGCGGGGCGGAACTGCAAAAAAAATATGGGATCAAATCAACTACGGATAACGCGTCCCCCGTCTCACACGCGGATGTGGTTGTGCTTTCCGTCAAGCCGCAACGTCTCAGCGATGTCATGAAGGGGCTAAAGGGCATCCGCAACGATGCGCTGGTTCTGTCCATTATTGCGGGTGCGAACATGAAGAAGATCGGAGCGGGGCTAAAGCATAAATCTGTCGTGCGCTCGATGCCGAACACACCCGGCCAGATCGGCGAAGGCATTACTGTTTGGACTTCATCGAAAGAAGTGACAGACGAACAGCAAGATATGGCTCGCGCCATTCTCGGCGCGCTCGGTGACGAGGTCTTCGTCGAGGATGAAAGCTACCTCGACATGGCAACGGCTCTTTCCGGATCCGGACCTGCGTACGTGTTTCTATTTACCGAAGCCTTGATTGACGCCGGTGTGCACATGGGATTCTCGCGCCGCATTTCCGAGCAACTCGTCCTGCAGACGATCAAAGGCTCGGTTTCCTACTACCACAACGCGGAACGGCACCCTGCCACACTTCGGAATCAAGTTACTTCGCCTGGTGGCACCTCTGCCGAGGCGTTGTACTATCTCGAAAAGGCAGGCTTCCGCACAGCGATATCACGCGCAGTCTGGGCGGCGTATCAACGCTCATTGGAGTTGGGCAGGGAAAAGCAGGTGCATATCCCTGAGGGGCATAATATTGGCGAGGAATGATTCATCGCCCCCCACCGATGTACGACTCCAAAATCAAACATAGCCATCAAGATTTCCTT